>JAGXGM010000058.1 GCA_024636675.1 Hydrogenophilales bacterium | reverse complement strand
GTGCTTGACGCCGTGGTGGCGGCAGCCTTCGAGCAGGTTGGCGAAGCCGACGATGTTCGACTGCACGTAGGCGTGCGGATTCTTCAGCGAGTAGCGCACGCCGGCCTGCGCGGCGAGGTTGATGACGGCGTCGAAGTGGCCTTTCTCGAACAGGTCCTCCATCACCATGCGCTCGGAGATATCGGCCTTGACGAAGCGGAAGTTGGGGTAGGGCTTCAGCTGCTCCAGCCGCGCGAGCTTCAGCGCCGGGTCGTAGTAGTCGTTGAGACTGTCGATGCCGACCACTTCATCGCCGCGCTTCAACAGGATTTGCGCGACGTGCATGCCGATAAAACCGGCGGAACCTGTAAGAAGAACTTTCATAAAATGTCTCCGCCGGTTTCAGAGAAGGCTAACTTGCGCCATGCGCAAGTTACGTGAGCGAAGCGAATGGCCGGAACCAAAACCGGCGGCGCCGGTGAGCAGGATTTTCATTGTCAGGCCTCCAAAGAGGCGTCGATTCTAGCACCGCGCCCTTTACAATCTGCCGATGCCCACCCTGCGCCTGTTGTTCGACTGGACCCTGTATCGCATTGCCCTGCTGCTGGCCGCACCCCTGATTCCCCTGCGTTTGCTGTGGCGCGGGCGGCGCGAGCGCGGCTATCTCGTGCACTGGGGCGAGCGGCTGGCGCTCGGCCCCACACCCGTTACCGGCGCGCTGTGGATTCATGCGGTGTCGGTGGGCGAGATGCGCGCGGCGCAGCCGTTGATCAATGCGCTGCGCGACGCGCACCCGGATGCCCCCGTGCTGCTCACCTGCATGACGCCGACCGGGCGCGCCACCGCCGAGGCGCTGTACGGCGACTTCGCCCGCATCGTCTATCTGCCCTACGACTACGCCGGCCTGATGCGCCGTTTCATGCGGCGCCTGCAGCCGCGCGCCGGCATCCTGATGGAAACCGAGCTGTGGCCCAATCTCATCCATGCCGCTGCGCGGGCGGGTGTGCCGCTGTTGCTGGCCAATGCGCGGCTGTCCGCGCGCTCGGCGCGCGGCTATGCGCGGCTGCCGGCGTTGACGCGGGCATGCCTGGAACGGGTGGCGGTGGTGGCCGCGCAGACCGACGCCGATGCCGCGCGGCTGGCCGCGCTTGGCGCGCGCACGGTGGCGGTGGTCGGCAATCTCAAGTTCGACATCGCGCCGCCGGCCGCCCAGCTGGCACGCGGCGCGGCCTGGCGCCAGCGCTGGGGCTCGCGCCCGGTGTTGCTGGCGGCGAGCACGCGTGAAGGCGAGGAAGCGCCGTTGCTGCGCGCGTTTGCCGAGGCTGCGCCGGTCGATGTGCTGCTGGTGCTGGTGCCGCGTCATCCCCAGCGATTCGACGCGGTGGCGGACTTGGTCGCCGCCGCCGGCCTGTCCTGCCAGCGCCGCAGCGCGCTGGAGGGAGCGGCCCTGGACCCGGACACGCGGGTGCTGCTGGGCGACAGCCTCGGTGAGTTGTTCGCGTATTACGTGGCGTGCGATGTGGCTTTCGTCGGGGGCAGCCTGCAGCCGCTGGGCGGCCAGAACCTGATCGAGGCGGCGAGCGTGGGACGGCCGGTGCTGGTCGGCCCGCATACCTTCAATTTCGAGGAGGCGACGCGGCTGGCCATCGAGGCCGGTGCGGCGCTACGGGTGGGCGACGCCGCAGAGCTGCTGGCGAATGCGCTCAAGCTGCTGAACGATGATTCGCTGCGTACCCGTATGGGCGAGGCCGGTCTGGCGTACGCCGCCCGGAATTGCGGCGCGGCAGCGCGGGTGGCGGCGCTTATTGCACCGCTGCTGGCGGACTCAGGTACTGGTCGATCTCGGCCAGGTCGGCCGGGGTGAGGCTGCCTGCAGCGGCCTTGAGCGACAGGCGGGACAGCAGGGCGTTATAGCGTGCGCCGGCCAGATCGCGCCGGGCGGACAGTACCTGCTCCTCTGTGTTCAGCACGTCGAGGTTGGTGCGCACGCCGACTTCCAGACCAAGCTTGGTGGAATCGAGTTGGGCTTTGGTCGAGACCAGCGCCTGCTCCAGCGCCTGCACGCGCGCGACGCTGCTGTTGACGTTGAGCCAGGCCTGGCGGGCCTGCAAGTCGGCTTCGCGGATCGCGTTCTTGAGATTCTGCAGCGCTTTTTCCCGGTTGGCGACGGCTTCGCGCACGCGCGAACTGATCAGACCGCCCTGGTAGATCGGCAGATTGAGCTCCAGCCCGACGCTGGCGACCCGGGTGTCTATCTGGGTGAAACCTAAATTCTGGCCGTTGTTGATGGCGTAGCTGGCGACGGCATCCACCGTGGGATGGTGGCCGGCGCGGCTGCGTTCGACTTCCTGGTCGGCGATGGTCTTGGCGATGCGCTGGATTTCGGCCTGCAGGTTGCCTTCGGCGGCGCGGGCGGCCCATTCGTCGATGCTGCCGGGCCCGGCTTTCAGCTGTGCCGGGTCGGCCAGCGTGTCGAGCGCGCCGGCCGGCTTGCCGATGAGTTTCTCCAGCGCACGCAGGCGGATGTTGAAGCTGTTCAGCTCGGCGATTTCCTGCGCGACCGCGAGGTCGTAACGCGCCTGCGCTTCATGGGTGTCGGTGATGGTGGCGGTGCCGACTTCGAAGTTGCGCTTGGCGGCGGCCAGCTGTTCGGTGATGGAGGCCTTCTGCGCATTGATGAAAGCGATGTTGTCCCGCGACTGCAGCACGTCGAAATAGGCCTGCGCAACACGCTGGATCAGATCCTGCTCGGCGACCTTGAACTGCATGTCGGCGATCTTCACCTGTTCCTTGGCCTGCGCGTACTCCACCTGATTCTGCCTGCGGTAGACGGGCTGCGCAGCATTCAATAACAGGCCATTGGAATCGTAATCGGCGTCACCGCCGGGCAGACTGGATTCGAGGCTGTTGTAGCGGACGTTGCCGCCCAGGTTGACGTTGGGCAGCAGGCCGGCGCGGCCCTGCACCGCCGCTTCCTGGCCGGCCTCGCGGGCGGCGCGGGCGGCTGCGTATTGCGCATCGTAGGCCTGCGCGTCACGGAAGATCTCGGTCAGGCTCTCGGCCTGGGCAGCGGGGGTCAGTGCCAGCGTCAGTGCGATAAAAAACGGCTTGAGTTGCATGTATATCCAGTCCTTGAAGATCGGTCAGTAGCGCGGCATGGCTGGGTCGACCTCGTCGGCCCAGGCGGCGACGCCCCCCGACAGGTTGATGACGTCGCCGAACCCCATGGTTTCAAGATAGCGCGCCGCATGAAAACTGCGCACACCATGATGGCAGATGACCACTGTTTCCGCTTGCGTGTTCAATTCCGCCACGCGCGCGGGCAGCTCATGCATCGGAATCAGGACCGCGCCGGGCAAGCGGCACAGGTCCCATTCCCATGGCTCGCGCACGTCGAGCAGCACCGGGGTGTGTCCGGTCTCGATATAGGCGGCGAGTTCTGCGGGACGAAACTGGCGCATTAGCGTCTCTCAATGTGGGGCATGATGTCTGCTGAAACAGGTGCTGTCGAACTCAGAACACGAAAGCGACGGGTTGCGGCGCATTGACCAGCGGCGCGACGCAGGTTTCGAACAGCGTCACGCTGCGGGTGGCATCCGGCGCGGTGCGGGTGACCAGCTGCGCATGCATCACCGGCGCAAGGCCGGTGATGGCGAACAGCCGCCCGCCAAGCTTGAGGCGGCGCAGCCACGCATTCGACAGCAGGGGCGTCGAGCCGGTCAGCACGATGACGTCGAAGCCGGCCTCGTCGGCCCAGTCGCGGGCGGCGTCAGCGGTGTGCAGCGTCACGTTGTCAAAGCCGTGTGCGCGCAGTTTGCGCGTCGCGTTGGCAGTAAACTCGGGGATGACGTCCACCGACACCACGCCGGCGGCCTGGGAGGCCAGCAGGGCTGCGAAGTAGCCGCTGCCAGTGCCGATTTCCAATGCCCGGTCGGTGGGACGGATGGCGAGTTCCTGCATGACGCGCGCTTCGAGCTTGGGCGTCCACATCGACTGGCCATGGCCGAGCGGGATTTCCATGTCGACGAAGGCCAGCGCCTGATGCGCTTGCGGCACGAAATCCTCGCGGCGCACCTTGAACAGCAGATCCAGCACATCCTGATCCAGCACATCCCAAGGACGAATCTGCTGTTCCACCATGTTGTAGCGCGCCTGTTCCATGTCCATGCGGTACCCTTGATTATCAATAAGTTAGATGGGGTCTTGCCTTGCAATTATTCCACATTTCGGCTAACTTTAGCTGCTTGCCAGGGGTCTCCAGCCGGCTATTGCTGCGGATGGAGTGAGACATACCCTTTGAACCTGATGCGGTTGAAACCGCCGTAGGGAGGCCGTAACCGGCCTCCTCGATTTTGCAGCGAGGCCGTACCAGGCCTCCTCGATTTTGCAGTGAGGCCGTACCAGGCCTCCTCGATTTTGCAGTGAGGCCATACCAGGCCTCCGTTTATTCCAGCGAGGCTGTCTGCAGCCTCCATGACTTTATACCAGCGAGGCGCGTCTGACGCCTCCTGATTTCCGGAGCGCCACCATGACCGCCGCCATTCCCACTCAAGCCACCCCCTTTACCGCCGCCGCCGCCCACGTCGACGAGGCCGCAGTGCAGCCGCTGCCCAACTCGCGAAAAATCTACGTCGAGGGCAGCCAGCCCGACATCCGCGTGCCGATGCGCGAGATCAGCCAGGACGACACCCCCACCAGCATGGGCGGCGAGAAAAATCCGCCGATTTTCGTCTACGACTGTTCGGGCCCGTACTCCGACCCTGCGGCGAAGATCGACATCCGCACCGGCCTGCCCGCGTTGCGCACCCGCTGGATCGAGGCGCGCGGCGACACCGAAATCCTGACCGACCTGAGTTCGGAATACGGCCGCCAGCAGGCGGCCAACCCCGCGCTCGCCGCGATGCGTTTCCCCGAGCTTGCGCGCACCCCGCGCCGCGCCAAGGCCGGCATGAACGTATCGCAGATGCACTACGCACGCAAAGGCATCATCACGCCGGAGATGGAATTCATCGCCATCCGCGAGAACAACAATCGCGCCGCCTATGTAGAGTCGTTGAAAACGTCGGGCCCGCTGGGCGAGAAGCTCGCCGCCATGATGAACCGCCAGCATCCCGGGCAGAACTTCGGCGCGAACCTGCAGAACGAGATCACCGCCGAATTCGTGCGCGATGAGGTCGCCCGCGGCCGCGCCATCATCCCCAACAACATCAACCATCCGGAAACCGAGCCGATGATCATCGGCCGCAATTTCCTGGTGAAGATCAACGCCAACATCGGCAACTCCGCTTTGGGTTCCAGTATCCAGGAAGAAGTCGAGAAGATGACCTGGGCGATCCGCTGGGGCGGCGACACCGTGATGGATCTGTCCACCGGCAAGAACATCCACGAGACGCGCGAGTGGATCATCCGCAACTCGCCCGTTCCAATCGGCACCGTGCCGATTTATCAGGCGCTGGAAAAGGTCGACGGCAAGGCCGAAGAGCTGACCTGGGAAATGTTCCGCGACACGCTGATCGAGCAGGCCGAGCAGGGCGTCGACTACTTCACCATCCACGCCGGCGTCCTGCTGCGCTACGTGCCGATGACCGCCAACCGCATGACCGGCATCGTATCGCGCGGCGGCTCGATCATGGCCAAGTGGTGCCTCGCGCACCACAAGGAGAGCTTCCTCTATACCCACTTCGAGGACATCTGCGAAATCATGAAGGCCTACGACGTCGCCTTCTCGCTCGGCGACGGCCTGCGTCCCGGCTCGATCTACGACGCCAACGACGATGCGCAACTGGGCGAGCTGAAGACGCTGGGCGAGCTGACTCAGGTGGCGTGGAAGCACGACGTGCAGGTGATGATCGAAGGCCCCGGCCACGTGCCGATGCAACTGATCAAGGAGAACATGGATATTCAATTGGAACAGTGCCACGAGGCGCCGTTCTACACCCTGGGCCCGCTGACCACCGACATCGCGCCGGGCTACGACCACATCACGTCCGGCATCGGCGCCGCCATGATCGGCTGGTACGGCACCGCGATGCTTTGTTATGTGACGCCGAAGGAGCACCTCGGGCTGCCGAACAAGGACGACGTCAAGGAAGGCATCATCACCTACAAGCTTGCCGCCCACGCGGCCGACCTCGCCAAGGGCCATCCCGGCGCGCAGATCCGCGACAACGCCTTGAGCAAGGCGCGCTTCGAATTCCGCTGGGACGACCAGTTCAACCTCGGCCTCGACCCCGACAAGGCGAAGTCCTTCCACGACGAGACGCTGCCCAAGGAGTCGGCCAAGGTCGCGCACTTCTGCTCGATGTGCGGCCCGCACTTCTGCTCGATGAAAATCACCCAGGACGTGCGCGAGTACGCGGCGAAGGAAGGCCTCACCGAAGCGGCTGCGCTGGCCAAGGGCATGGAAGTGAAGGCGGTTGAATTCGTCAAGCAGGGCGCCGAGGTCTACCGCAAGGTCTGACCGCGCCCGACTCGACCAACAAGCGGCAGCAGAATTTGCGCGGCAACTTTTTCAGACGGATCGTCCGGTACGTGGCGGTGCTGGCTGTCCTGTGCTGCGCACCGGCTGCCGCGGTGCCGTTGTCCGCGGCCGTGGAGCATGCATCCGCCATCGGCCTGTCGACGAGCGTGCTGGAAGAACAGGACGGGCGGCTCGCTCTGCCTGACGCGATCGCAGCCTATCAGGCGGGGAAGTTCAGGCCCGGAAAAAGTCCGGTCCTGAATTTCGGCATCGGCGCAAAACCGGTGTGGATCCATTTCGCAGTCGACAACCCGGGCGCAACCCCGGTACGCCGGATGCTGTCCATCGAAACAGCCTGGCTCGACCGGATCGAGGTCTATTTCCTGCACCAGGACAAAACCGTCACGGTCGATCGCGTCGGCGACCGGCAGGCCTTCGCGCAACGCCCGCTGGCGAGCCGCTATTTTGTGTTTGATCAAGTTTTTGGGGCGGGGGTCAGCGATGTGTTCGTCCGCGTGGAAACACCCGATCCCATGGTCGTTCCGATGTATCTGCTGAATCCGGTGACCTCGCGGATCAGGCAAACCCAGCAGGAATTCAGTTACGGTATCGTCTACGGTTTCCTGCTCGCCCTGATGGCATACAACGCCATTCTGTACCTCAGTCTCCGCAGTTCGCGCTATTTGTATTACGCCCTTTACCTGGCGATGTTCGTCGCCATGAACGTCTCCTACACCGGCCATGGATTCGCATGGCTCTGGCCCGATTCGGTGGCCTGGGCGCAATGGTCCAACCCCATCCTGATGTTCCTTTACGCGGTCAGCGGACTGCTGTTCGCCATCCGGTTTCTCGATCTGCGGCTGTATTTCCCCCGCGTTCAAAAAGTGGTCATCGGCTATTGCGCCGTATTCGGGGGGCTGCTTGTCGCCGCGCTGCTGTCCGACAGTCAGAAATATGCGCTGCTCGTTTCTTTTACCTTCGTGTTTTTATTCACCGGCGTCATGCTGTTCCTGGGGGCCATTTCGGTCCATGCGGGCCAGCAGCCGGCCAAGTATTTCCTCATTGCCGCCATCACGGGCATGGTGGGCGGCATGCTGACAACGCTGTCAGTCTGGGGATTCATTCCCCACAACAGCTGGACATTCCGCGCCCTGGAAATCGGCATGCTGGTCGATGCCACGCTGCTCGCCCTGGCGCTGGGCCACCAGTTCCGCGTCGGTCAGGAAGAAAAGCTGCGCGCCGAACGGCTGGCGCAACTCGACCCGCTGACAGGACTGAACAACCGGCGCGCTTTTTACGACAAGACCGGCCCGCTTTGGAGTCATGCCATTCGCCATCGGCACGACACTTCGGTCATGCTGCTCGACATCGACCGGTTCAAGCAAATCAACGACCGCCATGGCCACGCGCACGGCGACGAGGTGCTGAAAGCCACGTCGAACATTCTCCGGCAATCGGTCCGGCAGGGCGATGTCCTGGCCAGGTGGGGCGGGGAGGAGTTCATCGTTTTCCTGCCGGAAACCAGTCTGAGCGAAGCGACCGCGCTGGCGGAAAGACTGCGGGTGGCGATCGCGGACAGGCGTATCCCGTGTGAAACGGAGCAAACCGCGGTCACGGCAAGTTTCGGCATCGCCCAACAGGAGGCCCCCCACAGCACGCTGGACGCGCTGATCGCCTCTGCCGACGAATGTCTCTACCACGCCAAGCAAGCGGGCCGGAATCGGGTAACCGGCTGTCTGGCCGATCAATGCCTGATTCAGGAGCGGCCGGTGGTTGTCGAAGGGTGTAATCCACCCGCCGTATAATCCGCAGGCGCGCCCGTCGGGTGCCGCCTTTTCCAACGTTCGAAGCGTCGCCATGACCGACCCCACCCTGCTGCTGCACGCCCTCATCCTCGGCATTGTCGAGGGCTTCACCGAATTCCTGCCGGTCTCCAGCACCGGGCACCTGATCCTGGCGGGGCAGCTCCTGGGCTTCAACGGCGAGAAGGCCAAGGTGTTCATGATCGCCATCCAGCTGGCGGCGATCTTTGCGGTGGTGTGGGAATACCGGGTGCGGCTTTCGCACGTGGCGGTGACCCTGCACACCGAGCCGGCGTCGCGGCGGCTGGCGACCAATCTGATGGTGGCGTTCATGCCGGCGGCGGTGCTGGGCCTCCTGTTCTACAAGGAAATCAAACACTATCTGTTCAACCCCATCGTGGTGGCGTCCGCGCTGATCATCGGCGGCGTGCTGATCCTGTGGGCGGAGCGCCGCAAGCATGTGATCAGCACGCCGACGGTGGACGATCTCAACTGGCGCCGTGCGCTGGGGGTAGGGTTTGCGCAGGCGCTGGCGATGATTCCCGGCACCTCGCGCTCGGGCGCGACCATCATCGGCGGCCTGTTCCTCGGGCTGTCCAGAAAAGCGGCAGCGGAGTTCTCGTTCCTGCTTGCCATCCCCACCATGTTCGCCGCGACGGCGTACGACCTCTACAAGAACTGGCAGCTGTTCGATGCCGGTGACATTCCCCTGTTCGTGGTGGGCGGGGTGGCATCGTTTGTCAGCGCATTGATTGCCGTGCGTACGCTGATCAAGTTCGTCAGCCGCCACGACTACACGGTGTTTGCCTGGTATCGCATCGTCTTCGGCGGGGTGGTGCTGGCCACCGCCTACAGCGGACTGGTGGACTGGGGCGTGGCGGTCTGACCCGTTCAGCCGGGCTTGGGTGGATTCTTTTCGAGTTTGCGCTGCAGCGTGCGGCGATGCATTTTTAGCGCGCGCGCGGTGGCCGAGATGTTGCCGTCGTGCTCGTTCAGGACTTTCTGGATGTGCTCCCATTCCAGCCGCGCCACGGACAGGGGTTCGGCGCTGACTTCCAGCGCGGCATCGGGCTGGTCGCGCAGCAGTGCGGCGAGGATTTCGTCGGCGTTGGCCGGCTTCGCCAGGTAATGCCGCGCGCCCAGCCGCACCGCTTCGACGGCGGTGGCGATGCTGGCATAGCCGGTGAGCACGACGATGGCGGGGGCGGGCGTGCGCGCGGCCAGCATCGCGACGACCTGCAGCCCCGATTCGCCGGGCAGCTTCAGGTCGACGACGGCGAGTCCGGGAGCGAAGCGGTCTGCCACGATCCGGGCTTCGCCGGCGTCGTGCGCAACGGCGACCTCGAAGCCGCGTTTCTTCATGGCACGCGATAGCGCGGCGGCAAAGTCGGCATCGTCCTCGACGATCAGCAGTTTTCCATTCATGCGAAGTGATTCCAGGGCAGGGTGATGCGCACGCGGGTGCCGCCGCCTTCGCGTTCGGTCAGGGTGAGGCTGCCGCCGAGCCGTTCCAGGGTGGCGTGGGTGAGCGCCAGCCCCACCCCCCAGCCGCGCCCCGGCCTGGCACTGAACAGCACGTGGCCGGCCTGTGCCTTCTGCTCGGGCGTGAAGCCCGGGCCGCGGTCGGCAATGTCGATCTGAAGCGCACGGGGGTTGGTGTCGACATCGAATTCGACGGTGTCGGGCGAAACATCGGCGGCGTTGTTGAGCACGTTCTGGATCGCCTGCTCCAGGCCGTCCGGCGGGGTGAAGGCGCGCGGGTCCGACGGCAGTCGCGGCGTGATTCGCGCGTCAGGACGCAGCACCTGCCAGCGCTCGATCAGCGCGGCGAGCCAGGCGTTGAGTGGCTGCGTCACCGGCGCGCTGTCCCGCGCGCGCGCCGCAAGCTGGGTGAGGATGCGTTTGCAGGCCTGCGCCTGTTTTTCGAGCAGGCGGCAGTCGGCACCGATGTCGGGATCGTTGGCGAATTCGGCGGCGAGTTCGTGCGCGGTGGTCTGGATGGTGGCGAGCGGGGTGGCGAGCTCGTGCGCCGCCAGCGCCGCCTGGGTGCCGAGCGCGACGATGCGCTCGTCGCGCAGCTGCTTCTCGCGCAGGGCCGACAGTTCCCGGTCACGCGCGCGCAGCGCGGCCTGCATGCGGGTGACGAAGAACGCGATCAGCGCCGCGCTGATCAGGAAGTTGAACCACATGCCGCCCAGATGCATGGCGGAAGCGGCGACCGGGTCGGCGATCGCCAGCGGCTGGTAGACAAACAGCAGCAGCGCGTAATAGCCACCCGCCACCGTCGCCAGCAGCCATACACAGCGCGGGCGCAGGCTGATGGCGGCGATGATGACCGGCACCAGCATCAGCGAGACGAAGGGGTTGGTCGCGCCGCCGCTGAAGAACACCAGTACCGCAAACGCGGTGAGGTCGGCCAGAAGGTGCGCCAGAAACTCCATCTGCGTGGCCGGCACGTCCAGCCGCAGCCGCCATGCGGTGGACAGCGCAAACAGTGCCATCAACACCAGCACCGCGGCCATCGGAAACAGCGGCATGCGGATGGCGAGGCCCCAGTGCAGCCAGGCAATGCCGGCCGTCCAGCCGGCAATCAGCGATACGCGCACCGCCAGCAATCGCCCCAGCATGGCGCGGGCGGGCAGGGTGGACAGCAGGGTGGAATCGGGCGCGGACGACATGGCGGCATTGTAATGCGCGCGCTGTGGCGGACTGCGGGCTGCGACAATTTGTCCAGTTGTGCGCGGCAATCGTCTCGCCTACAGTGTGATCACGCTTCATCGCGTACCCCTCTCTCTTCCCCGCCTGCCGGCGGGTTTTTTTTTGGCCGTCGCTGCCGGATGAGGCGGCGCTGGAATGCGGAAAGCCCCGTGCTCAGCGCACGGGGCTTCGGTTTCCAGGCGCGGGAAGGCTTCCGCCGCAGCGTCCTAGAACTGGACGTTCACCCCGGCATGGATCGAGCGACCCATGCCGGGAACGGCGATCCCCCAAGGGACGCCGTTGATCGACATCGTCGTGCCCTGGCCGAGGTAGGCGCCGCCCAGCGGCAGCGCGTAGCCCCGGTCGAACAGGTTGTCGACCCCGACGTCCAGCCGGACCTGCTTCCACGCGTAGCTGCTGCGCAGGTTGAACACGCTGTAGCCGGCGGTCTCGATTTCGTTGCGGACATCCGAGGCGTCGTTCTTCGCTGCGACAAACTGCCCTTCAAGCGTATTGGTCAGGCGCCCCAGCTTTTGCGTCAGGGCCAGCTTCGCGTTCAAGGGCATGATGTTGTAGAGGTTGTCGCCGGTGTCCCGATTCTCGCCGCGGGTGACATTCACGATGCCGCTGACCGTGAAGTCGCCGTAGGCGGCGCTGCGTGCCGCCAGGAAGTGACCGGACAGATCGACGCCAAGCAGCCGGGCCGACTGGTTGACATATTTCAGCACGTTGAACTGGTCATCCGGGCAGCTGGCGTTGTTGCAGGTGGCGTCGATATAGTCCTGCACGTGCGTGTAGTAAGGCGCGACGCGCACCCCCCAGAATTTTTTCCCGGCATCGTGCCAGTTGGCGGCGAGGCTCAAGGTTCGGGCCACCTCCGGCGCCAGATCGAGGTTGCCGACATAGCCGTTGCCGTCGCCGACGAAGTTGTTCATGACCGCCGCCATGGTCCAGGTGGACCAGGTATAGCGCTCGTACAGATTGGGCGAGCGGGTCTTCTGTGCGATGCCGATCTCGTAGGCCTGCGTGGCGCCCGGTTCAAAACGCGCCAGCGCGGTCAGGTCCCAGTTGCGGTCGGTCACGTCGCGATCGAGGGCGTTGAAGGCGGCGGCGTCGGTGAGGGTGGGACCACCCGATGTGTTGTAGCCACGCACATCGCCTGTGTCCATTTTGACCGTCTCATGGCGCAGGCCCAGCAGACTCGTCCACTGCGGACTGATCTTCGCTTCCCACTCGCCGAACACGGCGTAGCGGTCGCGCTGGCCGTCGTTGATGTTCCAGAAGGTCCCCGGAGACATGCTGCCTGTCCCGGATGGCGACCACCAGTCATCCAGGCGATAGGCCTGATATTCGCCGCCTACACGCAGGGTGTCGCGTTTGGAAAGCCGCATCTCGGCGTTGATCGATGCCCCGATGGTTTTCCCTTCCGTTTTCATCGGCATGCCGTGTGCGTTGTTGGGATACTCGAACTGCTTGTCATCGCCGAAGTCCATTTCGTGCTCGGTCTTCTCGTGGTAGAGGCGCGCCTTCAGCGTGCCCCACTGATATTCGCCCGTGTAGCCCAGATTGACCTGATTGCTGGTGTTGTCGGTCAAGTCCATGCGCTGGTTCGGAAAATTCTCGTAGGGAATCTCCTGATGCGCCAGCTTCAGGTCGAACACATGGCCGTCATTGCGCAAGGCAAAACCGAGGGCATGATTGATCGACTTGTAGGCGGTGGAGCCGACCTCGTCGAGCGGCAGCGTGTGCCCGGGCCGGCCTGTCGCAGTCGTTGTCTTGAAGTCGTCGCCCGCCGTGTAGTTGTCGGACTGGGCGGTCGAGCCGGCATAGGTCACGCTCAGGTTCTCGCCGGCAAGCGTCGCCGACAGGTTTGCGCCCATGGCATCGCCGTTGCTGCGGTAGAAAGCGCCGAATTCGCCCTGGGTCAGGACGCCTTCGCCGGGCTTGGCGAATAGCGGTTTGGCCGATTCCACGAGGATGGTGCCGCCGATGCTGTCGCCGCCGACGCTGACGGGCGTGATGCCGGCGTAGACCTTGATGCTGTCGACCCGGGTGGGGTCGATATAGGAAAGCGCCGGGTTCATGTGGTTGGGGCAGGCCGCGATCAGGTCCATGCCGTCGACCTTGATGCGCAGGCGGTCGTCGCCCAGGCCGCGGATCGACGGCAGGCTGGACACCCCGCCAGCGCCAGCGAGGCTGACCCCGGGAATAGCGCGAAGCAGGGAGGCGGTGTCGCTGCTGGCGGCACGCATGGGCAGCAGCGAATCTGCATCCAGCGTCACGCTGTTGAGATCGACGTCTGCGGGCTGCGAACCGACGACGATCACGGTCATCAGCGGCGTATCGGGCGGTGCCTCCTGCGCGGCGGCGTTAGCCCACATCGCCGACAGGGCAAGCGAGACGGCGAGGGAAAGATGGTTTATGGATAACCGCATGTTTTTTTCGGAATTGTTGGAATTTTTCCGAGTCTAGTGAAGTCTTGTGCGCGCGAGAATGTGGCAAATTGCCGCAAGTGCAGCTTTTGCGGGACCGCGTCAGCAGGCGTGCGGACAGGATTGCAGCGGATGATGGGGCTGTCGCGCCGGGCGGACGCGGGCGCCCAAACGACGCTGCGACGATATGCCGCATCGCCATTTGTGTCCTGATTGCCTATCGTGCTTCACTTGCAAGCTTGCTCATGCGGTATCGATTTTCAACGGAGAAGAAAATGAAACTGAAGGTTTTGATGCTCGCCGCAGTCGGTGCCCTGGCCATGCAGCCGGCCTGGGCCGCCAACATCAGCGTCAGCGACGCCTGGGCGCGCGCCACCATGCCGGGGCAGAAGGTCAGCGGCGCCTACATGCAGATCCGGTCGGACGCCGATGCGCGCCTGATTGGCGTGTCCAGCACTGCGGTGCCGCGGGTGGAAGTGCACGAAATGAAAATGGACGGCGACGTGATGCGGATGCGCGAGGTGCAGGCGATTGACTTGCCGAAGGGCAGGGCGGTTTCGCTCGAGCCCGGTGGCTATCACATCATGCTGATGAACCTGCCGAAGCCGATCGCGGCGGGCGAGATCATTCCGCTGACGCTGGTGGTGGAGTCGGGTGGCAAGCGGCAGACGGTGGAGGTGAAGGCGGAAGCCCGCTCTCCCATGGGCGGCGCCATGCCCATGCAGCATCATCATTGAATAAGCGGGGTGCAACCCGCGCACCCCGCCCTGATTTACGTCCCCTTGCCTGGTTGACAGGTGCCCAGGATCGCGCCGCGCGCGCGCAGGTCGTCGAGCAGCGCGCCGCCGGCCTGAATCACGAGTGCGGGATCGGGATGGCGGCTCTCGGCTGCGATCTGCGCCAGCGCGGCGCGGCCGGTGACCATGCCGGGTTCCAGCAGCGTGAGCAGCCGCGCGGTAAACGCGTTGATCTCGCTGAACTGAACGGCGTCGTCGATGTCGCGAAACACCAATAAGCAGGTCTCGGCAGGCTGCACCTTGCGGCGCGGCGCGATGCGCTGCACCGGCCAGCCGTAGCGCAGGTTGGCCAGCACCGGATTCAGCAGCGGCACGCCGTCGAGCAGGTCGCCCGCCGCATCGAACGTGCGATCCGCGCTGCGGTTCGACACCGCCAGCACCAGCTCGATCCACTCGTAATGCGCCAGCGCCAGCATGAACGGCGGATAGCTGTCTGCGGGCGCCCATTCGTTCTGCAGGTACTGGATGAACTCGTCGGGAATCTGGCGGAAGTAGGGCGTGCGGCTGCGGTGCGCGCTGAAAAAGGCGCGCACCAGCTTCGCCCATTTGCGCGTGCCGAGCACCTGCCGCAGCACCGGGAAACAGGCCAGCAGAAAGCCCTCGATGTTGTTGAACAGCAGTTCGTTGTAGACCTTCATCCGCCGCGCTTCGACGCCGGGCGGGCGCGGATGCGCCCCGGGATCGCGGATGTGCGCGGTGAAGGCGAGCTGGTAGCGCTGGAATTCAGGAAGCGCCGCTGGCTTGTTCATGTCGATGATGTTTTGCCTGGATGCGCGCGATGTGCGCGACCTCGCGCACCAGTTCATCCAGCGGTGGAATGTTGAAGTCGCGCTCCAGCAGCGTCGGCGCGACGCCGTGGATGCGGTAGCTCGCGTCGAGCAGCGCCCACACCGGATCGATCACGTCGGCGCCGTGGGTGTCGACCAGCAGATCGGCAGCCTCGACGTAATGCCCGGCCATGTGCATATAGACGATGCGTTCGGTCGGCAGCGCGCGGATGAATTCGAGCGGGTCGTAGCGGTGGTTCACGCTGTTGACGTAGACGTTGTTGACGTCCAGATGCAGGTCGCAGCCGGCCTCGTCCACTACCGCGCAGATGAACGCCAACTCGTCCATGTCGGCTACCGGCGATGGCGTGTAGTAGGAGGCATTTTCGATCGCGATGCGGCGTTCCAGGATGTCCTGCGCGCGGCGGATGCGGCGAGCGACGTGTTTCACCGCCTCTTCCGTGAAGGGAATCGGCAGCAGGTCGTAGAGGTGCCCGTCATCCGAGCAGTACGACAGATGTTCGGTAAAAAGCTGGATGCCGTGGGCATCCATGAATTGCCGCGTCTTGGTCAGCAGCAACTCGTCGAGCGGGGACGGGCCGCCGAGTGACAGCGACAGGCCGTGGCAGACGAAGGGATAGCGTTCGGTGAATCCGCGCAGGTCGCGGCCATAGACGCCGCCCATGTCGATCCAGTTTTCCGGAGCGAGTTCGAAAAAATCGATGGCGTCGGGAACCCGGGTTTTCAGCGCGGGAATGAGTTCGCGCCGAAACCCGAGGCCCGCGCCGGCAAGGCGCAGGGGGCTCATCAGGCTAGCTGCTGATTACTTGGCGACAGGCTTCTTGGTGGCACCGCACTTGCCTTCGCCGCATTTGCCTTCCGGCATTTTCTTGTCGGTGGGCTTCATTTCGGCGGCCTTGGCGTCTTTCTTGGTGGCGCCGCACTTGCCCTCACCGCACTTGCCTTCCGGCATTTTCTTGTCGGCGGGCTTCATTTCGCCGTGATTGTCGGCCACCTGGTAGCCGGAAGACAGGCCGGACAGGGCGAAGGGATTTTCCGCAGCCGCGGCGATGGGGGCGGCGGCCATGCTGGCGACGAAAGCGGAGCCGACGGCGGCGGTGATCAGGGTTTTCTTGGACATGGTGTTTCTCTCCTAACAGGGTTAACGATGGTCAAAAATTACCGGACGAATCCGGCATGGTGCGGAAGGCTCACGAGCCGAGCTTTTTCTGCATTTCGGTTTCGATGCGCTGCCGGGCTTCGGGCGTGAGCCCTGGGGCGACAGCCTCGACGGCCCCGGTCTCCACCCGAAACAGGCGGCGCATTTCCTGCAACTGCTGGTTGAAGCGGGCGCAGTTTTTGCAGATGGCAAGGTGCATCCGCATCGCCAGGCGGTCGGCAAACGGCAGCCGCCCGTCCATGGCGCGCGAGGCGAGCAGGCTGGTTTCCTTGCATGTCGCGATCCATTTCATGCCGCACCCGCCTTCGAGAACCCGTTCAACTCCAGGCATTGCCGCATGAACAAACGCGCCCGATGCAGCAGTACCCAGCAGTTCGTCGGCGTGATGCCCAGCTCCTTACAGATTTCTTCGGTTTCCATCCCGGCCACCTCGCGCAGGCTGAACACCTGCGCCATCACTGGCTTCAGGCGGTCGGCGCAATCGTCCAGCACGCGCCGCAGCTGGCTCAGTTCTGCCTCGGCGTGCGGGTTGCCCCACGGGCGTGGCGGATCGACCCAGTGGCCGTCCTGCTTGAACAAGCTGTCGACCGCCTCTTCGCCGTCTGCGTCGCGCGGCAGTTCGACTTCGCGTACGTTGCGCCGGATCAGGTCGATGATCTTGTGCTTGAGAATGCCGGTGAGCCAGGTGCGCGGGCTGGCATGACCGGCGTAGCGCGCCTGCGCGGAGATCGCGGCGAGCAGGGTTTCCTGCACCGCATCCTCGGCGAGTTCGTCCGAATGCAGCTGGCGGCGCGCCATCCGGAACAGATAGTCGCCGTGGTCGGCCAGCCAGGCGTGCGTGTCGAGCGTATCCATCGATGATCCTTGTCTGCATAGCGCGAGGTGAGGGCACTTTAGTGGCAGCCACCCAAAGCGGCAACCCCGGCCATCGCGGTTAAGGGGTGCCGGCGCGCCGCCGCTTTTTTATTGGCGTAAAATCCGCCCCAAACTCAACCGGAGCCGCCATGATCCCCCTCCATACCGCCGCCGAGAAGGCCCACATCCTGTCTGAGGCGCTGCCTTACATCCAGCGCTTCTACGACAAGACCATCGTCATCAAGTACGGCGGCAATGCCATGACCGAGCGGCATCTGATGGAGGCCTTCGCCAAGGACGTGGTGCTGTTGAAGCTGGTGGGGATGAACCCGGTGGTGGTGCACGGCGGCGGCCCGCAGATCGCCAATCTGCTGAAGAAAATCGGCAAGCAGTCCGACTTCATCCAGGGCATGCGGGTCACCGACGAGGAAACGCTCGACGTG
>JAGXGM010000057.1 GCA_024636675.1 Hydrogenophilales bacterium | reverse complement strand
GTTGAACCACTTAACAGTACCCGTTTCCATCTTTTGTTTCCTATCTATCTAAAAAAAATTGGGCGACATGCCCTATCGATCGAATTTCAAGGAAAACGCTTACCAGAGGTACCGCAATTTAAAGCTTGAATCCAACAGATGGCGTATTAGTAACACAAAAAAAGATCGTGTCCAAGTATTTTTTCAACCCTTCTCAAAGCGCGCGCAATATCAGGGTGTCTCCGCGCTGGGTGAACTCCAGATGCTTGAGCACGCTCATGCCCAACAACACCTGGTCTCCCCCCATGCCGGGATTGAGACTGGCGGGGACGTCGCGCAGATCGAACGGCCCGAACGCCAGCGCACCCAGCCGGGTGGCGCGGGTGATGACGGTGCCGTTGGCGGTAATCGATTGCTGCCGCGCGCCCGCCTTGAGTCCCAGCTTTTCCGCCAGATGCGCCGGCACCGACACCAGCGTGGCGCCGGTGTCGAGCAGGAAAGTGACAGGTTGGCCGTTGATCGTTCCGGGGAAAAAATAATGGCCGTTGCGGCTGCGTTTCAGCACAAGTTCGCTACCAGGCGCAATTTGCAGCTGTTGGTTGGGATTGTTGCGCGCCTGCAGGCTGTTGTCGAAGTAGAAATAAAGCAGGCCCAGTAACAACAGGCTGGCGACCAGCGCCATACCGCGCCCGAGTGGGCGGTAGGGGTTGTAAGTGGAATCAGATTCTTTTGAGTTCACAGCGGGTAAGACAGATCAGGCGATTCATCGTTCAGTGCATCAGGCGCACCACGTGCGCACAGCCTAAATCAAATCTCCCGGGTAGTGGAAACCGTATGCGCCGGAAAGTCCGGCAACCGGCACAAGCGCACGCCAGACTCAGTCGATGTGCGACATCCGCGGCTGGGTGAAATGGCAGTGCGGCGCATCGCCAAACGCCTCACGCAAATAGCGGGTTTCGATATGCAGCAAGCGTTCGTGGTCGCCGGCTTCCAGGTATACGTCCGGCTGCGCCATCAGCGCATCGTCCCATACCATTTCCACCCCCCAGGCATTCGGCAGACCCGGCACCACGCCGGACTCACATTCGGGGAACAGGCGCTTCACGCTGGCCTTGTCGGCCAGGCTGAACTCGACGCCAATATCCTGCCGCAATTTACCGAGCTGGACTTCCTGATCGGCGGGAATCATTGCCACCATCTGACAATCAATGCTGTCGAGCAGTACGCCCTTGGCGAGCCGATCTGGGGCCACCCCGGCCGCGCGTGCTGTTTCGGCGCTGGTCTGCGAGTGCGGATGCGCCACGAGATCAAACGGAATCAGATGCTCGTCGAGAAAACGTTCCATGCGATGAAGTGCATTCATGATCGGCTCCTTGAAAGGCGATTGGGATGCTTTTCAATATAGATCACCCTCTACCGCCTGCAGCACGAGGCTACGCACGCTGCCTGAATTATCAGTGCGTCCATTGTGCAATGACGCACTGATGACCAGCGTTTCCTTAGCGCCGATGCGGATGTTCGCCCGCGCGAAAATGCCGTCGTGGCTTGGGGTGCTCCTGCATCTGGCAGGCGCGGCGAAAGGCCTGCAAGGCGTCCTGCGCATGCCCCAGCACGCTGCCGTGGGGATAGTGTCCCGCCGTGCCCAGTTCACCTGCGGCAACGCCGGTCAGCAGCGCGATGCCCTCGGTCACATGATCCGCGGCATGGATATGGAAACGTCCGCCGGCGACGGCCGCCACCAGCTGCGGCGACAGCATCAGATGGCGGCGGTTGCGCGCAGGAATCAGCACGCCATGGCTACCGTCGAGACCGGCGGCTTCGCACACGCGGAACCAACCCTCGATCTTTTCATTGATGCCGCCCACCGGCAGCACCTCACCGTGCTGGTTGAGGGCGCCGGTAACGGCGATGCCCTGTTTTAGCGGCAGGCCCGACAGGGCCGACAGCAGCGCATAGAGTTCGGCACAGGAGGCAGAATCACCCTCCACGCCGTGATACTGCTGCTCGAAAGCAATCGAGGCATTGAGAGAGAGCGGCGCCAGATGGGCAAACAGCGCCGCCAGGTAGCTCTGCAGGATGAACATGCCCTTGTCGTGGATCGGGCCGGACAGTTCGACCTCGCGCTCGATGTTGAGCAGGCCGGTCTCGCCCGCATAAGCGTGCGCGGACAGCCGCACCGGCAGACCAAAGCGGTAATCGCCCAGGTCGATCTGGCTGAGGCCGTTGAGCTGGCCCAGCCGCTCGCCGTGCAGGGCAATCAGCACATCGCCGTCGGCAATTGCTTCCTGCATGCGCTGCTCAGGGTAATCATGGCGTCCGGCATGTGCCTGCAACGCCGCCTCGATATCTTCCGCCATCACCAGCCCCGGCCCGCGCGCAAGGCAGATCGCTGCGCTTTCCATCACCATCGCCTCGGTGCGGGCGAAAATCGCGCTCTCACGCGCCTGATCGTCCGCCTCGCGGTGCGACTGCTCGATCAGCCGTGCCACGGCCGCCGCCGAAAAATGCGGCAGGCCGTGCTCACGGCAGGCATGGGCGACGAAAATCGCCGAGGCGCGGCGGCTGTCGGCGCTGGCGACGAAGCTGTCGGCGAAATCCACCTTGGTGCGGAAGTGGCGGGCAAATTCCGGCACCGCCTCCTGCAGTTCGTAATACTGGTCGCGCGAGCCCACCAGCACCAGCTTGACTTCGACGTCGACTGCCTCCGGCACCAGTGAAACCGCCGCGATCGGGGAGAATGACACGCCCGGCTCCTCGATCTGAAGCCGGCCGCTGCGCAGAAAACGGCGCAATTGCTCCCACACCAGGGGGTCGGCCAGCACATCGCTCAGATGCAGCATCAGAAAACCGCCATGCGCCTGCAACAGGCTGCCCGCTCGAATGCGCGAAAAGTCGGTCATCAGCACATCGTTCTCCGACTGGTATTCGATGCTGCCGAACAGCGCACGGAACAGCGGGTTGTCCTGGATGATCACTGGCGCGCCGGTCAGGGCACCGTTGTCGACAACAAGATTGACGCGGTACCGCGACAGCACAAAATTCAGGGCTTCCAGCCGGCTGTCATCATCGTCACTGCGGCTGAACAGTGCCAGGTTGTCGTAAACGTCCTGCTCCAGCGCGTCGAGCCAGGTGTTGAGCTTGGCGGAATCCTTGATCTGCTTCTTCAGTCCGGTGCGGATCGTCTGTAGTTCGCGCTCGACCAGCGGCTTCACCACCTGCCGCCGCAGCGCAGCCAGCGCTTCGTTCATTGCGCGCTCCAGCGGCTGGGTTTTCTCGATATAGCGGCTGATCTCGGCGCGCAGCTCCTGCTCGGCCTGCTCCACCTCGGCGCGGCGCGCCTTCGGCAGCGCCAGCACCTCGTCCTCGGTGAGCGCCTGCCCCTTCTTGCCGGTGAGCGTGAACACCATGCGTCCTTCATCGCGATGCAAGGAAAAACTGCGCGCCTCGGCAAATGCGGCCAGGTCGGCATAGTGCTGCGCCACGTCCTGCTTCCACGCGGCCTCGATGCGTTCGCTTTCGGCCTTGTAGTCCTGTCCTTCCAGCCGCTGCGGGATTTCGCTTTGCAGGGTCTTCACCGCCTGCGGCAGCGACTGGCGCAGCAACCGTCCCTCACCGGCCGGCAGGCGCAACGCCAGCGGCCGCTCCGGTGCGTCGAAGTTGTGCAGGTAGCAAAGATCGGGCGGCACCCGCTTGCCCGCCGCGATCTCGTGCATCGCCTGTTTGAGCAGTGAGGAACGGCCGCTGCCGACTTCACCGAGCACGAACAGGTTGTAGTTGGGCTGGTCCATGCCCAGGCCGAAACGGGCAGCCGCCGCGGCGCGCGCCTGCCCGATCCATGGCAGCGGTTCGCCGACCAATTCAGAAGTGTCTGTAAACCCCAGCGAATCGGGATCGAGGGTCAGACGAAGGTCGGCGGGGGACAGCGTGTCAATCGGCATGGCGGGGAGGCGGAGGCTTTGTGGTTTCAAGATTATTGCGCAAGACCGGCTGGCCGAACGGATTCATGGCGTCAGCAGGCCGGCCCACTGCGCCTGGCTTTGCAGATAGCGCGCGCGCAGGCTTGCCGCATTCTCACTCAGTACGTCGGCGGGCACGGCCAGCGCCTGCAGCAGCGCACGCTCGATGCGGTCGACTGCAACGCTGCGCGGGACCGCCTCCGGCTCCCAGGTTTCGGCAAAGGCAGTCCGCTTGTCTGGACGTCGGCCCTGCTGCGGCGGAATCAGGCTGACCCGCGGCAGGCCATAAGCCAGCGCGACAATGCGGCCATGCAGACTGCTGCTCACCATGCCGCGGCTGGCGGCGATCAGCGCGCAAATGTCCCACAGGTGCAGCGACGGAAACAGCTGCGCCATGCCGGGCAGCAGGTGGCGTGACAGCTTTTCGTACAGGGCGGGATCGTCGTGCCATGGCGCCGCGCCGGCACGGAACAGCACCAGGCCCAAGCCGGTCGCGGCAGCCACCCGTGACAGGCCCAGCCTCATCGCATCCAGGCTGGCGTCGTCGGCAAAATCGGCACTGAACTGACACGCAAGATAGCCCTGCGGGAAAACGTCGCGAATCGTTTTCACTGCGCCCCGCTGCCCGCGCTGGCATATGACCTCGCCAAAGCATTGTTCCACCATCACCGCCGGGTCAGGACACAGCTGCGCATCGATCCCTTCCGCCCGCAGCGCGGCCTGGGTGACGTGATCGCGCACACTGAGCCAGTCCGCCTGCCGCAACGCCGCTTTCAGTTCGTCCCGCTGCGCGGCCCGCAGGCCATTCCACGCCACCCCGCCGACGGCGTTGAAAATCAGCCTGCCGCCCTGTGCCAGCACATCGCGCCCGACGACGTAAGGCATGCCACGTGCCGTTCCGAGCTGGCGCGCCGCCCACGTGGCGGCTGCGGCCGGATCGTCTTCGTAGCGCGCGATGGCATCAGCCGCCGTGGCCGGTTCGAGCAGCATGACCGCGGCCTGCCACGCGGTGCAGGTCAGCAGCTCGCCGCCGGCATGAATCAGGCATGAAGACCGCGCAGGCAGCGGCGTCACCCGGTGGCCGCCAAAGCCTTCCAGGTCGCGTTCGGCCAGTCCGCAGGTTTCGAGCGCCCGCCCCGGCAGCAGCGTTGCGAGCAGGTGCGGAAACAACAGATCGCCGAAGTTGTGGCGGTCGAAGGCACCGAACAGGACCGATGCGGGTGGACTATTCATATTCCATGGGCGCTTTCTGCCCTCTTTTCATGGTGCCGTCATTGCGAGGAGATAAAGCGACGCGGCATACGATTCCACATGGACTTCAGCCCATAGCGGATCAGCGTTCTTTAAGGCAATTCAAAAAACACAAAAAGCGCAGCGACCATTTGATTCCGCGGAAATGGACAAAGGAAGAAGTTCTCAACCAACGCCAGGATCGCCTATCCGAAAAGGCAAACGTTTCCGCATCTCAATGCGTGCTCCCTATTTGGGAGCTTGTATCGTCATCGTCCACGCAGACATCCCCGCCAGCACCCGCTCCATCTGCACAAGCGGCACAATCTGCTGGCGGATGAGTATTCCACACGGGCAACCTGCTGCTGCAGCGACAGGTAATCGTCGGAAAGCGCCCGCACCTGGTTGTTCAGGGTGGTAAAAATTGAGCACCCGACAGTCAAGGGTAGGCTACAGCAGCGGCTTCAGCGGCAGGAACTGCCATAGCCGCACCCGGCCGCGCTTGGTCAACGGCGCGTAATGGTCGGGCTCTTCCGCTGCGCTCCAACTGTTGTCCGGGTGCATGTCGGCTTCCATGATCGCCTGCAGCCGCTGCGCCAGGCCTGGGTGGTGCACCATCACGCCAACTTCGGTGTTGAGGTTTTCCGAACGCGGATCGAAGTTAAAGGTGCCGATATAGGCGGTCGTGCCGTCGACCACCATGCTCTTGGCATGCAGCGCGAACAGCGGCGGCGTGGCAGGCGGATTGGCGCGCGCCATCAGCGTGGCGCGGTTTGCCGGATCGGGTTTGTATTCGCGAATGTCGAGGCCCATTTTCAGCAGCTGCTTGCGCTGGTTGCGGTAGCCGGAGAAGGCCTGCATGTTGTCGGTGGAGGCGAGCGAGTTGGTGAGGATGCGCACCTTGACCCCGCGCGCGACAGCGTCACTGAACAGCGCTTTCGCCTTGCCCGACATCACGAGATAAGGCGACTGGATGACGATGGATTCCTGCGCGCTGGCCACCAGCTTCGCCAGCGCGTCCGTGCTCTGGCCGCCGCCGCCCAGGCTCCAGCGACGACTGTTCTTGCCCGGCCTGTCGTGAATGAACTCGACCCGACCCCAGGCCATGTCGCGCGCCAGTCGGTCGAAGGCGGCGGGCGCGGCGGTGATCGCGGCACGCACTTCCGGCGCGAAGTTTTCCGGATGCTGCGCATAGGCGTGCAGTTCGCGGTAGACCTTTTGCACCTCGGCGTCGTCCACCTTGACGTTCTTTTTCATCAGGCCCCAGCCGTCGAAACGCGCTTCCACCGGCACCGACAGCGGGTTCGCCCAGAAGGCGTCGAAACTGGCCTGCATCGCCTGTGCCGCTTCGCCCACTACCAGCGCGTCGCGGTCGCGGAAGGTGTACTCACGGTCGTAGTCAAAGTACTCGTCGGCCATGTTGCGGCCACCGGTGATCCCCACCCGGCCGTCGACGATGAAGGTCTTGTCGTGCATGCGCTGGTTGACGCCACGGAAGTCCGTCAGCACGTTGAGTGCACGCTTGTAGAACGGCGTGCCGACCTGGTGTTTGGGGTTGTAGATGCGGATATCGACCTTGGGATGCAGGGCCAGCGCAAGCAGCGTCTTGTCGGAGGCGTCGATCAGCAGGTCGTCGACGATGACGCGCACCTTGACCCCGCGTTCGGCCGCGCGCAGCAGCGCTTCGGTGGCGAGGATGCCAACGTTGTCGCTGCTCCAGATGAAGTACTGCACCTCGATCGATTGCCGCGCGTGGTCAGCCAGCCAGGCGCGCGCCACCAAGGCAGACTCGCCGGTGTCGAGCACGTAGATGCCGGTCTCATTCGGATGCGCGGCGATCTGCTGGTCGATGAAGGCCATCGGCGACGCCGACGCGGCTTGCCACGCCCAAGTGCATGCGAGCAAACCGAAGACGAAACGCCTGATCATCTGGCGCCCGGGCATACGCCTGTTTTCTAGGCGGTCTGTCCCGTCACCACAGGCGTGGTGCTGGCCACGTCGCCGCACTGCGCGCGGTGGCGCAGCGCATGGTCCATCAGCACGATGGCCATCAGCGCCTCGGCGATGGGCGTGGCGCGGATGCCGACGCAGGGATCGTGGCGGCCATGGGTGACGACCTCGATCGGCTGGCCGTTGAGGTCGATCGAGCGGCCGGGCAGGCGCATCGACGAGGTGGGCTTGATCGCGATGTGGGCAACGACGGCCTGGCCCGACGAGATGCCGCCCAGCACGCCGCCTGCGTGGTTGGACAGGAATCCGTCCGGCGTGATCTCGTCGCGGTGCTCGGTGCCCTTCTGCCGCGCGGCCTCCATGCCGTCGCCGATCTCAACGCCCTTGACGGCGTTAAGTCCCATCAGCGCGTGGGCAAGATCGGCGTCGAGCTTGTCGTACAGTGGCTCTCCCCAGCCGGGCGGCACGTTCTCGGCGACCACGCTGATCTTCGCGCCGACCGAATCGCCGGATTTTCTGAGCGCGTCCATGTAGGCTTCGAGCTCGGGCACGATGGCGGCATTGGGCGAGAAGAAAGCGTTGTTGCCTATTTCATCCCACGACTCGAAGGGAATATCGATCGGGCCCAGCGCGCTCATGTAGCCACGGATGACGATGCCGTATTTTTCCTTCAGCCATTTCTTCGCGATGGCGCCGGCGCCGACGATCGGCGCGGTGAGCCGTGCCGACGAGCGCCCGCCCCCGCGCGGATCGCGGAAGCCGTATTTCTGCGTGTAGGTGTAGTCGGCGTGGCCGGGACGGAAGGTCTCGCCGATGTTGCCGTAGTCCTTGCTGCGCTGGTCCTCGTTGCGGATCAGGAGCGCGATCGGGGTGCCGGTGGTTTTGCCTTCGTACAGGCCGGAGAGGATTTCGGCGGTGTCGGACTCGCGGCGCTGCGTCACATGGCGCGAAGTGCCCGGCTTGCGGCGGTCGAGGTCATGCTGGATGTCGGACTCGTTGAGCGCCATCCCGGGTGGGCAGCCGTCGACCACGCAGCCGATGGCCGGGCCGTGCGATTCGCCGAATACGGTGACGCAGAAAAGTTTGCCGAGTGTGCTGCCAGACATGGAAATAAGCCGCGAAAGTGCCTTGAGAATGCGCGGAAGTCTAGCACAGGGGCGGCTTCCCTCGCCGGCCGCGCCGGCCCGCTTAACCTGCTGTCATCGGCTTGCTCTATCCTGAACAACTTACCAAGATGAGGATCGCCCATGAATGCCACGCAGCACATCGCCACCCTCGGTCAAAGCCTCTGGCTGGACAACCTGTCGCGCGACCTCCTCCGCGACGGCACGCTGGCCAGGTTGATCGCCGAAGACGGGGTGTCGGGCGTAACCTCGAATCCGTCGATCTTCCAGAACGCGCTGGCCACCAGTCCGCATTACGCCGACGATCTGGCGCGGCTGAAAGCCAATGAGCCGGATGCCGAGCGCCGCTACGAGGCGCTGGTGATTCCCGACATCCAGGATGCCTGCGACCTGCTGCTGCCCGTGCATGAAGCCAGCGGCGGCACCGACGGCTACGTCAGCCTGGAAGTCGCGCCGCGCTGGGCCTACGACGCAGTGCACACGGTGGAGGAAGCGCAGCGCCTGTCTGCGGCAGTCGACCGCCGCAACCTGCTGATCAAGGTGCCGGGCACGCCCGAGGGCGTCAGCGCGTTCGAGGCACTGACCACGCTCGGCATCAACGTCAATGTCACCTTGCTGTTCTCGGTTGTGCAGACGCAGGCAGTATTCGACGCCTACCTCCGCGGACTCACCGCGCGTGTACATGCCGGCGCCGACGTGCGCCGCAGCAAGGCGGTGGCGAGTCTGTTCCTGTCGCGCGTTGACACCCTGGTCGACAGCCAGCTCACGGCCATCGGCACCCAGGAGGCGCTGTCGTTGCGCGGCAAGGCGGCGGTGGCGATGGCGAAGCACGCCTACCAGGCCTATCGCAGCACCTTTCACGGTGAAGCCTTCGCCGAACTGGCCCGGCAGGGCGCGACGCCGCAATACCTGCTGTGGGCGAGCAGCGGCGTAAAGAACCCGGACTACCACGACCTGCTCTATGTCGAACCGCTGATCGGCGCGGAAACCATCAACACTCTGCCCGACAAGACGCTCGCCGCGTTGCGCGAGCACGGCGATCCGGCGCTGCGCGTGGAGGAAGGCGTCGCCGAAGCGGACGTTCAGCTGGCCGAACTGGCGCGTCTGGGAATCGACATGGACGCGGTCGGCAACACCTTGCAGGACGACGGCGTCAAACTGTTCGAGGCGGCCTACCAGAAGCTGTTGCAGCAGACCGGCTGAACCGCGCGCTTAGCTGACTGCGTTGTTGATGCCGCGGAAGTTCGGCATCATCGATCCGCTGACAACCACGATTCATCCATCAAGGAGCCTGTCCATGAAATCACGTGCCGCCGTTGCATGGGAACCCAAAAAACCGCTGTCGATCGAGGAGGTGGATGTCGAAGGCCCGCGCGAAGGCGAGGTACTGCTGCAGGTCGTCGCCAGCGGCGTCTGCCACACCGACGCCTTCACCCTGTCGGGCGACGACCCGGAAGGCGCGTTCCCCTGCATCCTCGGCCACGAAGGCGGCTGCATCGTGATGGAGTGCGGGCCCGGGGTAAAGACGCTGAAGCCCGGCGACCACGTCATCCCGCTCTATATTCCCGAGTGCGGCCACTGCGAATATTGCGCCTCGCCCAAGACCAACCTGTGCCAGTCGATCGCGTCCACCGTATGGACCGGCTACATGCCCGACGGCACCCGCCGCTTCTCCAGGAACGGCAAGCCGATCTTCCACTACATGGGCTGCTCGACCTTCTCCGAATACACCGTGGTGCCGGAGATCGCGCTCGCCAAAATCAACCCGGCCGCGCCCCTGGACAAGGTCTGCCTGCTCGGCTGCGGCGTGACGACGGGAATCGGGGCCGTGCTCAACACCGCCAAGGTCGAGCCCGGCTCAACCGTCGCCGTGTTCGGCCTCGGCGGCATCGGCCTGTCGGCAATCCAGGGCGCGGTGATGGCCCAGGCCGGGCGCATTCTCGCGATCGACATCAACCCCGACAAGTTCGAGATGGCCAAGGCGCTCGGCGCGACCGACTTCATCAACCCGCGCGAGGTCAACGGCTCGATATCGGAATACATCCGCGACCTGACGAATGGCGGCGTCGACTATTCGTTCGAGTGCATCGGCAACGTCAACGTGATGCGCGACGCGCTCGAATGCACCCACATGGGCTGGGGCGTCTCCACCGTGATCGGCGTTGCCGGCTCGGGACAGGAAATCAGCACCCGGCCGTTCAACCTGGTGGTGGGCCGCACCTGGAAAGGCACCGCGTTCGGCGGCGTCAAGGGGCGCAGCCAGCTCCCCGGCTACGTCGACAATTACATGGCCGGCAAGATCGAACTCGACAAGCTGGTGACCCACACCATGCCGCTGGAAGACATCAACCGCGCCTTCGACCTGATGCATGAAGGCAAGAGCATCCGCTCGGTCATCATTTTCTGAGGCGGCGATGAGACAGATCGAAAGAATCAAGGAATTCGGCGGCTGGCTGGAACGCTGGCAGCACGACTCCGCAACCTGCCACTGCACGATGACCTTCTCGGTCTACCTGCCGCCGCAGGCGGCCGCGCAGAATCTGCCGGTGGTCTACTGGCTGTCGGGGCTGACCTGCACCGACGACAATGTCCGCACCAAAGCCGGCGCGCAGCGTTACGCTGCCGAGCTCGGCCTGATCCTCGTCATGCCCGACACCAGCCCGCGCGGCGAGAGCGTGCCCGACGTGCCCGAGCGCTACGACCTCGGCCAGGGCGCGGGCTTCTATGTCAACGCCACCCAGCCGCCGTGGGCCACGCATTACCGGATGTACGACTACGTCACCCGCGAACTGCCTGCGCTGGTCGAGGCGAACTTCCCGGTGATTCACGGCAAGCGTGCCATCAGCGGCCACTCGATGGGCGGCCACGGCGCGCTGATCTGCGCGCTGAAAAATCCCGGCATGTATGCCTCGGTCTCCGCCTTCGCCCCGATCTGCAACCCGGTGGTGAGCCCCTGGGGGCAAGCCTGCTTTGCTGCCTATCTCGGCGATGCAGACAATGCCTGGGAAGCCTGGGATGCCACCTGCCTGGTCAAGGCCGGCGCCTCGCTGCCGCCCGCGCTGATCGACCATGGCACTGCCGATGAATTCCTGGCCGACCAGCTCTATCCGCAGAACCTGCAAGCCGCTTGCGCTGCGCGCGGCATCCCGCTCGCGCTCAGGATGCAGGACGGCTACGACCACAGCTACCATTTCATCGCCAGCTTCATCGGTGAGCATCTGGCGTTTCATGCGCGGGCGATGGCGTCATGAGAACAGATCGACGCCATTACGCCCGACACCGCGCCGGATCAAGCAAGAACAATTTATATCCCGCATAAAAATCTTGAGTGGACAGGTGGGTTTGCCGGGTACAGGATTAGTTTATTACCCATCCACATCCGAATCCGGTGTGGCATTCAGGAGCCATAAAAGGAGACCCGCCATGACCACAATGTATACCCATCTTCCCACTCGCAATCTCGACAAAGTTGCCGGCCTGCTTCGCCCCGCCTGTGTGTTGCCGGAACGCGTCGGCCTTGACAACCCGGCGCTTGACGTGATGACCGACTTCCGCCGCCTGACCGCTTTCATCGCCACCCCTGGCGACACCATCCAGCAGGCGGAAGAACGCATGATCCGCCGCAAGGTGCGCCTGCTGTTCGTCGTAGATAACGAGGATTCCGTCGCCGGCCTGATCACCAGCACCGATATTCAAGGCGAAAAACCGATGCAGGTGGTGCAAAGCCATGGCATCCGCCGTGACGAAGTGCTGGTGGCCGACATCATGACCCCGGTGGAGCGTCTGGAAGCGGTCGACTTCGACGACATCACCCACAGCCGCGTCGGCCATGTGCTGGAAACACTCAAGGCACGCGGCCGTCAGCACGCGCTGGTGATCGAAAACGTGAATGGACAACAGATGGTGCGCGGCCTGCTGTCTCTGTCGCAGCTGTCCAAACAACTGGGGGTCACGGTCGTGACCACCGAAGTGGCGAGCACCTTCCTCGAAATCGAGCAGCATCTCGCTCACGCCTGAGCCGCTGCCCTGCGGCCACCCACAGGCGCAACGCCGGCGTGGCTTTGCGGCCCTGGCGCGGGCTTCACGCAACATCCAAGGTTTTCCCGCACGGCTTCTTGTGCTCCAATCGCGGACGGCCGGGCGCGTCATCCGCGCGTGCCGGCAAAACACAATAGCAAAAACGGCACATGAATATTTCCGTCAGCGAACTGATCATCCGGTATCTGGAACGCCTGGGCATCGACCACATCTTCGGCATGCCGGGCGCGCACGTGCTGCCGATCTACGACTGTCTGCATAAGTCAACGGTGAAAAGCGTGCTGGTGAAGCACGAGCAGGGCGCGGCCTTCATGGCGGGCGGCTTGGCGCGCGTATCGCACCGGCCATCTGCCTGCATCGCCACCGCGGGACCGGGTGCGACCAACCTCATCACCGGGATCGCCAATGCCTACGCCGACCGGCTGCCAGTGCTGGCGATCACCGGCGAGACCTCGACCTATATCTTCGGCCGCGGCGGCCTGCAGGAAAGCTCGGGCGAAGGCAGCGCCATCGACCAGGGCGCGCTGTTCGCCAGCATCACGCGCTATCACAAGCTGATCGAGCGCACCGACTACCTCGGCCAGGTGCTGAACCAGGCCACGCAGGCGCTGCTCGGGCGCGAGCCGGGGCCGGTGCTGCTGTCGATCCCCTACAACGTGCAGAAGGAGATGGTCGACGACAGCGTGCTGGAACAGATTCATTTCCCCGGCAAGGCGTCAGCCCGTTTCACCACGCCCACTGCCGGATTCGCCGAACTGCTGCGCGCCGCGCGCGCGCCGGTGATCATCGCCGGCCACGGCTGCATCCAGGCAGGCGCGCGCGATGTCATCGCCGCCTTTTCCGAACGCTTCAACATTCCGGTCACCACCAGCCTCAAGGCCAAGGGCGTGGTGGCGGAGGGCACGCCGCTGGCGCTGGGCTGCCTCGGCGTCACCTCCAACGGCGAGGCCTACCGTTATCTGGTCGACCATGCCGACTTGCTGATTTTCCTCGGCGCCGGTTTCAACGAACGCACCAGTTACCTGTGGGACGCGAAGCTGCTGGCCAACAAGAAAATCGCGCAGGTGGACCGCGACGCCGCGCAGATCGGCCGCGTGTTCCAGCCGGACGTGTCCATTTGCGGCGACATCCTCGCGGTGATGGAAGACGTGTTCGATGTGCTGGAAGCCGACGGCATGCCGCCCAAGTCCCGCGACCTGCTTGATGGCCACCAGGCCGCCTTCTCGCAGCCTGCGGACGACAGCGCCGCGCAGGCGCAGCAACCCTTCCACCTGATGCAGGCCTTCTTCAGCGGACTCGCCGACCGCTTTCCTCACAACGCGCTGGTGTTCGACGACAACATCGTCTTCGCGCAAAGTTACTTTGACGTCTCCGACCGCAATCACTACTTCCCGAATTCCGGCATCTCCTCGCTCGGTCACGCGATTCCTGCGGCCATCGGCGCGCGCTGTTTCGCCGAGGACAGTCCCACCTTTGCCGTCCTCGGCGACGGCGGCTTCCAGATGTGTTGCATGGAAATGATGACGGCGGTGAACTACGGCATCCCGCTCAACGTGGTGGTGATCAATAACGGCACGCTCAGCCTCATCCGCAAGAACCAGTTCCAGCTCTACAGCGAACGCTACATCGACTGCGATTTTTCGAATCCCGACTTCGGCCTGCTCGCGCAGTCGTTCGGGGTCAACCATTACCGCATCGAGAGCGAGGCCGAACTCGACGCCCTGTTCGCCAGCGCCGACCTCACCGGCACCATCAACCTCATCGAAATCCTGCTCGACAAACATGCCTTCCCGCGCTACCTGTCGGCTCGCTAGTCCTGAGGAGCAGATCGCGGCGCAGCACGCCGTCATCGCCCGCTTCGAGTCCGCGCTGTGGGACGGCGGCTTCAACGCATCGCTGCTGGCGTCGTATCAATCGGCCTGGCGGCGCCTTGAAACGCTGATCGCCGCACGCGGCGACGACCGCCGCCACCAGTTCGTCCTCGTCATTCCGGTGGCCGACAGCCCGGCGCAATTGCATCGCTGCCTCGCCAGCCTGCTGGAACTCTGCCGCGCGTTCGGCTACGGCGGGATGCGGAACGGCCGCTTCAGCAAGGTGTCGGTCATCCTCGCCGACGACAGCGAGGACGCCGGGTTCATCGCCCGGAACCGGGCCATCGCCCGCGAGTTCGACGCTCAGGGCCTGGCAATCGACTATTTCGGCCTCGCCGAGCAGATTGCGCTGATGGACACGCTCGCACACGTCGATCTGGGCAGCATCCTCGGCTCGGCGCCGCGCGACGCCTTCGGCCACAAGGGCCAGGCGATGATGCGCAACATCGCCTACCTGAAACTGGCCCAGCTGCAGGAAACCGGCGCGCCGCTGCTCGTCTACACGCTCGACGCCGACCAGCAGTTCAAGGTGAAGGTGGAAACGGCGGACAGCGACGTCTGCGCGGTCAATTTCTTCGCCCAGCTCGACGCGATCTTCAGCACCACCGACGCCGACGTGCTGACCGGCAAGGTCGTCGGCGACCCGCCCGTCTCGCCGGCCGTCATGGCCGGCAACTTCCTCGACGACGTCGCCGGCTTCCTGCGCGAGATGGCGGCGAACGATCCCGCGCAGCCCTACCGCCCGAATGCGGCGAACACGTCGGACGCCGACGCCGCGTATCACGACATGGCCGGCCTGTTTGGTTTCGCGAACCCGGCCGACGCCTATCGCTACCGCTGCAACCTGGCCGGGGCGCCGGGCAACGCCGACTGCTTCGGCGACTTCGCGCAGCGGCTGAAGCGCTTCTTCCACGGCGAGCATCCCACCCGCATCACCTGGTATCGCCACCAGCCCGCGCGCGACAGCGTCCAGCCCGCGCGCACGGTCTACACCGGCAATTACGTCTTCCGCCCGCGGGCATTAAGCTGGTTCATTCCCTTCGCGCCCCTGCGCCTGCGCATGTCCGGCCCCACGCTGGGGCGGCTGATGAAGGCCGAGCTGGGCGACAGGTTCATCTCCGCCAACCTGCCGATGCTGCACACGCGCACGCTCGACGCCACCGGCGAAGCCGAATTCCGTCCCGGCGTTGTCACCGCGGCCGACGCCATCGATCTCGCCGACGAATTCGAGCGGCAGTTTTTCGGCGACGTGATGCTGTTCACGGTCGAGCGTCTGACCGCGCTGGACTTCCCGCAGCAGGCGCTGACCAGCGAAATCCTCGCCACCACGCTCGACGCCGTGCACACCGACCTGGCGCAGCAATACCGCATCCGGCACGCAGGGATCGTGAAAAAGCTCGACGCGCTGACCCGCATGCTGAACAACCCGGCGCGCTGGTGGCACGCGCCCGAACATGCCCAGGCGCTCGCGCAATTCCGGGTCTTCCTCGACAACATGCAGCGCAACTTTGGCGCGGATTCGCCGGGCCATGCGCGCATCGCCTCGGAAGAAAACTGGCAGCGCTGGCGTCAGCGCCAACTCGCCGCCCTCGCCCGGTTCCATGCGGACCGCCAGGTCTGGAACCAGGCACTGTCCGCGCTCACGCCGCGGGGATGATCGCCCGCCTGCGCCACTGGCTGCATCGCCGCCGCCATCCGTTGCGCTATGCGCAGCTCGGCACCCTGCTGCGCACGCAGACAATGACGCGCGACGACCTGCTCGCCAGGCAGCAGCGCGATCTGGCCGACATCGTCGAATTCGCTGCAGCCCACACCCCCTACTACGCGGAGACGCTCGCCCCATTTCTGAAAGACGGCCGTTTCGACTTCAACGAACTGCCCGTCCTGAATAAGGACGACGTGATCCGCCGCCTGGATGACCTGCTCGTGGACACGGCCGACCGCAGCCAGGCGAAGCTCGGCCACACCGGCGGCTCCACCGGCAAGCCGCTGGCCTTCTGGTACGACGACGCCAAGCACGAGCTGATGCGCGCCGGCATGATGCGGAGTTACATGCTGTCGGGCTGGCGGCCGGG
>JAGXGM010000056.1 GCA_024636675.1 Hydrogenophilales bacterium | reverse complement strand
AAGTCGGTCTTTTTGACCACGGCGCCCAATATCAGGGCGATCGCGAAGGTCGACCACAGGAAAAACGATTGGGCGTTTGCGAAATCTTCGTAAATCATCAGTCTGTCTCTAGTTAAAAAGGGGAACGGCATGCGCCGCGCGTACCCGGATGCAGGCGGAATTCTAATGGTTCCGCCCCGAATGCAAACTGGATATTAAATACCATCAAATCCCTGGCAAGGCCGGGGCTTGGCTGCTGAATCATTCTGTTTGTTGCGCATACCGCGTCGGATCGGGAATGCCTGCCGCGAGAAACCCCTCCCGTCTCAGGCGGCAGGCGTCGCAGCGGCCGCAGGCCAGGCCATCGGCGTCGGCCTGGTAGCAGCTGACGGTTTGCGCGTAGTCGAGGCCGAGCGCGCGGCCGCGCTGGATGATCTGCGCTTTCGACAGCTGCTGCAGCGGCGCGTGGACGCGCAGCCGGGCGCCCTCGACGCCGGCGCGGGTGGCGAGGTTGGCCATCTGCTCGAACGCCGCGATGAATTCGGGCCGGCAATCGGGATAGCCGGAATAGTCGACGGCATTGACGCCAATGAAAATGTCGCGCGAGCCGAGCACCTCGGCCCAGGCCAGCGCCAGCGCCAGCATCACGGTGTTGCGCGCGGGCACGTAGGTGACGGGGATGCCCGAGGTCGGGCTTTCGGGCACGGCGATGGAGGCGTCGATGAGCGCCGAGCCGCCGATGTCGCTGAGTCCCAGCTTGAGCACCCGGTGCTCGACGGCGCCCAGGCTCGCCGCTACGCGCGCGGCGGCGGCCAGTTCGGCATTGTGGCGCTGGCCGTAATCGAGGCTGAGGGCGTGGCAGGCGTAACCCGCTTCGCGCGCGATGGCGAGCACGGTGGCGGAATCCAGCCCGCCGGACAACAGTACGACTGCGGGTTTCATTTGCCGGGGGTGTTGCCCCACAACACCTTGTGCAGTTGCACCTGCATCCGCACCGGCAGCCGGTCGGCGAGAATCCAGCCGGCCAGTTGCGCCGGCGGCAGTTCGCCCTGCACCGGCGAAAACAGGACGGGGCAGGCTTTAGCAAGGTTGTGCGCCTGGATGACCTCGCGCGCCCAGTCGTAGTCGGCGCGGTCGGCCAGGACGAACTTGATCTCGTCGTGCGGGGTGAGGTGAGCAAGATTTTCCCAGCGGTTGCGCGCGTCTTCGCCGGACCCCGGCGGCTTGATGTCGACGATGCGCGAGACCCGCGCATCGACCCCGCTGACGTCGAGCGCGCCGCTGGTTTCCAGCGAAACCGAATAGCCGGCGTCGCACAATGCGGCGAGCAGCGGCAGGCAGTTCTTCTGCGCCAGCGGCTCGCCGCCGGTGACGCATACCGTCGGCACGCCAAAGTCGGCCACCCGCGCCAGCAGCGATCCCAGGGGAACGGTTTCGCCGCCCTGAAAGCTGTAGGGCGTGTCGCACCAGCGGCAGCGCAGCGGGCAGCCGGCCAGGCGGACGAATACCGTCGGCAAACCGGCACGGCTGGTTTCGCCCTGCAGGGAAAGGAACACCTCGGTCAGACGGAGTGTGGCGGTTGGCACCCCTTTCCCGCCTTGCGAGACTTCAGCGCGTAGTGGATCGGGGTCCTTTCGCGGCGAGGGCGCCGCGCCTACCGATGGCGGGGCGGCATGAATCCGCAGCGAAGGTGCCGCTTCTGCAGAGGGCAGGAGGTCCGACCCCGAGCCGATGGGGGGGAGCGTAGCAATCCTGGACACGGCGCTTACTTGAGGGTGGCCAGCCGGCGCGCGGCAAGCGTGGCAGCTTGGGTGCCGGGATATTTGGCCACCAGGTCTTCGAGCGTCTTGCGGGCGCCGTCGAGGTCATCCAGCGCAAGCTGGTTGGTGGCGATGTTGAGCAGCGCGTCGGGCACCTTGGCGCTGGCGGGATAGGCGGCCACCAGCTTCTGCTGATGCGCCAGCGCGGTTTTATAGTCCTTCAGGGCGTAATACGAATAACCGATCCAGTATTGCGCGTTGGAGGCCAGCGCGCTGCTGGGGTAGGCCTTGAGAAAACCATTAAACCCGGCAATGGCGCCCGCGTAATTGGCTTCACGGAACTGCTTGAGCGCAGCTTCGTAGCTGCGCGACTCCAGCAGCGGGTCGGCTTGCGGCGAATCGCCCGGCGTTGCGGGCACGGCAGGCTGCGCCCCCTCGACTGCCGGCGCGGGAGCGGCTACGGGAACGGGCTGGCCCGCCTTGGTGAGGTCTGCAATGCGCTGGTCGAGGTCGGCATACAAGTCGTTCTGCCGTTTGCCCAGGGTGCCCATCTGATGCACCTGGACTTCGGCCTGGCCGCGCAACTTGGCAACTTCGGCCTTGAGCATTTCGACTTCGTTCAGCAAGCCCAGCAGCTGCGGATTTTGCTGCATGGCCGTTTCCAGCCTGACGAGGCGGGCATCGAGCTCGCCCGTCAGTTGCTGCAAGGCCTGCACCTGGCGCGCGAGCTCAGCATTGGAAACCGCCCACGCGGGCGGGGCCAGCGCAAACGCGCAGGCCAGAATCAAGGCATAACGGCGCATCAGGCTTTACTCGTCGGCATAGACCACATCGGTGCGGCGGTTCTCGGCATACGCCGCTTCGGTGCTGGCTTCGTTGCGCGGCTTTTCCTCGCCGAAGCTGATCGCTTCCATTTTCGAATCGCTCACGCCCAGCACGGCCAGCGCACGACGCACGGCTTCGGCACGCTTCTGCCCCAGCGCCAGGTTGTATTCGCGGCTTCCGCGCTCGTCGGCATTGCCCTGCAGGATCACGCGCGCATCAGGCTTCGACTGCAGGTAGCTGGCATGTGCTTCGAGCATGGGGCGGTATTCGGATTTCACCACGTAGCTGTCGAAATCGAAAAAGACGCTGCGTTTGGACAAGGGGCTGGCCGGATCCTTGCGCGGGTCGCCGGCATATTGGTCGCCGGGCAGCGCGCTGCCCGCCACGCCGGCGCCATCCACGCCAGTGCTTTCCACGCCGCGCGCCGGCGCTGCCGTGGTCGTCGTCGCGCCGGTGCGGTCTTCAACCGTTGCCTGGGTGTCGGGGGTGGTGCCGCATGCGGACAGGGTCAATGCAAGCAAAACGGGCAGGAAGATCTTGTTCATGTGTTTCTCCTTTGGTGATGAATAACTACGAATGGATAACGAGGGCGAATAACGATCAAATGGGCGGTTGCGAATGGATACACCAAGACCGCTCCACACCCTACTCAGAACAAAAACAAGGCCTTACGGGCCCCAAGCCGGTTCGCGGGCGTCCACCCCGGACTCCGACAGGCGCGTGCGGGTCTTGCCGTCCAGGCTCACGGTGCCGAGCACGCCGCGCCCGCCCTGTACGGTGGCATACAGCACCGCCTGGCCATTGGGTGCGAAGCTGGGCGATTCGTCGCGCGCAGAGTCAGTCAACACGCGGGTCTGGCCCGAGGCCAGTTCGTGCAGCACCACGCTGAAGCGGCCGTCTTCACGACTGATATAGGCCAGATTCCGGCCATCCGGGCTGATCGCGGGAGATACATTGTAACTGCCGCTGAAGGTTACCCGCCGGGGCTCGCCGCCGCTGGCCGCCACGCGGTAAATCTGTGCGCTGCCGCCGCGATCCGAGGTGAAGTAGATGAACTGCCCGTCGGGCGAGAACACCGGCTCGGTGTCGAGGTTGCCCCCCCGGGTCAGCCGGGCAAGCCCGCTGCCATCGGCATTGATCAGGTAAATCTGCGAGGCCTGGTCGCGCGTCAGCACCACCGCCAGACGCCGGCCGTCGGGCGCCCAGGCCGGCGCCGAGTTGGAGCCCTTGAATGCCGCGACCTTGCTGCGGCCGCCATCACGCAGGGACTGCACATACACCACTGGCTTTTTGTCCTCGAATGACACGTACGCCACGCGGGCGCCATCGGGCGAGAAGCGTGGCGAAATCACGGGCTCACTGGAGCGCACGACGGTGCGCGGGTTTTGCCCGTCGGCATCGGCCACCCGCAACTCGAAACGCTGGCCCTGTTTCTGCACATAGGCGATCCGGCTGCTGAACGCCCCCGGGATACCGGTCAGCTTTTCGTACACGATGTCCGCGATCTGGTGGGCGGTGGCGCGCCACTGCGCCGCGGTAATGGTGTAGCGGAAGGCGGCCAGCTGCGTCTGCTTGATCGCATCCAGCAGGTAAAAGCGGACTTCGAACCGGCCGCCGGGCAGAGCAGTCACCTGGCCGATGACCACAGCGTCCGCGCCCTTGCCGCGCCAGACGCCGTAGTTGACCTGTGCGGGCGAAACCGGCTGCTGCATGCCGCTTGTGTCCACCAGCCTGAACTGGCCGCTGCGTTCGAGATCGTCGCCGACGATCCGGGCCAGCGCAGGCTCCGGCTGGCCCGGCGCCGCCTGAAACGGCACCATCGCCACGGCAAACTTGCTTGCGGCCCCACCGATCACCTGGATTTCCATCGCGGCGTGCGCGGAAAACGGCGCGCTCAGCAAGGCCAGACAAAGCAGGGGGAAGAACAGAACAACACGCAGCATGGGATCGGGGATCTCTGTAAAAAGTGCTTTATTTCAAAACGAGTCTAGCATAGCCGGCATGGTCGGCCCGTGACCATGCGCCGTCGCGGCCCGGTGCAGGGGTCACTCTTTGGGGCGATGAACGAAGGATAGTTCCGGGACGAATGCAACACGTGCAGCGCGGTCGTCCGGCAACGGCAACGGGGACGACTTTTCGATGGCGCGCACCACCGCATCATCGTATGCCGGATTGCCGCTCGACTGCGTCACGCGCACGCTCACGACCTCACCGGTGGGCAGCACCTTCACCAGGCAGCGAACCTGTGGATTTCCCGTCAGGTTGTCGGGCAGGCGGGTGTTGCCGCGTACCTTGGCGCTGATCAGGTCGCGGTACTGGCCGACGACGCCTGCCAGCTCGGCCTGACGCTTGCTGGCCGCTGCGGCTTCAGCCTGTTTGGCCTTCGCTTCAGCCTGTTTGGCCTGTGCTTCAGCCAGTTTGACTTGGCGCGCTTCGCTCGCCGCGGCCTCGTCCGCCATGCGCCGCGCCAAGTCCTCTTCTTCCATCTGGCGCAGCAGTTCGCGCTTTTTCTGCTCGGCCAGCTGCTTTTCCTGAGCTTTTTTTGCGGCGTCGGCCCGGGCCTTTTCTTCTGCTGCCTGTGTGATTTGCAACTTTTGCAGGCGCTCGGCCTCGGCCTTTTTCTTTTCCAGGGCGATGTCAGGCGCCTTGAGCGTTGGTGGCGCTTTCACCGCTGGCGGCGTTTTCACCGCCGGCGGGGGCGGCGGCACGGCCTTGACCGGCGCGGGCGCTTTCACCGGGGCGGGCGGCTTCGATGGCTTGACCGCGGCGGACTGCGTCACCGGCGGCGGCGCTTCCCACAAGTCGACCATTACAGGCGCGGGATGCCGGGTCTGCCACGACACGCCGAACACCAGCAGCAGCACGAAGACGATATGCACTCCCAGCGCCAGCGCGCCGGCGATGAGGTTGGAGCGGGGACGGGACACAAAGGGCGCGTCTGCCTGAAAATTCATCTCAGGATCAAGGCGCGGGGCGAACAAGCAGACCGATGCGGGTGATCTGCGCGTTCTGCAATACGGTCATGGTGCTCATCACTTCCTCGTAGCGCACATTTTTGTCTGCCGCGATGACCACCGGCTGGTCTGGCAAGGCGCGATGCAGGGCAGCGACTTCAGCGGCCAGCGCCGACTTCGCCACCACCCGTTCAGCATCGCCAGCCGCACGGTTGCGCAGCACGTATTCGCCCGATTCCCGGATGACGATTTCGAGCGGCTGCGCGGGTGGCTGCGAAGTCTTGCCGACGCTCGGCAGCTCGACCTGGGCGGGGTTGATGAAGGGTGCGGTCACCATGAAGATGACGAGCAGCACCAGCATCACGTCGATCATCGGCACGACGTTGATCTGGGCGATCTGCTTGCGGGCGCGCGCCATGAATCAAGCTGCCGTGGGTGTCTGACGCTGCAGGATGTTGGAAAACTCCTCCATGAAGCTTTCCATGCGGTTAGCCAGACGGTCGATGTCGTGGGTGTAGCGGTTGTAACCGACCACCGCGGGGATGGCGGCGAACAGGCCCATGGCAGTGGCGATCAATGCCTCGGCAATACCGGGCGCGACCTGTGCCAGCGTGGCCTGGGCCACGCTCGACAGTCCCACGAAAGCGATCATGATGCCCCACACGGTGCCGAACAGGCCGACGTAGGGAGACACCGAGCCTACGGTGGCGAGAAACGACAGGTGCGCTTCGAGGCCGTCGAGTTCGCGCTGGTAAGTGGCGCGCATGGCACGGCGCGTGCCGTCGATGATGAAGCTGGCCGACATGCCCGCCTGGCGCCGCAGCTTCATGAATTCGCTGAAACCGGCTTCGAAGATGCGCGCCATTTCGCCCGCCTCCCCGCGCTCGGTGGATACCTGCTGGTACATGGCATTGATGTCGCCGCCGCCCCAGAACTCGCGTTCGAAACGATCGGTGTCGCGCTGGGCGCGCTTCAAGGCGAACATCTTGATGAAAATGAACCACCACGACATCAAGGACGCACCCAGCAACAGCACCATGACGAGCTGCACCGGCAATGAGGCGTTGAAGACGAGATGGAGGAGCGAGAGATCCTGGCTGAGTTCGGGGTTCACGTCGTGGGGGGCAGTGCCTGAAGAATCGTTGCGGGCATTTTAACGGGTTTGAAATGGACCGCGTCAACGCAGGCCAGCTTGACTTCGGCCCTTGCCAGACAGGTGGCGCCCCGCATAAGTTCCTGCTGCACGCCGAGGCTGGCGCGTCCGGTTTCACGCAGGTCGACCGAGACATCGAGCTGATCATTGAAACGCGCCGGCGACAGGTAATCGATTGCCACCCGCCGCACCACGAATACCACGCCCGCCTCGTCGCGCAGGACATCCTGCTCGAAGCCGCACGCGCGCAGCCATTCGGAACGCGCGCGCTCCATGAACTTGAGGTAGTTGGCGTAATACACCACGCCGCCCGCATCGGTGTCCTCCCAGTAGACGCGGATCGGCCAGTGAAAGGCCGCCATTAGAACAGGTCCTCGCCGGGCGCCCCGGCCGGGGCGGCGAGACCGAGATGGCGATATGCCAGCGGCGTCGCAATGCGGCCGCGCGGGGTGCGCTGCAAGTAGCCCTGCTGGATGAGATAGGGTTCGAGCACGTCCTCGATGGTGTCGCGCTCCTCACCGATGGCGGCGGCGAGGTTGTCCAGCCCGACCGGGCCGCCCATGAATTTCTCGACCACCGCTGACAGCAGCTTGCGGTCCATCACGTCGAGTCCGGCGCGGTCGACGTCGAGCATCACCAGCGCCGCATCGGCCACCGCGCAGGTGGCCTGGCCGCCCGCCTTGACTTCGGCGTAGTCGCGCACCCGCCGCAGCAGGCGATTGGCAATGCGCGGGGTGCCGCGCGAACGGCGGGCGATTTCCAGCGCGCCGGCCTCCTCCAGGTTCATCTGCAGCAGGCCTGCCGAGCGGTGCACGATGAAGCCGAGTTCTTCCGCCGAGTAGAACTCCAGCCGCGCGACGATGCCGAAGCGGTCGCGCAGCGGGTTGGTGAGCATACCGGCGCGCGTGGTCGCGCCGACCAGGGTGAACGGCGGCAGGTCGAGCTTGACCGAGCGCGCCGACGGGCCTTCGCCGATCATGATGTCGATCTGGAAATCCTCCAGCGCGGGGTACAGCACTTCCTCGACCACTGGGGAGAGGCGGTGGATCTCGTCGATGAACAGGACGTCGTTCGGCTCCAGGTTGGTGAGCAGCGCGGCCAGATCGCCTGCGCGTTCGAGCACCGGACCGGACGTCTGGCGCAGGTTGACGCCCATCTCGCGCGCAATGATGTGCGCCAGGGTGGTCTTGCCCAACCCCGGCGGGCCGAACAGCAGCACATGGTCGAGCGCCTCGCTGCGATTCCTGGCGGCGTGGATGAAGATTTCGAGCTGTTCGCGCGCTTTGGCCTGCCCGACGTATTCGGCCAGGGTGCGTGGCCGCAGCGCGCGCTCGACCTGCTCTTCCTGCGGGCTGACGGCGGCGGGGGCGATGAGACGGTCGGTTTCGATCATGACGCCGGAAGGCTGGAGACAGACAAGCGCGAATTCTACTCCGCAGCTCCGGCGGCGGGCGGGCCATCCTGCACCAGTTGGTCGCGCCCGAGGGCCTTGGCCTGATAGAGCGCACGATCGGCTCGCACGAGTGCGGTATTCATGGTGTCGCTGGCAGTGTCCCCGAGCCAGGTCTGCCCCGCGCTGAGGGTGGTCTGCGCGTCCAGGCCCAACGCATTCAACTCGTTCCTGAAATGGTCGGCGAGGCGCTGATGCCACACGCGCACCCCGGCGGCGTCGAGCCCCGACAGCAGTACGACGAACTCGTCTCCGGCCAGACGTGCGGCCAGGTCGGCGCGCCGGGTCAGTTCCTTCAACGACTGGGCCAGCGCCAGCAAAACCTGATCGCCCACCGCGTGGCCATAGCGATCGTTGACCGTCTTGAAATGGTCGATATCGAATAGGACCAGCGCGACCGGACGCTGCCTTTCCGCCAGCCCCAGCGCCAGGGGAAAATGGGTCTCGAAGGCGCGCCGGTTGGGCAGCCCTGTCAGCGGATCGGTCAGGCTCAGGTGTTCCAATCGCGCACGCTGCTCCTGCAGATGACGTGCGATCAGATTGATGTCGGCCGCGGCCGGCTCGAATTCAACGTAGTGCGGCACGATCGCAGGAACCGGCTCGTCGCGCGCCAGCGCGGTCAGCGCATCGCGGGTGGACACGATGTCGCGCAGCATGCTGCGGCGCAGCCGCAGCATGGTCGCGCCCAATAGCAGCAGCACGGCACCCAGCGTCAGCAGCCCTGCCAGCACCTGCGTCTCGCCGTCGCGCGTGAAGCGCTGCAGCGGTGCCTGGGCGAGCAGGGTCCAGCCGGTCTCGGGAATGTCCAGCCGGACCTCACGCAGTGCGCCTTCGACCTCACCCTTGCGCACAATCGTATCGCCCGTCGCGTCAGTAAGAATGAGCGCGTGGCCCGGATGAAGGGAATCTTCGATCACCCGCTGCAGCCGGGTCAGGCGGATGCTCAAAAAGACGCCTCCAACAATCTCGCCCCCCGTTTCGCGCACGGGCGAAACCAGATCGAAGTGTTCGAGACCCGCCACCTCACGGTGCAACAGCGGCCGGGCGCTAGTCAGGATATCCGCGCGTTTCATCTCCAGTTGGCAGAGCGGCCCGACACGCAGCGTCACGGCCTCACCAAGCACGTCGCCCTGAGGATTGATCAGCGCCAGCCCCAGCAAGTCTGGCAACAAACGTTGCCGGGAAACGGCCCACTGCTGCTGCTCTTCCAGCGAGCCGACGCGCATTAGATCGAGCAATTCGGGATCGCGCGCCGTGTTCTCGATCAGCCTGTGATAGTAGTCCAGCAGCCGGACCAGGCTGACGCGTGCCTGCGTCGCTTCCAGTTCCAGCAGACGCTGCTGGGTCTGGCCACTGGACTGAAGACTGAACCATAAACTCAGGGCAATGCCGGCCGCAAACAGGCCGGCCACGCTCAGCAGCAACCATAAAAAATGGCGCTGCAGGGAGGCGGAACGGCGTGGGTTTGACGGAACGGTCGACATGGGATTCAGGTTTTAGACAGGGTCCGCAGGGCTTGCCGGATCGATTCGCCCACCGTGAGATCGGGCGGCAACTGGCGCACGGCCTCGGTGGTCTCGCGTTCGTTATAGCCTAGCGCCAGCAGCGCCTGGCGCACGTCGTCCGAGACGCCGCCGGCGTCGGCGCTGGCAATCGCACCAGCGAACACTGGCCGCCCCTTGAGTTCGAGCAACAGGCGCTCGGCGGTTTTCTTGCCGATTCCTGGCACCTTGACGATGCGACCGATTTCCTGCGCGGCAATCGCTGCCGACAGGTCATTGACCGACAGACCGGACAGCACCGACAGCGCGGTCTTGGCGCCGATTCCCGAAACTTTCAGCAGCTCGCGAAACGCTGCGCGCTCGATCTCGCTGCCGAAGCCGTAAAGCAGATGCGCGTCCTCGCGGATCGCCAGATGGGTCAGCAGGCTGATTTTCTCGCCCAGCGCGGGCAGGTTGTAGAAGGTGCTCATCGGCACGTCGATTTCGTAGCCGACGCCGTTGCAGTCGACCAGCACCTGCGGCGGCTGCTTGGCGGCAAGCGTGCCGGTGATTCTGCCGATCATGTTAAATCCCTGTTCATACGAGGCGCCCACCCTTCACGCGATAGCCTGCGGTGGAGTGCGCGCCGAGATGGCTGCCGTGCGCGTGGGCGATGGCGCAGGCGAGCGCGTCGGCGGCATCGGCCTGCGGCGCAGCGGGCAGGCTCAGCAGGCGCTTGACCATTTCCTGGACCTGTTCCTTGGCGGCCTTGCCATGACCAACCACGGCCTGCTTGATTTGCAGCGCGGTGTATTCCGCCACCATCAGTTCGTGCGACACCGCAGCGCAGATCGCCGCTCCGCGCGCCTGCCCGAGCAGCAGCGTGGACTGCGGGTTGACGTTGACGAAGACGATTTCCACCGCGCAGGTGTCGGGTTGGTAGGTGGCGATCACTTCGTTCAGCCCGGCGAACAGCACGCCCAGCCGCTGCGGCAGGCTGCCCTCGCCGCTCTTGATCACGCCGCTGGCAACATAGGCCAGCTTCTGGCCGGCCTGTTCGATCACGCCGAAGCCGGTAAGGCGCAGGCCGGGATCGATGCCCAGTATGCGTGAGGGGTGAGGGGTGAGGGGTGAGGGGGCAAGGTTGGGGGCTGTCATGTTCTTTCTGATTCCCGCTGGGATTTGAGTAGCCCACCCAATAAACTGAACAGACGGTCTATCTGCATTTCCAGTTCGCTCTGCGGTGGACAAAAAACCAAATCCTGGGCGATTCTAAATTGCGTATCCAATTCGCTCAGCGAACCGCGCGCCACGATCAGAAACTGTGCAAACTCACGTTTGGACTGGCGTGCTGCGCCCTCCGCAATATTGCTGGGGATCGACACAGCCGCGCGCCGCATTTGCGCCACCAGTCCGAATCGCTCGTCAGCAGGAAACCCCGCAGTCAATTCGTACACCTGCCTCACCAGAAGCATGGCTTGCTGCCAAGCCACCAGCTCATGGTGAACCCGCTTCACGTCTTACCCCTTACGCCTCACTCAGGAAGCACGGCATTGGTGTAGACCTCCTGCACATCGTCGAGCGAATCGAGCGCGTCGAGGATCTTCTGCATCGTCGCCGCGTCATCGCCGGTCAGTTCCGTTTCGGCTTCCGGCCGCATGGTGATCTCGGCGACCGCCGGCTTGAAGCCGGCCGTTTCCAGCGCCTCCTTCACGGTCTCGAAAGCCTTGGGGTCGGGCGAGGTCAGCACCTCGATCGAGCCATCCTCGTTGGGGATGACGTCCTCTGCGCCGGCATCGAGCGCGGCTTCCATCACCGCTTCCTCGCTGGCGCCGGGCTCCAAGACGATCTGGCCGCAATGCTTGAACTGGAATGCCACGCAGCCGTCGGTGCCCATATTGCCGCCGTGCTTGACGAAGGCGTGGCGGACGTCGGCGACCGTGCGCACCTTGTTGTCGGTGAGGCAGTCGACCATCACCGCGACGCCGCCGATGCCGTAGCCCTCGTAGCGCGCCTCCTCGTAGTTGACGCCTTCGAGCTGGCCGGTGCCGCGCTTGATCGCGTTCTCGATGTTGTCCTTCGGCATCGATTCAGCCTTGGCCTTATCGATCGCCAGGCGCAGGCGCGGGTTCATGCCGGTGTCGCCGCCGCCCATTTTGGCGGCCACGGTAATTTCCTTGATAAGCTTGGTGAAGACCTTGCCGCGCTTGGCATCCTGGCGCCCCTTGCGGTGCTGGATATTGGCCCATTTCGAATGTCCTGCCATGTTGATTCCAACGCAAATTGAATAGTCGGAGATTTTACACCGTGGCCCCCACTCTACGTTTCGGCATCGACCTCGGCGGCACCAAAATCGAACTGATCGCGCTCGACGCCGGCGGCGGCGAAATCCTGCGCCGCCGCGTGTCGACCCCGCAGGATGACTACCTCGCCACCATCGCCGCGGTCGCCGCGCTGGTGCACCAGGCCGAGGTCGAACTCGGGCAGGCCGGCAGCATCGGCCTCGGCACCCCCGGCGCCGTCTCGCCCGCGTCCGGCCTGATGAAGAACTGCAACTCGACCTGCCTCAACGGCCGGCCGCTGCAGGAAGACCTCGAACGCGCGCTTAACCGGAATGTTCGGCTCGCCAACGACGCCGACTGCTTTGCGCTGTCGGAAGCCATAGACGGCGCAGCCGCAGGTGCCAACACGGTGTTCGGGGTGATCCTGGGCACCGGCGTCGGCGGCGGCGTGGTGGTGCGCGGCCATCTGCTCAGGGGCGCCAACGCGATCGCCGGCGAATGGGGGCACTCGCCCCTGCCCTACTTCCAGTTCGCCGCAGCCCCGTCTGACCGCGCCGGCACCGGCCAGCATCCGGCGACCGGCGAAGCCATCCTTCATCCCTGGCCAAGCCCGCGCGAACTCGACGCCGCACCCGCCTGCTACTGTGGCAAACGGGGCTGCATCGAGACCTGGCTCTCAGGCCCGGCGCTGGCCGCCGACCACGTGCGCTACGGCGGCGAAGACCTGCCCGCGCACGAAATCGCGCAACTGGCAAATGCGGGCTACGGCCCATGCAACGCAACGCTGGCGCGTTACGAGGAACGGCTGACGCGCGCGCTGGCCGGGGTGATCAACCTGATCGATCCGGATGTCATCGTGCTCGGCGGCGGGCTCTCCAACATTGCCAGGCTGTATGACACCGTGCCGCGGCTGTGGCCGCGCTATGTATTTTCCGACCGTATCGACACCCGTCTGGTGCCGCCGAAATACGGCGACTCCAGCGGCGTGCGCGGCGCGGCGTGGTTGTGGAACGACTGAGCCCGCACTGTTCATGCACCGTCCGCGCTTATCGAAGCGAGTAGTGGCGGTGTTCGCCGGGCTGTTGACCATCGGCCGGGGGTAGCCCGGCGGTTAGTCACTTTCTTTTGCTTCGCCAAAAGAAAGTAACCCAAGAAAAGGCGACCCCGCTCATCCCCGAAACCCCGGAAATCGAGCCTGCCGGACGGGCGGCAAAGAACTCGCCCCGCTTTTTTTGTATTTCGAAGGTGAGCGGGGCTCAGACACCTTTGCCGCTGATCCGCCCGGCAGGCTCAATTTCCGGCGGGACTGAGAGGGGCTGAAAGTCAAAACCAGGGCGGCGATGACGGGGCGGTTTAGGTACTTGGGTGAGGACACTATAGCCCCACTGCGAAGCTCTCAATCCGGTTCGCGACGGTTGCTCACCGTCAAACTGATTTTGGCGTTCCTCCCCTAAGGACACGCTGATTTATTCGCCAGCGATGGTATCGAAGTGATGCGGGGTTTGCGAGAATTGGCGTGGTGACGATTGATTGAAAGACAGCGATGCAACGAAGCTT
>JAGXGM010000055.1 GCA_024636675.1 Hydrogenophilales bacterium | reverse complement strand
TTTTGCCCAGGCGGGCGATTTCTTCCTGTTCGAGTTGCTCGATGATGTTCATGATGTTTCCTTGCATCTGGCGGGAGAGGTGCGCTACCGGGTCTGTTTGGACTGCCGGGCGGACGTCACGCCGTTTCACATTGGCCCGGGATTACCGGGCCGCTTTGTTCTGCGGCGCACCGGGTGGGTGCGCCGCAAGAAGTTCCTGTTCCTGCTTCGACAAGCCGCGCTTCGCCAGCAGATCGGGGCGATGGGCCGCCGTGATCGTCAGACTCTGCTGCAATCGCCACTGGGCGATCGCAGCGTGGTTGCCGCTTTTCAACACCTCCGGCACCGCCATGCCCTGCCACACCTCGGGACGGGTGTAGTGCGGACAGTCGAGCAGGCCGTTGGCGAAGGAATCTTCCACCGCCGAATCGGCGTCGTTCAACGCGCCCGGCAGCAGCCGGATAATCGCATCCATCAGTGCCAGCGCGGGGAGTTCGCCGCCCGACAGCACAAAGTCGCCGAGCGAGAGTTCTTCGTCCACGCGGCGCTGCAACAACCGCTCGTCGATGCCTTCATAGCGCCCGCACAGCAATGCCAGTGCGCGATTTTGGTTCAGCGCGGCGTCCTTCAGTTCCATCACCCGCTGGTGCGTCAGCGGGCGGCCGCGGGGGGAAAAGTGCACCACCCACGGCGTCAAATTCTCGCTGGCCAGATCCTGCTGTACAGCGTTCAGCGCGCGCTCCAGCGGTTCAGCCTGCATCAGCATCCCGGGGCCGCCGCCGTAGGGCCGATCGTCCACCGTACGGTGCGGGTCGTCGGTGAAGTCGCGCGGATTCCACGACTTGAACCGGTACAGCCCGCGATCCAGCGCCCGCCGGGTGATGCCGTAATCCAGCACGGCATCGAACATTTCGGGGAAGAGGGTGATGGCCTCGAAGCGCACCCCCGCTTCCTCAGAAATCTTCGCCCCAGTCCACCTCGATCTGGCCGCCTGCCACGTCGACCTTGCCGACGAAGGCCGCGACGAACGGAATCAGGTGTTCGCGTTTGCCCTTGATCACCAGCACGTCGTGCGCACCGGTTTCCAAAAGGCTGTCCACTTGCCCGAGTTCGACGCCTTCGCGGTTGACGACCTTCAGGCCGATCAAGTCCGACCAGTAAAACTCGTTCTCCAGTGGCGGCGGCAAGTCGCTGCGCGCCACCGAGATTTCCTGACCACGCAGGGCAAACGCCGCATCGCGGTCGTCGATGCCGACCAGCTTGGCGACCAGGGTGTTGCTGTGATCCTGTACGGCCTCGACGGCGTATTGCGCTTGCTGCTCGCCGCGGCCGACGCGCCAGGATTCAAAATCCATCAGCGTGCCGGGGTCATCACTAAAGGTCTGCACCTTGACCCAGCCCTTGATGCCGAACGGGGCGGCGATGCGCCCCATCACGACCCAGTCGCTATCTTGGTTCAAGTGTGTAGCCTTGGCTGTCCTGATTGAAATCAGGCAGCAGCAGCGGGTTTGTTCTGCTTGACCAGACGGGCGACGGTGTCGGACAGCTGTGCACCGTTGCCGGTCCAGAAGCTGATGCGTTCCTGATCCAGGCGCAGCGCTTCGGAGCCTTCGGCTGCGACCGGATTGTAGAAGCCGACGCGCTCGATGAAGCGGCCGTCACGACGGCAGCGCGAATCGGCTACCACCACGTTGTAGAAGGGACGGTTTTTAGCGCCGCCGCGCGAAAGACGAATAACGACCATGATTTGACCCACCGGGTAAACGGAGAAAACCGGGAATTATACCCAAAATCTCCCGACGTGCCAGTGCGCAGGTATTACCGCATTCCGGGCAGCATGCCTTTCATGCCGCGCATCATTTTGGAAATGCCGCCTTTGCCCATCATTTTCATCATCTTCTGCGCCTGCTCGAACTGTTTCAGCAGCTTGTTGACTTCCTGCACTTGCACCCCGGCGCCAGCGGCGATCCGGCGCTTGCGCGAAGCCTTGATGATTTCAGGTTTGCGGCGTTCCTGCGGGGTCATGCTGTTGATGATGCCTTCCAGCCGGTTGACTGATTTGTCGTCAGCGCCGGCGGGCATCTGCCCGGCACCGGGAAGCTTGTCCATCAGCGCCGACAGCCCGCCCATTTTGCGCATCTGCTGGATTTGGGACTTGAAATCCTCAAGGTCGAAATCCTTGCCCTTCTTGACCTTGTCGGCGAGTTTCCGGGCTTCGGCCATGTCGACCGAGCCTTGCGCCTGCTCGATCAGCGAGAGCACGTCGCCCATGCCGAGGATGCGCTGCGCCATGCGCTCGGGGTGAAAGGCTTCCAGCCCGGTGGGTTTTTCGCCGACGCCGATGAACTTGAGCGGCTTGCCGGTGATGTGGCGCACCGATAGCGCCGCGCCACCGCGCGCGTCGCCGTCGAGCTTGGTCAGCACGATGCCGGTGAGCGGCAGCGCCTCATTGAAGGCGCGGGCGACGTTGATCGCGTCCTGGCCCTGCATGGCATCGACCACGAACAGGGTTTCGACCGGCTTGAGCGTGGCGTGCAGCGCGCGGATCTCATTCATCATCGCCTCGTCGATCGCCAGACGGCCGGCGGTGTCAACGATCAACACGTCATAAAATTGTTTGCGCGCGTGGTCCTGCGCGGCCTGCGCGATTTTCAGCGGGTCGCGCTCGTCGCCCGCTTCGAAAAAGCTGGTGTCGAGCTGGGTGGCGAGCTGCCGCAGCTGGTCGATGGCGGCGGGGCGGTAGACGTCTGCCGAGGCGAGCAGCACCTTTTTCTTGCGGTTCTTCAGCAAGAGCGCGAGCTTGCCGCTGGTAGTGGTTTTGCCCGAGCCCTGCAGGCCCGCCATCAGAATCACAGCGGGCGGGGTGGCGGCCAGGTTCAGATCGGCGTTCTCGCCGCCCATCAGCCGGGTGAGTTCTTCATGGACGATGCCGATCAGCGCCTGCCCGGGCGACAGACTGGTCAGCACTTCCTGGCCCAGCGCGCGGGTCTTGACCGCTTCAATGAAATCCTTGACCACCGGCAGCGCGACGTCGGCTTCCAGCAGGGCCAGGCGCACCTGGCGCAAGGTGTCCTGCACGTTGGCCTCGGTGATGCGCGCCTGTCCGCGCAGGGATTTGACGACGCCGGCGAGGCGTCCACTGAGATTATCTAGCATGGCGGTCTTCTAAACGTCTTCCTTGTTGCCGCTATGGGCGGCGTGGATAATGGGGCTGGCTGAATTCAGAACTTCATTTTAACGAATGTCTCCGTTATTGCTGGTTACTTTATGTGTGAGCGCGCTGTATGGCTGGGTGGCCTGGCGACTGCAGCGCACGCCACACGCCGCGTCGGTGCGCTGGTTGCTGCCGCTGGCTCTGCTGGCGCATGGCGCGCTGATCTATCAGGCGGTGCTGGGGCAGGGCGACATCCGGCTGGGTTTCGGCAATTCCCTGTCGACCATTTTATGGTTGACCGCGCTGGTCTACTGGCTGGCCAGTCAGGGGGCGCCGCTGGCGCGTCTGCAGTCGTGGGTCAGCGGGCTGGCGGCGGTGTCGGTGCTGGTCATGGCGTTTTTCACCGATACCCACGCCATCCCCGATTCGCAGGCGCTGGCGTTGCGCACGCACCTGGTGGTGTCTTTCCTGGCCTATGGCCTGTTGGCGGTGGCGGCCCTGCACGCGGTGCTGATGACCATGCTGGAAAAACAGCTGCATCGCGGTGCGCTGATGCAGGACGGCGCCCCCCCGCTGCTGACGCTGGAAGCCATGCTGTTCAAAACCATCGGCTTGGGCTTCGCGTTGCTGACCCTGGCGGTGTTCAGCGGCGTGTTTTTCTCGGAAGAACTGTTCGGCACGCCGCTGCAGTTTTCCCACAAGATCGTGTTCGCCATTCTCTCCTGGCTGGTGTTCGGCGGCCTGCTGGTGGGGCGGCATTTCCGCGGCTGGCGCGGACGCACGGCGCTGATCTGGACGATCACCGGCTTCACCCTGCTGCTGCTGGCCTATCTGGGCACCCAGTTCGTGATGGAAGTGCTGCTGGGGCGCTGAATCGTCCGCCCGGCAGCACCCTTGACCCGTCTTTTTCAGGAATAGTCCTTGGAAGCACTCTCTATCAATACCCTATTCGGCCTGCTTGCAGGCCTGCTGTTTCTGTCGGCCTGCTTTTCCGCATCCGAAACTGCCATGATGGCGATCAACCGCTACCGGCTGCGGCATGCCGCTGAAACAGGCCACCGCGGCGCGATCCTGACCCTGGCGCTGCTGAACCGGACCGACAAGCTGCTGGGGGTGATACTGCTTGGCAACAACCTGATCAATATCGCGGCGGCGATGCTGGCGACGATCATTTCGATTCGCCTGTTCGGCGACTCGGACCTCGCGCTGTCGCTGGCGACCCTGCTGCTGACCTTCCTGATTCTGGTGTTCAGCGAGGTCACGCCGAAGGTGCTAGGTTCATCCTATCCCGAGCGGGTCGCCTACCCGGCCGCATATGTGCTGACGCCGATGCTCAAGCTGACGTATCCGGTGATCTGGTTCGTCAACCTGTTCGTGCAGGGCATCCTGTGGCTGCTGCGGATCAAGCCGCCCGAGCCTGGGCACGGCAGCCGCCTCGGCCTGGCGGAGCTGCGCACCATCGTGCTGGAGTCGTCCGGGGTGTTGCCGCGCGAACACCACCGGATTCTGGTGAACCTGCTGGAGCTGGAAGACATCACCGTGGACGACGTGATGACCCCGCGTAACCAGATCGAGGCAATTGATATCGAGGATGAACCCGAGCGCCTGCGCCAGCAGATTTCCACCAGCCACCATACCCGGATGGTGGTACACGCCGGCTCGTCCGACAACCTGCTTGGCGTGCTGCACGTGCGGCGGGTGCTGCACGCGCTGACCGGCGAAGAGCTGGACCCGGAGACGCTGAAGGAGAACCTCGAGGAGCCCTATTTCGTCCCGGCGGGCACACCGCTGTTTACCCAGTTGCGCAATTTTCAGGGCAGCCGTCGACGGCTGGCGCTGGTGGTCGACGAATACGGTGAACTGCAGGGGCTGGTGACGCTGGAAGACCTGCTGGAAGAAATGGTCGGCGAATTCACCACCCAGGCCCCGACGGATACAGGCTATCTGCGGCGTGAAGCGGACGGCAGCTGGCTTGCCGAGGGCTCCGTTCTGTTGCGCCACCTGAACCGCAAACTCGGCTTGTCGTTGCCGCTGGACGGCCCGAAAACGCTGAACGGCCTGTTGCTGGAGCAATTCGAGGACATTCCCGAGGCAGGGGTGAGCATCAAGCTGGGCGGCGTGCCGGTGGAAATCGTGCAGACCCAGGATCGGGCGGTGAAGATGGCGCGCATCTGCCTGCCGGCGTCGAATGACGCCGCATCCGGAAAACCCTCAATTTAGGCGAATAATCGCCGTTAAGGCCTGTGAATCCCCTGCCACCACCTGCCGGTGGCAGGGGGCGACGATAGATATGACGCGAAACTTGTCTGGAATCGAGCTATGGCTGCTGTGACAAATACCAACAATTTAACCGGACTGGCGCGCGCCATGGTCAACCATGGCTGGCTGTCCGAGGACGACGCCGAGGGCGTGTGGAAACGCGCCAGCCAGTCGGGCGAGTCATTCGTGACCGAACTCATCAAGGGCAAGCGCTTCAAGGCCGATCAGGTCGCCGAATTTGCGGCCATCTCGTTCGGCTTCCCCTTCCTCGACTTGAATGCCATGGATGTCGAGAGCCTGCCGCAGGACGTGCTCGATCCCAAGCTGGTGCAGAAACGGCGGGTGATTGCCTTGTACCAGCGGGGCAACAAACTGTATGTGGCCACCTCCGACCCCACCCATCTGCAGGCGCTGGACGAGGTGAAGTTCCAGACCGGGCAGGCAGTGGAGCCGGTGGTGGTGGAAGATGACAAGCTCGGCAAGCTGATCCAGAAAGCGGGCGAGGCAGACGACAACACGATGGCCGTGTTGAATGCCGAAGATCTCAACCTGGATTTCGCCGACGAGGAAAGCGCCGCTGCCGCGCAGCAGGATACCGGCGGCATCGAAATCGACGATGCGCCGGTGGTGCGCTACCTGCAGAAGATCATGCTCGACGCCATCAATCAGGGCGCATCCGACATCCATTTCGAGCCTTACGAGAAGTATTACCGCATCCGCTACCGGCGTGACGGCATCCTGGCCGAAGTG
>JAGXGM010000054.1 GCA_024636675.1 Hydrogenophilales bacterium | reverse complement strand
CGCCAGCGCCTTGAGCGCGGCGGTCAGTTCGGCCGGCACCGCGAAGCGTTCGACGTCGCCGCGGTAGCTCAACTGGGCAGGTCGCGCGCGGTCGGTCGGCAGTTCGAGCGGAACCAGGCCGGCCAGCTGCGTGCGCCAGTAATCCAGCTGGCCTGCCAGGCGTGCCCCGCTCAGCCAGCCGCGCTGCCACACCGAATAGTCCGCGTATTGAATCGGCAGCAGCGGCCAGTCGGGGCTTTGCCCTTGAAGCCGGGCCGCATACGCCTGCGACAGCTCACGCGAAAAAATGCCGCGTGACCAGCCATCCGAGGCGATGTGGTGCATGACAATCAACAAAACCTGTTCGTCATCGTGCAGGCGCAGCAAGAGGGCACGCGCCAGTGGCGGCAGGGACAGATCGAAGGGGCCGCGGATGGCGGCCCCCAGGTGTTCTTCATATTCAGTTTGCCGTTGCGTGGCGGACAGATGACTCAAATCCACTTGTTCAAGCGGGAAAACGGCGGGGACCTGCGTCTGGACAGGCCCGTTGTCTGTCTCAAGGATTTGGGTTCTCAGCACGCCGTGCCGACCGAGCAGATCGCCGAGCGCCTGTCTCAGCACTGCTGTTTGCAGGGACCCGCTGAGCTGCCATGCCTCGAACACGTTGTAGAGTGGATTGCCCGGCTGCAAACGATCGATGAGGTACAGGCGCTCCTGGGAAAAGGAAAGTGCGCGCGGCTCGCCCGCTGCACCCCGCGCAATCTGGCTCTCCGCCGACAGGGGGGTACGCGCCTGCGCCAGACGCGCCAGCAACTGGCGCTTTTCCGGACTGAGTTGGGCGAGACGTTCCGGGCTCAAATTACTTTGATGCATGATTCAGGTTTCGGGAAGGGACAAGCCCGGCAGGTTCTGGTGCAGCAGCCGATTGCAGCTCGCCACGCTCACCTGGCCGGGGGCATCTGCGGGCAAACGGCCGTCTGCGGCAAGCAGCGCCTGCATGCTGGCATCGATGGCGGCTTGTGCGGCGAACAGGCAGGGCGTGCTGTAATTGACCAGTGATACCCCGGCCGCGCGCAACTCGGTGAGTGTCGCTGGGGGGGATTTGCCCCCGGCGATCTGGTTGAAGACCAGCGGCAACTTCACCCGCTGTTTGACGTCGGCCAGCACCGACAGGCTTTTCACCGCTTCCATCAGGATGGCGTCCGCGCCGGCCTGGGCAAATGCCTCCGCGCGGCGCAGCGCCTCGACTTCATCAGTGGCATCGGTACGTGCCACCACCAGCATGTCGCCGCGGCACGCCAGCACCCTGTTCAGCTTGTCCAGATAGGCGTCCAGCTCCATGATCTGCTTGCCGTCCAGGTGGCCGCACCGGCGAGGCCGCTGCTGGTCTTCCAGCACCACGGCCGACGCACCGATCTGGGCCAGTTGCCGGACCACATGGCAGGCCACCTCGGTGTCGCAATAGCCGTCATCGATATCCACCACGATGTGGTGATGGGGCAGAACCGCCCGCAGGCGCTGAACAAACGCGAGCATGTCGGTCCAGGTGATGAAGCCGATGTCCGGCATGCCGTAATGGCTGGCGGCAAAGCTGAAACCGCTGACGAAAATACCCTGGAAATGCCGGCCTGCGATGCTGGCGGAAAAGGTATCGTAGACCCCGATCAGGGGAATGGCTTCACCCGTCGCCATGGCCTGACGCAGGCGGATGCCGGGATGCAACCGTTCCAATTCCGGCTTCACCGGTATGCTTCGATTCATCAAGGATTCTCCCGTAACAGTTGCGCCACTTCCTCATCGGACAACTGCTCGACATGGGCAAGCAGGTTCGCCATGCGCGCCTGCTGTTCCGCTTCAAGCGCAGCGGCCAGCTGCACGATGGTGGGATGCTGAAACAGGGCCGGAATCGGCATCTCCAGTCCGCGGTCGCGGTTGATGCGGCTGATCACCTGCGCCCCACGCAGGGAATCGCCGCCCAGGGCAAAGAAATTGTCGTTCACGCCAACCTGGGCGCAGCCCAGCATCTCCATGAACAGCGCAGCCAGAAATCGTTCGTCCCCGGTCTGGGGCGCGGCATAAAGTTGAACCAGCGCGGGGGCGAGTTTTTCGTGCAGGCTGCTGCGTTGAATTTTTCCGGTCGCCCCCTTGGGAATTTCATCCAGAAAGATGATGCGGGAGGGCACCTTGAAATCCGCCAGCACGCCGAACAGATGCGCGCGCAACTCGGCTTCGCTCACCGCCTTCCCGGCACGCAAGACCACTGCGGCCGCCAGATCCTCCCCCAGCGTGGCATGCGGAACGGCAAAAGCCGTTGCCTGCGCCACGGCCGGATGGTCGAGCAACGCCTCGTCGACCTCGCGTGGCGAAATCTTCTCCCCACCCCGGTTGACGATCTCTTTCAGCCGCCCGGTGATGAACAGATAGCCCTCGTCATCCAGATAACCCTGGTCGCCGGTGCGGAACCAGCCATGCGTGTAGGCCTTGGCGTTGGCCTCGGGATTGTTCTCGTATCCGGCGGTCACACCCGCACCGCGAATGGCAATTTCACCGCGCTGCCCGGACGCCAGTTGCTGCCCTGCGTCATCCATGATGGCGAGTCCGACGCCCGCAGACACGCCGACCGATCCCGGTTTGCGTGCAGCGGGCGGCAGCGGGTTGCTGGCCATCTGGTGGGAGGCCTCGGTCATGCCATAGGCTTCCACGACCGGTGACCGGAACAGGTCTTCGATGTCATGCAGCGTGCGCGGCGGCAACGCCGACGAAGACGAGCGGATGAACCGGAAGGCATGGCCGGGCGCGGCGCGTCGATATTCAGGCCCATGACTGACGATGGATTGATGAATGGTCGGTACCGCCGTGTACCAGCTGGGCTGGTATTCGTTCACCCAGCCAAAAAACCGGGCGGGATCAAAACCCGGCGAGCAGACCACGCTCCCGCCTCCCGCCAGGGTGGCGAGCAATGCGCCCACCAGCCCGTGAATATGGAAAAGCGGCATGACGTTCAAACATCGGTCCTGATCATCCAGGGCCAGGAAATGCGCGATATTCGCAGCCGACGACACCAGATTGGCATGCGTGAGCGGCACGATTTTCGGACGGGAGGTGGTGCCGGAGGTATGCAGAATGAGGGCGGTATTCCGGGCAAGGTCGGTGCCGGCCTGTATCGGCACACCATGCGCCGATGTGAGCAAATCGAAACAGCCTGCAGGTCGAGCGTGATCGATCCGGACCTCGACCACGGCCACGCCCAGCTCTTCTGCCACGGTGCGCGCTGGACTGCAATCGCCTTCGAGCAGCAGCAGCGCGCGCGCCTGCAGGTCCTGCAGGTAGAACCTGAACTCCGCCGCCTGGTAGGCAGGATTGAGCGGCGCACATGCTGCGCAGCAGGCCACCGCCAGAAATGCAGTGGCCATGTCCGGACCATTCGGCAGCACCACCGCCACGCGGTCTTCCGCGCCAATACCCAAGCCCCGAAGCCGGCCGCCGATGTCACGTACCTGCGCCCACAAACCGGCATAGCTCAGGCTTTCACGGCCTGGCGCCAGAATGGCCGGTGATAAGGCGAAATGCCGTGCCTGCTGCTCGAGCAGCGTGAACAGATCCGGACAGGATGCCGTATGCGCCCTTCCGGCGCCCTCGACCACTATAGCCATTGGTCCTCCCTTTTTATGACGCGCTTATGCCATGGCAGCAGTGATCATGCCAGCTTTGGCGTTCGCCAGCCAATGCGTGCGCAGGAAGCGCAGCGTTCACGCTGCGCTTTTTTTAGAGGGGGGGACCTGCTATTGAAAACCGATCCCTGATTCGGGGAAACCCGAATCCAGGGCGGGGCGTGGGGAAAACCGTTGATGAACACGTGAGGGAACGTGATACGGGGATCGACCAGGCCGCAGGCGCTTGAAGTGCCGCCCCGGCCAATGCGGCTGTCGAAATGTTGCCGCGCGTGTCGAGAGCCGGTCTCGCCGTATCAGCGCCCCTCCTGGGGAAACACCACCGCCGCCACGTCCTGATAGCGCTTGGCGTAATGCACGGTGAATCCGGCGCGGATATGTTCGGGCAGTTTGTCGAAGTCGCGCCGGTTGGCGTCGGGCAGGATCAGTTCGCTAATGCCGACCCGGCGCGCGGCGATGACTTTTTCGCGAATGCCGCCGACCGGCAGCACCTTGCCGGTCAGCGTGAGTTCCCCGGTCATCGCCAGCGGGCGGCCGATTTTGGCGTTTTTCGCCAGCGACAGCAGCGCGGTGGCCATGGTGACGCCGGCACTGGGGCCGTCCTTGGGGGTAGCGCCTTCCGGCACGTGCAGGTGGACGAAGCTGGTGTCGAAGAAGGTGATGTCCGCGTTATAGGCGTTCAGCCGCGAGGCGATGTAGCTGTAGGCGATTTCGGCCGATTCGCGCATGACCTCGCCCAGCTTGCCGGTGAGCTTGAAGCCGCGGTTGAGGGTATGGATGCGGCTCGCCTCGACCGGCAGCGTGGCGCCGCCCATCGAGGTCCACGCAAGACCGGTGACCACGCCGACGCCGCTCATCGGCTTTTCGCGGCTGAACACCGGCTTGTCGAGATAGGCCTCGACTTCCTTGACGCCTATCCTGATCGGCGTTTCCGCACCGCCGAGGATCTTGACCACGGCCTTTCGCGCCACCCGCCCCAGCTGTTTTTCCAGGTTGCGTACCCCGGCTTCGCGCGCGTAGCCCTCGATGACGTGGCGGATCGCGCCTTCGCTGATCACGAGCTGGTTCTTCTTCAGCCCGGCGCGGGTAAGCACGCGCGGCCACAGGTGATGCCTGGCGATGGCCATCTTTTCTTCGGTGATGTAGCCCGACAGGCGGATGACTTCCATGCGGTCGAGCAGCGCCGACGGGATGGAAAAGTCGTTCGCGGTGCAGATGAACAGCGTCTTCGACAGGTCGAAGCGCACGTCCAGATAGTGGTCGAGAAAGTCGGCGTTCTGCTCGGGGTCGAGCACTTCCAGCAAGGCGGATGCGGGGTCGCCCTGGTAGCTGGCGCCGATCTTGTCGATCTCGTCGAGCATGATGACCGGGTTGGCCGATTCCACCTCTTTCAGCGCATGCACGAATTTGCCCGGCATGGCGCCGATGTAGGTGCGGCGGTGGCCCTTGATCTCGGCTTCGTCGCGCATGCCGCCGACCGAGAAGCGGTAGAACTTGCGCCCCAGCGCCTCGGCGATGGATTTGCCGATCGAGGTCTTGCCCACGCCGGGCGGCCCGATCAGCAGCAGGATCGAGCCGGCCATTTCGCCGCGCATCGCGCCGACAGCGAGGAATTCGATGATGCGATCCTTGACGTCGTCGAGCCCATCATGGTCGCGGTCGAGAATCCTGCGCGCGTGTTCGAGATCGATCTTGTCCTGCGTGTGCACGCCCCACGGCAGCACAGTCAGCCAGTCGAGATAATTGCGGGTGACGGTGTATTCCGACGAGCCGGTTTCCAGCAGGGAAAACTTGTGCATTTCCTCGTCGATGCGCTTTTTTGCCTGCTCGGGCAGCGCAAGCTTGGCGACGCGCTCCCGGAAGGTGTCGAGCTCGGCGGTCTTGTCGTCCTTGGCGAGGCCCAGTTCCTTCTGGATCGCTTTCAGCTGCTGGCGCAGGAAAAACTCGCGCTGCTGGTCGCTCATCTTCTCGTCGACCTTTTCGCGGATGTCCGACTGCAGGCGCGCCACGTCGAGCTCTTTTTTCAGCAGCACCAGCACCTTCTCCATGCGCTTTTTCAGGCCGAAGGCTTCCAGCACCTCCTGCAGGGACTGCTTGGAGGCGGTGGTGAGGCTGGCGGCGAAATCAGTCAGCCGCGAAGGCTCGTTCGGTCCGAAGCGGTTGAGGAAGAACTTGAGCTCCTCGGAATACAGCGGATTGAGCGGCAGCAAGTCCTTGATGGTGTTGATGATGGCGATGGAATAGGCGCGGATTTCCTCGGAGTCCGGCTTGCCGGTCTCGTTCGGGTATTCGACCCGAACCTTGTAGGGCGCGGTTTCCGATATCCACTCGACAATGCGGAAACGCCGCGTGCCCTCGGCGATGAATTGCATCTTGCCGTCGCTACGCACCGGATGATGGATGCGCACCACGGTGCCGACGCTGCGGAAGTCCGATCGCTTCACATCGTCGGTGTTGTCGGGCTTGACCACCACCAGACCCACCATATGATGCGCGGTTTCGCCGATGGCCTCGACTGTCGGCAGCCATGGCCCCTCGTTCATCAAGAGCGGCAGGGTTTGCGCCGGAAAAAAGGGCTTTTCGGTCAGCGGCAGCAGGTAGAGCTCGTCCGGTAACGCCGGGGAGGCCGGCAACTGACGGTCATCGGACAGGATTTCGCCTTCCAGTGCAGAATCGTTGGGCATGGGTGGTCTTCTTGATTCATCGACATGAACAAGAAGTATCGGGCCTATCGGCCCGTTTTCAAGTCCGGGGCTGATTCGGCTGCAGCGGGATTTCCTCGATCGTGTCCGGCAAACCGGACAAAACCATCAGTTCGACCCGGCGGTTGCGTGCGCGCCCTTCCTCCGTGTCGTTGGCCGCAATCGGCTTGCTGGCCTCGCGCCCGATGGCGAGCAGGCGCACCGGCGCGATACCGCGGTCGGCCAGGAGACGCACCACGCTGCTGGCCCGCACCGCCGACAATTCCCAGTTGGAGGCGAACACCGAATTGCTGATCGGGACGACGTCGGTGTGGCCGGTGATTTCCAGTTTGAACGGCTCATTCTTCAGAGTGTCCGCCACTGCGTTCAGCACTTCCAGCGAGGCTGGATCCAGTTCGGCGCGACCTGGCTCGAACAGCACGTTGGCATTGATTTCGATGCTGACCCCGCGCCGGCTCTGCGTCACCCGCACCATGCCCTCCTTCACCAGCGGGCCCATCACGTCGAGCAGGTTGTTCGCCACTTCGGTCATGTGCGCCTGCTCTTCGATCGCCTGCTGCTGCTTGAGGGTGCGTTGCCTGACTTCCACAGGCAACGCTTCGGTTGTCAGTTGCGGCACCGGGGCGTCGCCTGCCGACGACCTGCCGAAGGCGTCGCCGAGCGAGCCGGCCAGGACACGGAATTTGTTTTCATTGACTGCCGAGATGGCGTACATCACCACGAAAAAAGCGAACAGCAGCGTGATGAAGTCGGCGTAGGAAATCAGCCAGCGGTCATGGTTGTCGTGATCGGCGGCAATGCGGCGACGGCGGCGCATGGATCCTAGGAACCGCGGTTGGACGCACCCGATGGTGCGTCTGGGCAGGTGGCTGCCGCGAAATGAGGAGGCGGCAGGCCATCGCCTGCAACGACGAGTGAGAGCGGAGTCGTTGCCGCTTTAGCGGCTTTACGAATTCGGCCTTCCCCTTGCGGGTGCAAAGGCAGGCGCGTGACCAGGCGTGCTAGCGGGTACGTAGCGGACTCACCTTTTCGGTGGGCGCGATCAGAGGCACAGAAAACAGTATTCAGGCGGTACGCCATGAGCTTATAAGCGGCCAACCGCGGTTCCTAGGATCATAGATAGCCTTTTAGGCGCGCCTCGATGATGCGCGGGTTGTCGCCCTGGGCAATGCCAATGAGGCCGTCGCTGATGATTTCCCGCTCCGAAACCCGGCGCGCGATGGTGAACTTGATCTTGTTGGCGATCGGCAGGAACACCAGGTTGGCCAGGCCGACGCCGTAGATGGTGGCGACAAAGGCGACTGCGATGCCGGCGCCCAGTCTGCCGGGATCCGCCAGGTTTTCCATGACGTGGATCAGGCCGATCACCGCGCCCAGAATGCCGAGCGTGGGCGCATAGCCGCCCGCCGCCTCCCACACCCGGGCAGCCTGGCGCTCGGCGGTTTCGAAGCTGACGATCTGTACATCGAGCGTGTCGCGCAGCTTCTTCGCATCGGCGCCGTCGATCAGCAGTTGCAGGCCGCTTTTCTGGAACGGGTCATGCGTCATGTTGACGTATTTTTCCAGCGCCAGCACGCCATCCTGTCGCACGGTGTGCGACCACTGGACGACGCGGCGGATGAGCACAGCGGCTTCCGGTTCGGGCGGGCGGAAAACCCACTTCGCCATGCGCACCCCCCGCATGAAAACCGGCAGCGGATGATGCAGCAGGACGGCGCCCAGGGTGCCGATCACCACGATGACGAAGGCGGCCGGCTGCAGGAACAGGCTGATACTCCCGCCCTCCATCGCCTGCCCCCCAAGAATGGCGACCCCCGCCAGTCCGAGCCCGATCAGGCTCCCACGATCCATGCGTCTTCCTTCAGTTTGGTGCGCAGCCGCGCGATGGCCTGCCCGTGCAGCTGGCAGATGCGCGATTCGCTGACGCCGAACACTTCGCTGATTTCACGCAGGTTGAGTTCCTGTTCGTAATACAGCGACATCAGCAGCTGTTCGCGCTCGGGCAGGTTTTCGATCCCGGCGATGATGCAGGCGCGTAAATTGGCGTCGAGCAATTGCGGCAGGGGCATGCTGGCTTCGTTCGCCGACTGCTTGTCGAGGAAGGAATCGTCTTCCTCCGTGTCGCCGAAATCCTCGAAATACAGCAGCTGGTGGCCGCGCGCATCGCCCAGCATCGACTGGTATTCGGCCAGCGGAATTTTCATCGCCGCGGCGATTTCGGTTTCGCTGGGTTGGCGCCCCAGCTGATGCTGCAAGGCGCTGATAGCCTGCTCGATCTTGCGCATCGACTGCCGCGCACTGCGCGGCAGCCAGTCGGACTGGCGCAGCTCGTCGATCATCGAGCCGCGGATGCGCTGGATGGCATAGGCCTCGAACTGCGCGCTCTGTGCCTCATCGTAGCGGCTGATGGCGTCGAGCAGGCCGATCATGCCGGCCTGCACCAGATCGTCCTCCTCGACGCTGGGCGGCAGCCGCCCCATCATGTGATGGGCCAGCCGCTTGACCATGGGCATGTGCTGCATCAGCAGATCGCTTTTTTCGCTTTTGCCGCTTGTGGTGTACATGATTCTAGAGACCGTGGTTGGACGCACCCGATGGTGCGTCTGGGCGAGTGGCTGCCGCGAAGCGAGGCGGCAGGCACTTGCCCGGGCGTGCCTGCGGGTGCGTAGCGGACGCACCGTGCCGGCGAACGCGGTCAAAGCTAAAAAGGCCAATATCCATATCGAGTTCCATGAGGTTGAGAGCGGTCAACTACGGTTTCTGGGATCTTTATCCTCTTCTGCAGGCATCCACCAAGGTGCTTCCTTGTATCACACGCTGCATGAACCCCCCCACGCTGCCCAGGCTGGGCGGCTGCGGCCAGCGCAGCAGACCGTCGGCCAGCTTGCGAAAATGCGAGGTGGACTGCGCAACCGGAAAGGCGTCCACCACCGAAGTATGCATATGACCCGCACGGGCCAGGCGCTCGTCCAGCGGAATATATCCCAGGTAATCGATCGACACCCCCAGATAACGCTCGGCGGTGTGGGCAAAGTTGTGCGCCACGGCCTGTGCCTGCTCCGGCGATTCGATGCGGTTGAGCAGCAGCCGGAACTGGCGTTTGCCAAAGTTGTGTGCCAGCCGCTTCACCAGGGTGTACGCCTGCGTGATGGCCGTGCTGCCGGGCGGCAGCACCACCATGATTTCGGAGGCGGCCAGACCCAGCGGCAACGCGTCGGGATCGGTGGCCTCTTCCATGTCCACCAGCACCACGTCGACGCCGCACTGCAGGCGGTTGAAGCTCTGCGCCAGCCATTCCTGGTCGCGTTCGGACAATCGTCCGAGGCGGTTGAAGCCGCCGCCGATCGGCAGCACCTGCACATTGTCTGGGCCGTTTAGGATCAGTGCGTCCAGGGTGCAACGGCCTGCGAGCACATCGGCCACCTCGTAGCGTGGCGTCAGCCCCAGCGCCGCGCAGGCACCGCGGCCATGCTGGTCCTGGTCGATGATGAGCACATCGCGCCCGGAACGCGCCAAGGCGACCGCCAGGTTGGCCGTCGCGGCGGTCTTGCCCGCGCCTTGCTGTCCCGACATCACGGTAATGACCTGAAACCCGGGCTGCCCCAGCAGGCGGCGCAGTCCGGCGGCCTGATCGCTGACGAATTTATCCAAGGGACACCGCGCTTTCATGCTGCATGGTCTTGATGCCGGAGAGCGCGAATCCCAACTCGCTGTCGTCCAGCTGCCAGGGCGAAGTCAGGGTGCGGGTCTTGAAAGCGCGATGGATGAGGTACTGGCGGTTGGCCAGATGCAGGTCTTCAGGCACGCGCTGGCCGGTCGCCAGATAGTGCACGTTCAACTCGTGGCGAATCGCGCAGTCGAGCGCCGGGCCCAGGCTCGCCGCTTCGTCGATTTTCGACAGGATGCAGCCGTCGAGCCCGCGTGTCCGGTAGGCCTGCACCACTTCGTCCAGCGTATCGCCATGGCTGGTGGCGTTCAGCACCAGCAGGCGCTTGATCTGCTTGCCGGCCTGACACAGCATTTCGACCTGCTCGGCGACGGCCTGGTCGCGCTGGCTCATGCCGACGGTGTCGATCAGCACGGTGTGCTTGTTGCGCAGCTCGGACAGCGCCAGCCGCAGGTCGGCGGCGTCGCGCACCGCGTGCACGGTCACGCCAAGAATCTTGCCGTAAATGCGCAGCTGCTCGTGGCCGCCGATCCGGTAGCTGTCGGTGGTCAAGAGCGCCAGCTTGTCGGCACCGTGGCGCACCACGAAGCGCGCGGCCAGCTTGGCGGTGGTGGTGGTCTTGCCGGCCCCGGTCGGGCCCATCAAGGCAAACACGCCGCCGGCGTCGAGCATGTCGGTCTCGTTCTGCATCACCTGCAGGCGTTTCATCAGCGTGTTGCGCATCCAGCTTTGCGCCTGCCCGGCATCGCCCTTGGGCAGGCTTTCCAGCAGCTCGCGCGCCAGAGTGGCGGAAAAGCCCGCTGCCAGCATGTCGCGCATCAATGCGGCGCCGGACGGATCGCGCCCCGGCAGGTCGCGCCAGACCAGGTCGGCGAGCTGGCTCTCCAGGCAGGTCTGCATCGACTTGATTTCGCTGATGACGCTTTGTGCAAGCTGGGCACTCTCCTGGCTGGGCACGGCGACCCGCTCGATCAGGCGGCGCTTGATGGTGACTGCGGGAGCCGCCTCGTCCTGCTCCTCCGGCGCCTGCGCTCGGGGGGCCTGCGCTCGGGAGGCCTGCGCGCGAGGGGCCGGTGACCAGGGCGCGGGCGCCGGTGCGGGCACCTCGTTCGCCGGCGGTGCCATCGCAGCGATGTCATCCGCTGCCAGGGCCAGCACCTCGACCCCGCCGTCGACGGCGCGATTGGAGAGAATGACCGCATCGGGTCCGAGTGCCTCGCGCAACTGGCGCATGGCTTCTCGGGATGTTTTGGCGACGATACGTTTGACGTTCATGCTGCTCCTCCTATCAGGGAAGTCACTTTGATCTGTTTGCCTTCGGGCACTTCAGCGTGCGAAAGCACCTTGAGTTGCGGCACGGTACGCCGCAGAAAACGTGCGAGTAGCGGACGCAGTACAGCCGGCGTCAGCAATACGGGGGGGTGGCCCAGCGCTTCTTGCCGCTGCGTCGAGGTCTGGGTCCGCTCCAGCAGGGTGTCGGCCAGCCCGGGCTCCATGCCGGCGGCGTCGTTGCCGACCTGCAGGGTTTGCAACAGCAGGCGCTCCAGCCCCTGGTCCAGTGCGATCACCGGCAGTTCGCTGACCGAGCCGTAAATCTGCTGCACGATCGAGCGGCCCAGCGCCACCCGCACCAGCGCGGTGAGCTCGTGCGGATCCTGTACCCGCGCTGCGTTTTCCAGCAGGGTGTCGATGATGGTCCGCATGTCACGGATGGCGACGCCTTCCAGCAGAAGGTTCTGCAGCACTTTCTGCACGGTGGAGAGCGTCAGCATTTTCGGCACCAGGTCTTCCACCAGCTTGGGTGCGCTCTTGCCCAGGTGGTCGAGCAGCGCCTGCGCTTCCTGCCGGCCGAGCAATTCGGCGGCATGCTGGGTCACCAGATGATTCAGGTGGGTGGCGACCACGGTGCCGGGGTCGACCACGGTGTAGCCCATGGCCTGTGCCTGTTCGCGCAGACCGGATTCGATCCATACCGCCGGCAGGCCGAACGCGGGATCCGTGGTGGCGACGCCCGGCAGAGTGGCGGTGATGCTGCCCGGGTCGATGGCAAGAAACAGCCCGGTACGCACTTCGCCGCTGCCGATTTCCACGCCCTTCAAGGTGATGCGATAGCTGTTCGGATTGATCTCGAGGTTGTCGCGGATATGCACGGCAGGCGGCAGGAAACCGATTTCGCGGGCGAATTTCTTGCGGATGCCCTTGATGCGGCGCACCAGTTCGCCGTCGGCGGCGCTGTCGACCAGCGGAATCAGGCGATAGCCGACTTCCAGCCCCAGGGTGTCGATCGGCGCAACATCCTCCCAGCTGGCCTCCTGGGACTCAACCGCGGCGACCGGCGCGCTCTGCACGTCCGGCACGGCCTTGGCCGCCTGTTGCCGCTTGCCGTTCTTCCAGGCCAGCCACACCATGCCGCCTGCCAGCAGCAGGAAGGCAAAGTTCGGCATCCCCGGGATCATGCCCATCATGCCGAGGATCGCGGCGGTGATGTACAGCGCCTGCGTCTTGTTGAAGACGTTGGACATCATCTGGCCGGTGATGTCCTCATCGGTGCTGACACGGCTGACGATGATGCCGGCGGCAATCGAGATGACCAGTGCCGGAATCTGTGCCACCAGGCCGTCGCCGATCGCCAGCAGCGTGTAGTTGCGGGCCGCATCGGCCACCGTCATGTCATGCTGCATCACGCCGACCAGCAGGCCGCCGACGATGTTGATCAGCAGGATCAGGATGCCGGCAATGGCGTCGCCGCGGACGAATTTCGACGCGCCGTCCATTGAGCCGAAAAAATCGGCCTCCTGGGAGATTTCAGCGCGGCGCTGGCGGGCCTCGTCCTCATTGATCAGGCCGGCGTTGAGGTCGGCGTCAATCGCCATCTGCTTGCCCGGCATCGCATCGAGGGTGAAGCGCGCGCTGACCTCGGCGATGCGCCCGGCACCCTTGGTGATGACGATAAAGTTGATCACCACCAGGATGACGAACACGATGATGCCCACCGTGTAATCGCCGCCGACTAGGAAATGGCCGAAGGCCTCGATCACCTTGCCCGCGGCATCCGGACCGGTGTGGCCCTCGAGCAGCACCACGCGAGTCGAGGCCACGTTGAGCGACAGGCGCAACAGCGTGGAGAGCAGCAGCACCGTGGGAAAGGCCGCGAATTCAAGCGCCCGCTTGGTCGACAGACTCACCAGCAAGACCATGATGGAGAGTGCGATATTGAAGGTGAACAGCATGTCCAGCAGAAATGGCGGCAGCGGCAGCACCAACATCGCCAGGATGAGGATGATAAAGATCGGCGCGGCCATGGCGCGGGCATTGGCGCCGCTGAACAGGCCGGAAAGGTTCAGGGTGCCATTCATGCTTGAACGCCCAACCCCGCCTGCAGCGGGTCAAGTTCAGGCGGCACCGGCAAGGCGGTCGGCGCATTGGGATAAGCGCCGCCGACCTGCTGGAAGTGGCGCAGCTGGAACACGTAAGCCAGCACTTCGGCCACCGCTGCGTAAAGTGTGGCCGGAATTTCGTCGCCGAGTTCGGTATGGCGGAACAGCGCGCGCGCCAGCGGCGGCGCTTCCAGCAATGGCACCTTGTGCTCGGCGGCCAGTTCGCGAATGCGCGCGGCGACGGCGTCGGTGCCTTTGGCCACCACGCGCGGCGCGCCCATCTTGCCTTCGCTGTATTTGAGCGCGACCGCGTAATGGGTCGGGTTGGTCACCACCACATCGGCAGAGGGGATCTCGGACATCATGCGGCGCCGCGCCATTTCGCGCTGCTGGGCACGGATGTGCGCCTTGAGGTGGGGGTCGCCTTCCGACTCCTTGTTTTCCCGGCGCACCTCTTCCTTGCTCATCCTCAGCTTTTTGAAATGACTCCAGAGCTGGTACGGCAGATCGATCACGACGATAAAAATCATCGTGCCCGAGATCAGCAGGAACACCCTGCCGATGAGGTCGCCCATGTGCTGGATGGCGAGCGAGGGCGACTCCAGACTGAGCGAAAAAATTGCGCCGACATTGGACCAGATCAGCCACACGGCGACGCCACCCAGCAGGACGGCCTTGGCCAGCGCCTTGACCAGCTCGATCAGTCCCTGGCTGGAAAACATGCGCTTGATGCCGGAAAACGGGTTCAGGCGATTGAACTTCGGGGCAAAGGCCTTGGCGCTGAACAGCCAGCCGCGCAGCAGCATGGGGGTAGCCAGGGTAGCGACCGCCACCACTGCCAGGAAGGGGGACAATGCCAGCGTCGCTTCAAAGAACTGGCTCGACAACTGCGTCATGACGTACGAGCTGTCGCGGGCGACGCCTGGATTGAACTGCAGGCCGTCGCGCATGATATGCGACAGGGTCTGGCCGAGGCCGTTGGCCATCGTCCACAGGGCCGCGCCCCCCAGCATCAGGACGACAAAGGTGCTCAGCTCGCGCGACTGCACGACCTGGCCTTCTTCACGTGCCTTCTCCAGCCGCTGTGGCGAGGCTGGTTCGGTCTTTTCCTGATCGCTTTCTTCAGCCATCCCTGATTTCACCTGTTGGTGGGGGGCCTGCCATCTGCATCAAGCAGAGACGGGCTTTCTTCAGGCTGAATTATTGGTCATGCCCGG
>JAGXGM010000053.1 GCA_024636675.1 Hydrogenophilales bacterium | reverse complement strand
CGGCCCGTTGTAGTCCTTGATCAGCGGGTTGATCTGGTAGCACTCGATGCCCGAGAGCTCGGCGCCGGCATGGTAGGCCAGCGCGTAGCCGTCGCCGGCATTGGTCGGGTTCTCGTAGGTGCCGAACAGATAGCCGGAGGACGGCAGGCCGAGCCGGCCCGCGGCGCCGGTGCACAGGATCACCGACTTGGCGCGGATCACGCCGAAGCCGCCCTCGCGGGTGTCGAGCACCATGGCGCCGGCGATCGCGCCGTTTTCATCCAGCAGCAGGCGGGTCGCCATGTAGCGGTTGGTGATCTCGACGCGCGCCTTCTTCAGCTGGCGGTACAGCACCTTCTTCATGTGGTGTCCCTCCGGCATCGGCAGCACGTAGGTGCCGATGTGATGCACCTTCTTCACCGCGTAGTCGCCGGTCTCGTCCTTCTCGAACTTGACCCCCCAGCGGTCGAGCTGGTTGATCATGTTGAAGCTTTCCTGCGCGTAGGCCATCACCGTCTTCTGGTTGACGATGCCGTCGTTGGCAACGGTGATTTCCTTGACGTACTGCTCGGGCGTGGCATGCCCCGGAATCACCGCATTGTTGAGGCCGTCCATACCCATCGAGATGGCGCCGCTGCGCTTCACGTTGGCCTTCTCCAGCAGCATCACCTTCAGCGCCGGGTTCTTTTCCTTGGCCTTGACCGCGGCCATCGGGCCCGCGGTGCCGCCGCCGATCACCAGCACATCCACTTCTGCAATCATGTCGCTCATAAAAATCTCCTAGACGTGTGAACGTTCGATGCGCATCCGGTACTGGAAGGCGTCACCGCGGTAGTACAGGTATTCGAAATCGATCGGGCGGCCCTCGGCAGTCATGGTCAGCCGCTCGATGCGCAGCACCGGCGCACCCTCCTCCACCTGCAGCTGGCGCGCCAGATACTCGTCAGCCAGCATCGACTCGATCTGCAGTTCGGCACCCCCCAGTGCGTAGCCGTAGTCGTTTTCGAGGATGAGGAACACGTCGCGATGCGCCAGATCTTCCTTGGCCAGACGTTCGCCGATGGCCTTGGAGACATAGGTGACGTCGAACGAGATCGGTGCGCGGTTGAGGTAGCGCACCCGACGCAGTTCGACGACCTCTTCGTTCGGGCCGACCCCCAGCTTGGCGCCCACCGCTGCGCCGGCCGCCAAGCCCTTGAGGCTCACAACGCGCGAGAAGGTCTCGTAGCCCATGCTCGACATTGCTTCGCCGAAGCCCTGCAGTTCGGCCACGTTCTGAAATGCCTTCGGCTTGGAGACGTAGGTGCCCTTGCCGTGGATCTTGAAAATGAGGCCTTCCTTCTGCAGGTCGCCCAGGGCCTGCCGCACCGTGATGCGCGACACGCCAAAGGTGCTTATCAGCTCGCTTTCGGACGGCATCTGCTGATGCGCCTGATAGGTGCCGTCCAGAATGCGGTCGCGCAGAATTTCCTTGATCTGCGTATACAGCGGGACCGGTGACACCTGCAGCAGAGCAGGCGGTTTCTTCCTGGGCTTGTCCATTTCGATGCGCGCTCCATAACTGGTTATGACGTGTAATGACACAGCAACACACGTGCCAACCACGCAAATCGGTCAGCAGAAACTGTCGGAACGCTTATGGATACTGGCCTGCAGCCAATATGAGCGGACGAGAAAACGCCCACGGTTGAGCACCGCACGCAGCACTGGCTTGGTGCGCGATGCCCTGAAGTTGTTTTGGATTGGTGCTTGCTGAGGGACTGCGCACGCCTCCGCGAGGCGTCGTGATGCCCTGAACGTGCTTGAATGATCCGACGGTCAAGGCGCCGGAATAAAGCCTCGTATTCCGGTCAGGTTCGGGGTTGGCGAATCAGGAATCCGTCCAGCGCGCCGCAGCCGCGTCGTCGCTGGCGCGCGCCTCGACCCAGCGCTCGCCGTCCACAGTTTCTTCCTTCTTCCAGAACGGTGCCTGCGTTTTCAGATAATCCATGATGAATTCGCAGGCAGCGAAGGCTTCGCCGCGATGCTGGCCCGCCACCGCGACCAGCACGATGGGGTCGCCCGGCAGCAGGCGACCGACACGGTGGATGACAGTGACGTCGAGCAGAGCCCATCGCGAACAGGCTTCGTCGACCAGTTTGGCGAGCGCCTTTTCGGTCATGCCGGGATAGTGCTCCAGCGTCATCGCCGCCACCCCGCTGCCTTCGTTCATGTCGCGCGCCAGGCCGACAAAGCTGGCGATGGCGCCGATGTCGGTGCGGCCCGCGCGCATTGCGTCAACTTCAGCGCCGAGATCGAAGGCTTCGTTCTGGACCCGGATCCTCATGCTCAGCCCCCGGTCACCGGCGGGAAGATCGCGACTTCGGCATGGTCCGGCAGGGGCGCGTCGAGCGCGACGATTTCCTGATTGACCGCTACCCGGAACGTCCGCCCCGCCGCCAGATTTTCCGCCCACACGCCGCCGCGCGCCTGCAACTGCCTGACCAGATCGGCGGCGGTGGCGCCGGAAAAATCGAGCGTTTCCTCGGCCAGGCCGAAGCGCTCACGCAGGCGGGCGAAATACAGGATGCGCAGTGTCATGAAAGCAGTTCGGAGAAAGGAATAAAGCGCACCCAGTCGCCCGGCTCGATGGTCTGGCTGATTTCGAGATCGACCAGACCGTCGGCCCAGGCGCATGAAGTCAGCACGCCCGAACTCTGGTTGGGGAACAGCGCCAGCTTGCCATTGGGCTGCAGACGCGCGCGCAGGAATTCGCGCCGCGCCCCCGGCTTGGTCCAGGCGAAATCCGCCTGCACGGCAAACGCGCGGTATAGCACGTCGGTCGCACCCATGCGCTTGAGCAAAAACGGCCGCACGAACAGGCAGAAGGTGACGAAGGCCGAGACCGGATTGCCGGGCAGACCGATGAAATCCGCCTCATTCACCCGGCCATAGACGAGCGGCTTGCCGGGCTTCATCGCGACCTTCCACATCTCGACACGGCCGAGCTTTTCGACCGCCTCCTTGACATAGTCCGCCTCGCCCACCGACACCCCGCCGCTGGTGACGACGACGTCGGCCAGGCTGGCGGCGCGCGCCAGCGCCGCTTCGGTCGCATCCAGCGTGTCCGGCACGATGCCGAGATCGATCAGTTCGCAGCCAAGACCGTTGACCAGCCCGGTCAACGTGTAACGGTTCGAGTTATAGATCTGACCGTCCTGCAAGGGCGCGCCCGGCGTCACCAATTCGTCTCCGGTGAAAAAACACGCGACCTTCAGTTTGCTGAACACCGGCAGTTCGGCCAGCCCGACCGAGGCGGCAAGCCCCATTTCGGCCGCGCCGAGGCGGGTACCGGCGGCGAGGATCTGTGCGCCGGCTTCGATGTCTTCGCCTGCACGACGGATATTTTCGCCGGACTGCGGCAGTTTGTTGATAACGACGGACTCGCCCTCGGCCGTGCAGTATTCCTGCATCAGCACAGCATCGGCGCCCGTCGGAACCGGCGCGCCGGTGAAGATGCGCGCCGCGGTTCCGGGCACGAGCGGCGTGCCCACCGCGCCGGCGAGGATGCGCTGCGATACCGGGAGCCGTACACCCGGCACCACCACGTCAACGGCGCGCACGGCGTAGCCGTCCATCGCGCTGTTGTCGAGCGGCGGCACGGTGAGGGCGGAGGTCTGCGGCGCGGCAAGCACGCGCCCGAGCGCATCCGTCACGGACACGGTCTCGGTTGCGGTCGCGCCACGGGCGCGTTCGAGCAGGGCATCAAGCAGTTGGTCGGCTGAGAGCATGGTCGAGTATGAAATCGGTGAGTTGATCGATCGCATCGAGATCGATGCGGGGAAAATCCGTGGACGGGTCGATGTCGGACGCCACGGCCAGAATAGTCGGGTCATCCGGGAACAGCCAAGGCTTGGCCGCTTCGGCACGATGCACTTCCAGCTTGGGGATCGCCTCGCGCTTGTAGCCTTCGACCAGCACCAGGTCGCACGGCGGCAACTGGCCCAGCAGCGCGTCCAGCACCGGCGGCGTGTCGCGGTGCTCGGTCAGCACCGCGGTGCGATGGTCGGACGCCAGCAGCACTGCAGCCGCACCCGCTTCACGCGCCCGCCAGCTGTCCTTGCCGGGGCGGTCGATGTCGAAGTCGTGGTGGGTGTGCTTGATCACCGCCACCTTGAGGCCGCGCGCCGCCAGCTGCGGCAGCACGCGCTCGATCAGCGTGGTCTTGCCGCTGCCGCTGTAGCCTGCGATGCCGAATATTTTCATGCTTGCATTGTCAGCCCAACTGGCCTGAATTGGATATTTGGGTTATATTTTTCCATATATAACCCATCCTTGCCAGCCACCATCGACATCATGAACGCCACCGTTCTCACCGATCAGTTCGGACGCCGCATCGACTACGTCCGGCTGTCGGTGACCGACCGCTGCGACCTGCGCTGCAGCTACTGCATCCCGGAAGGCTTCACGGGCTTCGAAGAACCCGGGCACTGGCTCAATTTCGACGAAATCGAACGCCTGATCGGCGCGTTTGCCCGGCTCGGGGTGAGCCGCATCCGACTGACTGGCGGCGAGCCGCTCTTACGGCGCGACATCGCCGGACTGGCCGGGCGCATCACCGCCCTGCCCGGTATCGACGACCTGTCGCTGTCGACCAACGCTACCCAGCTCGACCGCCATGCGCAGACTTTGAAAGCCGCGGGCGTAACGCGGCTCAACGTCAGCCTCGACTCGCTGCAGCAGGCGCGGGTGGAAAAAATCAACGGTCGCGATGTGCTCGCCAAGGTGATGACGGGGCTCGCCGCTGCGCAGGATGCGGGCTTTGCGCCGATCAAGCTCAACATGGTGGCGCTCGCCGGCACCAACGATGACGAGATCGACGAGATGGTCGCGTTCTGCATGGAACGCGGCTTCGTGCTGCGGCTGATTGAGGCGATGCCGATGGGTGCCACCGGGCGCAATGCCGAATACCTCGACCTGCAGCCGGTGAAGGAACGCCTGCGCCGGCAGTTCAAGCTGATCGAAACCGCCCTGCCCGGCGCTGGCCCGGCGCGTTACCTGGGCACGGCCGACGGCCGCTTCAACGTCGGCTTCATCACGCCGATCTCGCAGCATTTCTGCCAGACCTGCAACCGCATCCGCATCGCCGTCGACGGCACCGCCTACATGTGTCTGGGCCAGGACGAGAAATTCGAATTCCGCCCGCTGCTGCGCGGCGGCTGTTCGGACGCTGAACTGGAAGCGGCGATTCTCGGCGCGATCAACCTCAAGCCGGAACGCCACGAATTCAACGAATCACCGCAGAAAATCCTGCGCTTCATGTCGATGACCGGCGGCTGACGCCTAGTTGTGATGTTT
>JAGXGM010000052.1 GCA_024636675.1 Hydrogenophilales bacterium | reverse complement strand
TTTTTCCTCTTCGGTGCCGGGCAAAAATCCGATGTCCTCGCCCACCGGCACGGTGACGCGGGTCATGATGATTTCCGAATAGATTTTCTTGTCCAGCACCTGGGCCAGGGCTGCCGCCAGGGTGAGCAGCGTCTTGCCGGTGCCGGCCTGGCCGAGCAGGGTGACGAAATCGATCTCGGGATCCATCAGCACGTTGAGCGCGAAGTTCTGCTCGCGGTTGCGCGCGACGATGCCCCACACATTGTTCCGGGTGTGACTGAAGTCGCGCACCGTGATCATTTCCGCCTGCTTGCCCTCGACTTTCAGCACCTTGGCGTAGAGCGGGTTGGGGCCTTCCTGGTAGACGAATTCGTTCGGCAGCAGGCTCGCCACCAGCGGTCCCGTGATGCGGTAATGGGTGTGGCCGTTGGCCTGCCACGACTCCATGCCCTTGCCGTGCGTCTCCCAGAAGTCGGCGGGCAGTTCGCGCAGGCCGGCGTAGAGCAGGTCGGTGTCTTCCAGCACCTTGTCGTTGAAGTAGTCCTCGGCCGGCAGCCCCAGCGTGCGCGCCTTGATCCGCATGTTGATGTCTTTCGACACCAGAATGACCTGACGCTTGGGCTGATGGCGCGCCAGGAACAGCACCACGCCGAGAATCTGGTTGTCGACCTTGGACGTCGGCAGGGAGAGCGGGATGTCGCCGGTGATCGCCTGGGTCTGCAGGAACAGCTTGCCCGTGGCGGAATTGTGGCTGTGCGGCGCGAGCGGCACGCCTTCCTCGATGGTGTCGAGCTTCGAGACCATCTCGTCGAGAAAGCGGCTGGCCTGGCGCGCGTTGCGCGAGACTTCGGTCATGCCCTTCTTGTGCATGTCGAGTTCTTCCAGCGTGGCGATCGGCACGTAGATGTCGTGCTCCTCGAAACGGAACAGGCTGGTGGGGTCGTGCATCAGCACGTTGGTGTCCAACACGAACAGCTTGGTCTGGGCAGCAGCTTTTCTCGGCATGGCGTGGTGGTGGGGACGGTTGGGAATGCATTCATCCTACATCAAGCGGAAAGGGGCTTGTCGAGTCGAAAAAGTAAACCTGAAACCTGACCGCCGGCACGGATATGGCAGCGGTTTTCTCAGTAGAATGCTGCGTTAACCTTGAAATCCGGGCCATCGCATGAATCGTCGGCTGGCATTGCTGTGTCTGCTCTGGGTGTGGGCGCTGCCGCTCCATGCCCAGGTCGCCGCGCACATCCTGCTGCAGGATTCGCCGCTGGCCGGGTTCCAGTATCACGCCGGCAAAACGCTGTGGCCGCAGATGCAGGTGGGCGATGCGCTCAGCCTGGTCCGCGAGCCGGACAATCCCCACGACGCCCGCGCCGTGCGGGTGGAATGGCGAGGCCACAAGATCGGCTACGTGCCGCGCCGCGAGAACGCCGACGTCGCGCGCCTCATGGATGGGGGCCAGACGCTGGCGGCCCGGATCGCCCGCCTGGCCGAAGTGCGCGACCCGTGGTCGCGGGTGCGATTCGAGATCCTGATTCCCTTGCAGCCCTGAAGGAGCAAGCCATGAAGCGACTGATCGCATTCACCCTGATGCTGTTTGTCCGGTCGGCGCAGGCGGCCGCGGATGCCCAGTCGTTTATCCGCCTCAAGTTGTCGCCCGGCCGACGTGTTGAAGAAGCCCAACGGCAGCCTCTTGGTTGTCGGGGGACTGTGCCGCTGCGATTTACCGCGTCGCCTGATCGCGGCAACCGGTAAAATGTCAGCCAAACTGGAAATTAACGACATGAAAATGCCGCAACCGTCCCTATCCCGGGTTGCCGCGTTCACCGGGTGTGCGACCCGGCTGCGCGCGCCGTCGCGACTGGAAACGGTTTCGCCATTTTTATTCTGCGAAGGTCTTTTCGGGGCAATGCCCCAATCGCGAATATCCAACACGGAACACCCATGAAACTGCTCGTGCTCGACACTTCCACCGAATACTGCTCCGCCGCGCTGTGGCTGGACGGCTGTATCCAGTCGCGCCGGGTGCTGGCCGGGCAGCAGCACAGCAGCCTGCTGCTGCCGATGGTGGACGAACTGCTGCGCGAGTCGGGCATCGGCCTGCGCCAGCTCGACGGCATCGGCTACGGCGCCGGGCCCGGCTCGTTCACCGGTCTGCGCATCGCCTGCGCGGTGACGCAGGGCTTGGCGTTCGGCGCCGACCTCGCTGTGGTGGGCGTGTCAACGCTGGAATCGATCGCTGAACAGGCGGGCGCGGAGCAAGTGCTGACCGTGCTCGATGCGCGCATGGCCGAGGTGTACTGGGCGGCCTATCGGCGCGACGGCACCGGCTGGCGTGCCGTCAGCGAACCGCAGCTGGCGCTGCCCGAATCGGTCGCCGTACCCCTTGGCGGCGAGTGGGTCGGCGCCGGCAACGGTTTTGCCGCGCTGGGCGCCGTGCTGCGCCCGCGCCTGGCATCACAACTCGCGCGGATCGACGACACGCTGATGCCCGACGCCGCCGCCATGGCGCCGCTCGCCGCCCAGGCATTCCAGCGCGGCGAGGGCATGGACGCCGCGCTTGCCGCGCCGATCTACCTGCGCGACAAGGTGGCACTGACGGTGGACGAGCGCCGCGCCAAGAAATCCGCATGAGCGGCCAGCCAGACACGCCGGTCCACGAGGTCGCACACCGCCTGCGCCCGATGGCCGACGCCGACCTGCCGCGCATCCACCGCATCGAGCTTGCAAGCTACGAATATCCGTGGAGCCTGCGCAATTTCACCGACTCGATGAGCGCCGGCTACAGCATGTGGGTGCGCGAAGCCGAGGGCGAGGTGATCGGCTATTACGCGTTGACGGCGGCGGCGGGCGAAGCGCATCTGCTCAACCTCACCATCGCGCCGATCTGGCGGCGCCACGGCCTCGGCCGCGACCTGCTCGAGCACTGCCTGGCGTGTGCCCGCGACCACAAGGCCGAAAGCCTGTTTCTCGAAGTGCGCACCTCCAACACGGCAGCGATTGCGCTGTATCACAGCAGCGGTTTCGTCGATCTGGCGGTTCGGCGCGGCTACTACCCCGCGCGCGCCGGCCGCGAGGATGCGCTCATCATGAAGAAAGACCTGACATGCTGAGCCGCGACGACGTTTTCACCGAACTCGGCATCGGCCCCGTCTGGCGCCTGCGCGAGACCCCGGCCTCCCCCCACACCCCTGACGCCTCACCGCCCTACACCTGGGACACGCTCACCGACGCCGTCGCCCATTGCACCGCCTGCAAGCTCTCCGCCACCCGCACCCGGGGCGTGCTCGGCGTGGGCGACCGCAACGCCGACTGGCTCATCATCGGCGAGGCGCCGGGCGTGGAGGAAGACACCCAGGGCGAGCCGTTTGTCGGCCCGGCAGGCAAGCTGCTCGACGCCATGCTGGCCTCGATCGGACTCACACGCCGCGACAATGTCTACATCACCAATGTGGTGAAGTCGCACCCGCCCGGCAACCGCGATCCCGAGCCGGATGAGGTGGCCGCCTGCCGGCCTTATCTGCTGGCGCAGATCGCACTCATCCAGCCCAGGCTCATTCTTGCGCTGGGACGCTTTGCCGCGCAAAGCCTGCTCGACACCCATGAAGCCATCGGAAGCCTGCGCGGCCGGGTGCACGCGTTCCAGGGCGTGCCGCTGGTGGCGAGCTATCACCCCGCCTATCTGCTGCGCAAGCCGACCGACAAGGCGCGCGCGTGGGAGGACCTGTGCCTGGCGCGGCGCACCTTCAATTCCCTGACTCCTGACTCCGGACCCCTGTCCCTATGAAACTCCTGCATTCCGCACTGCGTTTTCGCGTCAATTATTTCTCCGACCTCGGTCGCCATCAGGTCGTGATCTGGATGCCGGGCGACACCCCGCCGGTCGACGCCCAGGTCGACGTCGGCCCGAAGCTCGAACACGAGGTGCCGAACGAGGCGTTCCGCAGCGACATCGCGCCGCTGAAACTGGGGCGCTACTATCCGTCGCAGCTGCTGCACGCCGACGACGCGCCGGGGCCGATGTTCCGCGTGATGAAGCTCAACGAAGCGAGCTTCATCGCCAACTTCAGCCACCCGCTGCAAGGCCGCATCTTCAGCATCGACAGCGGCAAAAGCGATGTTTCGACCGAGCCGGTCGGCAAAGTGGAGCAGCTGCTGGAATGGAGCGGCATGGACGCGCAGCAGCAGACGCCGACCGACTTCGAGGGACCGGACGCATTCAGCCGCGAGGACGAAGCGCCCGACGCCGAGTTCTATGCGGCTGCCCGCAAGGTGACCCACGTCGACGCCGTGTGCGCGCGCCGCATTCAGGCGCTGTACCGCACCGTGCTGCCGGAAAACGCGCGGGTGCTCGACCTGATGGCGGGCTGGCGCTCGCACCTGCCGGACACGGTGCAATCTGCCGTCGGCCTGGGCATGAACGCCGAGGAACTGGACGACAACCCGCAGCTCGCCGAGCGCATCGTCAAGGACATCAACGCCGACCCGACGCTGCCGTTTGCCGACGCCAGCTTCGACGCGGTGGTGTGCACGGTGTCGTTCGAGTATCTGACCCAGCCGCACAAGATTGTGGCCGAAGCGCGCCGGGTGCTGAAGCCCGGCGGCATGTTCGTGGTGACGCTGTCGCACCGCTACTTCCCCCCCAAGGTCATCAAGCTGTGGACCCAGCTGCACCCGATGGAGCGCATGGCCTGGGTCGGCACGCTGATCAAGCAGGCCGGTTTCAACAAGGTGGAAACCTACGTCGAGCGCGGCCTCAAGCGCCCCAAGGACGACCGCTACGCCGACACGCTGACCGAGTCCGACCCGCTGTTTGCCACCTGGGGCGTCGCGCCCTGACCGGTCAGCCGCGATGGCGCGCACCCTGGTCGGGCTGATCGCGGACACTCACGGCCTGATGCGTCCCGAGGCCGTCGCGGCATTGGAAGGCTGCCAACACATCGTCCACGCCGGCGACATCGGCTCGCGCACCGGCGAGCCGCGGGGCGTGCTCGACACCCTGGCTCGCATTGCGCCGCTGACCGTGGTGCGCGGCAACAACGACCGCGCCGCCTGGGCGGCGTCGATTCCGCACACGGCGGATATTGAATTCGACGCCGTGCGTATCCACGTTCTGCACATCCTGGGCGAGCTCGCCATCGATCCCGCCGCGGCCGGGGTGAACGTCGTCGTCTCGGGCCATTCGCACAAGCCGCACTTCGAATCCCGCGACGGCGTGCTGTTCGTCAATCCGGGAAGCGCGGGGCCGCGCCGGTTCAAGCTGCCGGTCAGTGTGGCCCGCCTGTGGGTGCAAGACGGCCGCGCCGAGATAGAGCTGGTTACACTGTTGCAGTAAGGTCGCCCCGGACCGCGCCGGTTGTTGTTTTCGGGGCTGACACCCTTTAATTGAACGAGGAGCACGACATGTTGAAATGGCTGATGGTGGGTTTCATGGCCCTGACCCTTTCCGGCTGCGGCTACAACACGCTGCAGAGCACCGACGAGGAAATCACGGCTACCTGGGCCGAGGTGCTGAACCAGTACCAGCGCCGCGCCGACCTGGTGCCGAACCTGGTCAACGTGGTGAAGGGCTACGCGGCACACGAGCAGGAAGTGTTTGTCTCGGTGACCGAGGCGCGCGCCCGCGTCGGCGCGATCCAGGCCACGCCCGAGCTGATCAACGACGAAGCCGCGTTCCAGAAATTCATCGCTGCGCAGGGCGAACTCACCGGCGCGATATCGCGTCTGCTGCTGGTCGCCGAGAACTATCCGCAGCTGAAGGCCGACGGCTTGTTCCGCGACCTGCAGGCGCAGCTCGAAGGCACCGAGAACCGCATCACCGTCGCGCGCAACCGCTACATCGCTGCGGTCAAAGCCTACAACGTCACGGTGCGTTCCTTCCCGTCGAACCTCACGGCCATGGTGTTCGGTTACGACACCAAGCCGACCTTCACGGTCGAAAACGAGGGGGCGATTTCCCGACCGCCGACGGTCGATTTCGGCACGCCCGCGCCTGCCGCCGGATACTGATCCCGGGATGAACCGGCTGTCGCGGACGCGTTGTGCGTCCGGCTTCCTTCTGCTGCTGTTTACGCTGTTTGCCTGGGCGCAGGTGGCGGTGCCCGAGCTGTCGCGCCGCGTCACCGACCTGACCGCAACGCTCAGCGCCGACCAAATCGCCGCGCTGGAAAACCAGCTCGCCGCCTTCGAGGCGCAGACGGGCAGCCAGATCGCCGTCCTCATTGTCCCGACCACCCAGCCGGAAGACATCGCGCAGTTCGGCATTCGCGTCGCGGAAAAATGGAAGATCGGCCGGACCAAGGTTGACGACGGCGTGATCCTGATCGTCGCCAAGGACGACCGCACCCTGCGCCTGGAGGTGGGCTACGGCCTCGAGGGCGTGATTCCCGACGCGATTGCGAAGCGGGTTATCGCCGAGACCATCACGCCCTATTTCAAGGCAGGCGACTTCTACGGCGGCATCGCGGCCGGCGTGCAGCAACTGATGGGGCTGATCGAGGGCGAGCCTTTGCCCCCGCCGGCGGCTGCCACGGGCGGAAGCGGCCAAGGCGACGAAGGCGCACTCATTCTCCTGATTGTCGGCGGTCTCGTCGCCGGCTGGCTGCTGTCCCTGCTGATGGGCCGCCCGGCCGCGGGCGGGGTCGCCGCGGTCGGCAGCGGCGCGGTGGGGGCGATGCTGCTGGGGCTCACCCCCTTGTTGCTGTTCATCGCCGTGTTCGTGTTCGCCGGCGTGGCCGGGGGCCGTCGCGGCGGCGGCTGGGTAAGCGGTCCCGGTGGATTTGGTGGCGGCGGCGGGTTCGGCAGGGGTGGGGGCTTGGGCGGCGGTTCCTGGGGCGGCGGTGGCGGCGGATTCGGCGGTGGAGGCGCCTCGGGCTCATGGTGAATTTCAAGCGTTGGCTCAAACACCTGTTCATGCCGCCACGGGCGTGGCGCCGCGCGTTTCCGCAGACCACGCTCGACGCCATCGAAGCCGCGATCGCTGCAAGCGAAACCTCCCATAGCGGCGAAATCCGCTTCGTTCTCGAAAACAGCCTGCCCGGCTCGCTGGTGTGGCGCGGCATGAGCGGGCGCGAGCGCGCGATCGAGATGTTCTCCAACCTGCATGTGTGGGACACCGCGGACAACAGCGGCGTGCTGATCTATCTGCTGCTGGCCGACCACGACATCGAGATCGTCGCCGACCGCGGCATCGCCGCCCGCGTCGATGCCGCGGCGTGGGAAACCATCGCGCAGACGATGGAGGCGGCGTTCAGGCAGGGCGACTTCGAGCGCGGCGCGCTGGCGGGGATCGAGCAGGTCGGCGCGCTCCTGGCAACGCATTTCCCGCCGTCCGGGCATAATCCGGACGAACTGGCGAATCGGCCGGTCATTCTGGAGAGATGAGATGCAGGCGTATGTCGTGTGGTGGATTCTGGCGGCGGTGCTGGTGGGCGTGGAGCTCACCAGCGGCACGTTCTATCTTCTGGTGTATGGTCTGGCGGCCGCGGCAGCAGGCGTGGCCGCCTGGCTCGGCGCCGGTTTGTTCATGCAGTTGCTGACGGCAGGCGTCATCGCCACGCTGGGCACCCTGGCCCTGCGTCACTGGAAGCGCAGCACCGTGCATCCCGAATCCTCGCTGCAGAACATGGACATCGGCCAGAGCGTACTGGTCGAATCCTGGCAGGGCGGTCGCGGCCAGGTCAAATACCGCGGCGCGCTGTGGGATGCCGAGGCCGAATCGACCGGCGTCGACAGCACGCATCCGCTGATCATTCGTGCCGTCAAGGGGAATACGCTGATCCTCGGCAATTGAAACCGGGACGGCGCAACAGCTGATCCTGGGCAACTAAAACCGGGACAGTGCAATACGTATAAACAAAGGGAGAAAAATAAATGGATGTTGTCGCACTCGTCATTCTGGCTGTTATCGCTATCGTCGTTGCCAAGGGCGTGCGCGTCGTCCCGCAGCAAAACGCCTGGGTGGTCGAACGCCTCGGCAAGTTCCACGCCGTGCTCGGCCCCGGCCTCAACCTCGTCATCCCCTTCATCGACACCGTCGCCTACAAGCATTCGCTGAAGGAAATCCCGCTCGACGTGCCGAGCCAGATCTGCATCACCCGCGACAACACCCAGCTCGCGGTCGACGGCATCCTCTACTTCCAGGTCACCGACCCCAAGATGGCGTCCTACGGCGCGAGCGACTACATCGATGCCATCTCGCAGCTGGCGCAGACCACCCTGCGCTCGATGATCGGCCGCATGGAAATGGACCGCACCTTCGAAGAGCGCGACGACATCAACCGCGGCGTCGTGCTCGCGCTGAACGAAGCCTCGACCAACTGGGGCGTCAAGGTGCTGCGCTACGAGATCAAGGACCTGACCCCGCCGAAGGAAATTCTTCACGCCATGCAGCGGCAGATCACCGCCGAGCGCGAAAAGCGCGCACTCATCGCATCCAGCGAAGGCCGCATGCAGGAACAGATCAACATCGCCACTGGCGCGCGCAATGCGGCGATCCAGGAATCCGAAGGCGAGATGCAGGCGGCGATCAACGTCGCCCAGGGCGAGGCCGAAGCGATCAAGGCCATTGCCGCCGCCAACGCCGAAGCCATCGCCCGCGTCGCGCGCGCCGTCGAACTGCCCGGCGGCATGCAGGCGGTCAACCTCAAGGTCGCCGAGAAATACGTCGACGCCTTCGCCGGCATCGCCAAGGCCGGCAACACCCTGATCGTGCCGTCCAACATGGCGGACATTAGCACGCTGATCGCGGGGGCGATGAGCGTGGTGAAGTCGAGTGGGGCGGGGGCGCAGTAAACAAACCTGAAGCTTGCAGGGGACTTGCCCGGGCCAGCTCAAGGGCTGCGTCCAGCAAATTTTTCCCTAACCGATCCTAAGCGGGAGCTCCGATAGTTTTCGCTAACGTTTCATGCTCGGCCAAAGGCGAGACCACTCGACGCGGTCTAATGCATTTTTTGAAATACCCGGGTCAGTTCAGTCCGACCCCATATCCGCTTGATCAGCAGCAGGTTGCCGGCCGCCTGCCAGGAGTGGCATGCAAGCGTTGGCACCAAGACAGGGACGAGATAACAAATGAAACAACAACGCGCTTTTGCTATTGGATGCTTTCACTTTGGCTATAGACCCAAGGTTCCTTTCGAGTATAAGCGACGTCTCCCCAGTTTCAGTAGCATTCGGCTTTAGAGTCCGTGGTTAATATAACTGCTTTGGAAGCCAGTTGCCTGGCATAGGCTGAGGGCGTCATGCCGCCCAGCGATTTCTTCGGTCTTTCCTCGTTGTATTCCCGTC
>JAGXGM010000051.1 GCA_024636675.1 Hydrogenophilales bacterium | reverse complement strand
GATCTGGTGCCGGGGATGTCGCGCGGCATCCGGCTGAAGGGCGGCGGCGGGGTGCCGCTGGTGGGCCGGGTGGCGGCAGGCAGCCCGATCCTGGCGCAGGAGAACATCGAGCGGCACTACCAGTTCGACCCCGCGATGTTTACGCCGCGCGCGGACTATCTTCTTACGGTGCACGGCATGAGCATGAAGGACGCCGGCATCCTCGACGGCGACCTGCTCGCGGTGCATCGCAGCGCCGAGGCCCGTGCGGGGCAGGTGGTGGTGGCGCGGATCGGCGACGAGGTCACGGTGAAGCGTTTCCAGCAGCGCGGCCACACTGTGCAGCTCATGCCGGAAAACCCCGACTTCGCGCCCATCGTCGTCGACCTCAAGCGCCAGGAGCTGGTGATCGAAGGCATCGCGGTGGGGGTGATCCGCTGCGGCAAGAGTCTGTAAGCCTGCGCTGAAACGGGCGTGCCCGGGCAGCGGCTATACGACGGCGGTTTGAATGGGGAGGCATCACGATGAGCACAGGGCTGGGTGAAGTCATTCTGTATCGGGCGGCCGATGGCGGGCCTGCACTGGATGTGCGGTTGGAGCGGGAGACGGTTTGGTTGTCACAAGCTCAGCTTGTCGATTTGTTCCAGCGGGATCAATCCGTTATTTCCAGGCATTTACGCAATGTCTTCAAGGAGGGCGAATTGCCGGAAGAAAGCAATATGCAAAAAATGCATATTGCCGGTTCTGACAAGCCAGTTGTCTTCTACAACCTCGACGTCATCATCTCCGTCGGCTACCGGGTCAAATCTCTGCGCGGCACCCAGTTCCGCATCTGGGCCACCAACGTGCTGCGCCAGCACCTGGTGCAGGGCTACACCGTTCATGAGCGGCGGTTGAAGGAGCTCAATCAGGCGGTACGTCTGGTTGCCGACGTAGCACATCGCCGCACGCTAAGCGGCGACGAGGCGACCGCGCTGCTCGAGGTGGTAGCGGACTATGCTTACGCGCTGGAGGTGCTGGACGACTACGACCACCAGCGGGTGCGCCTGGGTGATGTGTCGCCCGGCCCGGTCGCGGCGCTGGCGCTGGACGAGGCGCGCCAGGTGATCGTGCGCATGGGCGAGCGCTTCGGCCCCACCGGCTTGTTCGGGCGGGAAAAGGATGAGGGACTGGAAGGCTCGCTGTCCGCCGTGATGCAGACTTTCGGCGGACAGGAGGTCTATCCCAGCCTGGAAGAAAAGGCGGCGCACCTGCTGTACTTCCTGGTGAAGAACCACCACTTCGTCGACGGCAACAAACGCATCGCGGCGGCGCTGTTCCTGTGGTTTCTGCAGAAGAACCTGGCGCTCTACAGCGCCGACGGCGGCAAGCGCATCGCCGACAATGCCCTGGTAGCGATGACGCTGCTGATCGCCGAAAGCCGACCGGACGAGAAGGATGTTCTCACCCGCGTGGTGGTGAACCTGATCAACCGGCGAAACGCCTGAGCGAAGCCGACGGGGTGTGTCGAGAACCATGCTTTACAGATACCCTACACGGTGCATTAATCGGTGCAGATCAAGGAGGCAGCCATGAACGTCATCCCCGCCCAGGAAATCAAGCGTCGCGGCATCGCAGCCGTGGATGATGCCCTGGCCCAAGGCCCGGTGCACATCATCAAGAACAACCGCCCGCAATATGTCGTGCTGACCGAAGAGCGCTACCGCAAACTGCTCGAGTCCCAGGAAGAAGCCGCCTTGGCCCGCATCAAGGCATCGCTGGAAGATGCCAAGGCGGGCCGTGTCATCCGCCACGACAGCGTCGAGGCGCTGATGCAGCACCTGGACAGCGAACCGGCGGCATGAGTTAAACGCTTACCAAAGAAGACGCAGTGTCCAGCAGCCAGCTCACAATTCGACGCTCCGGCCGGTGTCGCGGCTGCGGGTGAAGTCGAGGTCCTCGCCTGCGATGTCTGGGCGCAGCAGCGCGGAGGAGAGCTTGCCGCGCTGCGGGCGCGTCAGCCGGGCGAATTCATCCGCCGAAACCACCACTGCCGTCGGCTTGCCGTGCACGGTGACGACTTGGGGCTCGCCCTTTGTAGCCGCTTTGATCAGCTGGCTGAGATTGTTCTTTGCTTCCTGCAACTGCCATTCGCTGTGCATGACGCCCTCCGGGAGTTCTGTCTAGGCCGGCCAGAATATGGCACCAGTCAGAAAAAGTGGAAATGCCGGGCATGAATTTCGATGTCCCCCTCACTTCCCCGCGTCGGGCACGAACTTCAGCACGTTGCCGTTGATGCAGTAGCGCTTGTGGGTGGGCGGCGGGCCGTCGTCGAAGACGTGGCCGAGGTGGATGTCGGAACTTGCGCTGCGCACTTCGACGCGCTTCATGCCGTGGTCCCTGTCTTCATGAAGGCTGATGGCGCCCTCCACCGGGTCGAAAAAGCTGGGCCAGCCGGTGCCGCTTTCGAACTTGGTGTTGTTGCGGAACAGGGGCGCGCCGGTGATGGGGTCGACAAAGGTGCCGGCGCGCTTTTCGTCCAGGTGCGATCCGCTGAAGGCACGCTCGGTGCCTTGCTCGAAGGCGATCTTCTGCTGCGAGGGCGTCAGCAGCCGAAAGCCCAGCCATTTCCAGAAGGCGGTCTGCTCGCCGCTGTAGCCGGTATGGCGGGAGACTTCGCGGCCCTGCTCAAACAGCACGATGGTGGGGGTGGCGAACAAGGCCTTTTCCAGCTTCCAGCCGATGGGCGGATTGGCGTTCAGCGTGCTGGTCACGGCAACGGGAGACTGCCAGTGGTCGAGGACGTCGGCCTTGAACTGCTTGCAGAACGCGCAATCCTCCGCTTCGAACACCACCAGTTGCCGCTCGAAGGCCAGGGCCTTGCCGTCGAGCCGGGGCGCGGTCGTTGGCGCGGCGCTGTTCGAGCCGGGGTACTTCACGCCGGTGCCGCCGAGGCCGCAATAGCCCTTGGGGTTTTTCTTCAGGTAGTCCTGGTGGTAGTCCTCGGCGGGAAAGTAGTTCTCGAGCGGGGCGATTTCGGTGGTGATGGTGCCGCGCCCGGCCTTCGTCAGCGCCTGCTGGTAGGCGGCGCGGGTTTTCAGGGCGACGGCTTGCTGGGCCGGGCCATGGGTGTAGAGGGCGCTGCGATAGTTGGTGCCGACGTCGTTGCCCTGGCGGTCGCCCTGGGTGGGGTCGTGGCTTTCCCAGAACTTGATCAGCACGGTTTCCAGCGTGGTGCGGGCGGGGTCGAAGCTCACCTTGACCACTTCGGCATGGTTGCGCTGGCGGGTGTCGCCGGCACGCACGGCGCGCTCGTGGGCGAGCACGGCTTTGTAGCTGCCCTCGATGTCGCCATTGGCATAGCCGCTTTCCACGTCGACCACGCCCGGCACTTCGGACATGCGCTTTTCCGCCCCCCAGAAGCAGCCCATGCCCAGCACGATGGTGTCGAGCTTGGCAGCGGGGGCGCTCGGCGCCGGTTTGGCGGGCGCGGCGGGGGTGTCCCTGGCGCAGGCGCTCAACAGGGTGCCCAGGGACAGGGTCAGAAGGAGGGCTTGCAGCATTCGGATTGATGACATGGGCGATTTCTCGTTCGGCTTGCAGTTCATTATGATCGGGGCCTGGGCCAGGCTTGCTTACCCACACGTTAATCCGTCATTGCGAGCGCAGCGCGGCAATCCAGAAATGCCTGCTTGATGAATGCGCTGGATTGCCGCGTCGCTGCGCTCCTCGCAATGACGGTTAGACTGAATGAATCAGCATGCTTGGTCGCGCATCGTGGCCATTCCTGACAAATATTGTTTAAAAGACTGACCCCCCGCCATGACCCGCTTCGCCGCCATTGACTTCGAAACCGCCAACAACGCCCGCGACAGCGCCTGCGCGGTGGGGGTGGTGATCGTCGAGGACGGCCGCATTGTCGACCGTTTTTCTGCGCTGATCCGCCCGCCGTCGCGCCAGTTCCTGTTTACGCATATCCATGGCCTGTCGTGGGACGACGTGAAGGGCGCGCAGCCTTTCGACGCGGTGTGGGCGGGGTTGACGCGCGCGCTGGCGGGCGTGGAGTTCCTTGCCGCGCACAACGCGCCTTTCGACAAGGGCGTGCTGGGCGCCTGCTGCGAGACGTATGCGCTTGCGGCGCCCCGGCTGCCTTTTGTGTGCACGGTGAAGCTGGCGCGCGCGCAGTGGAATATCCGCCCGACCAAGCTGCCCGATGTGTGTCGCTACCTGGGCCTCGATCTTCGGCATCACCAGGCGGATTCGGATGCCGAAGCGTGCGCGCAGATCGTGATGGCGGCGCAGGCGGGCGGATGGTGTCATGGGGCCTAGTCTCACGGCCGGACTTTGATTAGTCGGCCGCTGCCCCGGGCGCACGCTTACAGCAGGGGTCGAGGAATACGCCGATCATGGTGAAGGCGAGGGCGACGTTGAGCAGCGCACCTGACAGCCGCCCCCCATGGCTGCCCGGTCCGCCACGCGGGCCCGGGGGATTTTCCAGGCCGAAACGGCCATCCATTTCAGTGTGCTTGCGGCAGCGTCATGACGCACGGCCGCTGGACTCCTCTTGTCCCCCACCGGTTCGGCATCGTGCAACTGTGGATGCGCGGTGCGCAGCCAGCCGCGCCGCGCCGCAACAGCTATCGAACCTGGGCTATCCTGCCGGCTCCGAATAGCGAACAGAAAACGTCCAAACCGATGCCAGAATTTTCCAACATCCTGCCCGCCCGGCTAATCTGCCTGGCGGCTGCAGGCGACTTGATCCGGCCGGCGCAGCGGCTGGCTGCATGAGCCCGGAACGTGACCGGGCGGAGCAATCCCCGAGCGAAGCCGGCCTGCGCGAGCTGACGGCCCGCTTTCCCCATCCGGGCCGGATCGAGGCGATCAGCCTGCGCCCGCAGCGCCGGGGTGACGTGGTCGCGGTCGAATCCGTCATGGCCATTGCCGCGTGCGGGCTCGAAGGCGACCACTACGCGCAGCCTTCGCGCAGCCGGGTGGATGGCGGCAACAGGCAGGTGACGCTGATCCAGGCCGAGCATCTGCCGGTGGTGGCGGCGCTGACGGGGCGGGCGCGTGTCGATGCGTCCTTGTTGCGGCGCAATCTGGTGGTGTCGGGGCTGAACCTGCTGGCGGCGCACGCCCTGTTCCGCGACCGGCCGCTGGTGCTGCGCATCGGCGCCAGGGTGGTGCTGGCGGTGACGGGGCATTGCGACCCCTGCTCGCGCATGGAAGCGGTGCTGGGACCGGGCGGCTACAACGCGATGCGCGGACACGGCGGCGTCAATGCGCGGATCCTGACGGGCGGCCTGATCCGGGTGGGCGACGCGGTGGCGTGCGAATTGATGCAGGCATAGCGAACCCTCATTCCGGCGGCCGCCGCGGTTGGAAGCCCGTCCTCGGGCCGATTGCGGCCAACGGGTGTGGTGTAGGAGGTCCGCCCCCGGGCCGATTGCGGGCGGTCGTGCGATGCGGGGGTTCGCGGTGAAGCAACGCTGCGCAATCGCGGCGAAGCGCCGCTCCTGCAGGTGTGGTGTGTAAGAGGTCCGCCCTGACGGTTCGATCATGCCTGCTCCGGCGCGGCGAACAGGCTGTTCAGCGACTCCGCCAGCGTGGGGTGGGCGAAAATGGCGTCGCGCAGGCAGGAGTAGGGTAACTCGCCCATCATCGCGAGTTGCAGCATGGCCATCAACTCGCCGCCTTCCAGGCCGAGGACGGCGCCTCCGAGGATGAGCCCGCTGTCGGCATCCACCACGGCTTTCATGAAACCGCGCGATTCGCCCGTTTCCAGCGCCCTTGCCACCTGGCTCATGGGCAGTTTCGCCAGCAGAATCCGGCGTCCGCTTTCTTTCGCCTCGGCTTCGGTGAGGCCGATGCGTCCGAGCTGCGGATCGATGAACATCGTGTAGGGAGCCGGCCGCGTATCGACCGTGGCATCTCCTTTCTTCAGCAGGTTCTGCTTCAGCACCCGATAGTCGTCATAGGCAATGTGGGTGAAGGCAGGCCCGCCCTTGACGTCGCCCATGGCGTAGATGCCCGGCACACTCGTCTCCAGCCGTCCGTTCACCCGGATGTTGCCTGCGTCATCCGTCTCCACGCCTGCCGCGTCGAGATTGAGGTCGTCGCTGTTGGGGGTTCTGCCGGTGGCGACCAGCAGGTGGGACCCCTCCAGCCGCACCAGGCCGCCCGGCAGTTCCAGATTCAGCATGACTCCGTCTCCGCGCTGCCTGTGCCCTGCGCCCAGAACGTCTGCATTGAGGTATACATCGAGCCCGTCCTCCACCAGGATTTCGCGCACGGCTTCGGCGACGTCCGGGTCCTCCCGTTTCATCAGCTGCGGCCCCCGCTGGACGATGCTGACCCGGCTGCCGAAGCGGCGGAACATCTGGCCGAACTCCAGCCCGATGTAGCTGCCGCCGATGACGAGAAGATGCTCGGGCAGCCGGTCCAGCTGCTGGATCGAGGAGGCGTCCAGAAACGGCACCTGCTCGAGGCCGGGGATGGGCGGGATCGCCGCCCGCGTACCGCTATCGATGAAAATGTGATCGGCGGCGAGCCGGCGGCTGCCGCCTGCGTTCAGCTGTACCGCAACAACATGGGGGCCTTCGAAGGCGGCGTGCCCGAAAATGAGCTCCACCTTGTCCGCGCACTCGAGTCCTTCCCGTATGCCGTCGCGGAAGCGATCGACGATCGCATTCCTGCGCGCCAGCACCCTTGCGAGATCGACCGCCACCGTCCCGGTGCGCACGCCGTATTCTTCGGCGCGCCGGGCGAGATACGCCACCCGGGCGCTGGCGGCCATGGCCTTGGTGGGGGTGCAGCCGAAATTGATGCAGGAACCGCCGACATGCTTGCGCTCGACGACGGCAATCTTCCAGCCCGCCTCGCCCAGCGCATGGGCCAGCGGCGCTGCAGCCTGCCCGGCGCCGATGATGAGGGCATCGAATTTTTCGGGCGCTTGCGTGTTCGTTTCCATAAGGTCTCCTCTCGGCCGGCGCGGTTCACACCAGATAGCGGCTCCAGCTGCCGTAGGGGTTGTCGATGCGGCCGCGGGGGATGCTCAAGGCGATCAGCAGCAGTCCTGTCGCCACGCCTGCGGCGTCGGCAACGAGGCTGCCGCCGTCGAACATGAAGGGGGCGAACATCAGGGCGACGGCGAGCAGGATGTTGATGAAGCGGACGGGACGAGCCGCTTCGCCCATGGCGGTGATCGACACGGTGACGATCAGGGCGCCAAGGAGATGGTCGCTGTCGGCCTGCGCGCCTTCGGTGCCGAAAACCAGCCGGGTGCACATCAGCCAGATCCCGAGGACTGTGCTCAGGGCGAGGGTCCACGGCACGTTGACGCCGTCGCCCAGCATCTCCTTGACCACCGCCCGCGCAGGCCGCTCGAAGTCGTCCGGCGGAATCCGCCTGCCGCCTTCCATGGTGTCGCCGCGCAGGAAGGCCAGCAGCACCGACTTGCCGCGCCGCCGCCGCTCCAGCAGGAACTGGCCGCTCGCTATCAGCTCGTCGAGCGAGTAGGGGATCTGCAGCAGCATCGCCACCGCGGCGAGCAGGCACAGGCTGCACCAGGTGCCGATCACGATGGGCTGGATGATGATGAAGAAGATACTCACCGCGCCCAGCGGCACGATCATCACGCCGAACAGCATCACCAGCCAGGGCATGGTGCGCCAGCGCGAGCGCCCGCCGATGATGCCGGTGAGGATTTCCAGGACGTAGACCAGCGCGCCCAGTCCGGCGTCGGGCACCGGCCACGCTTTCGAGACGTCGGAGGTGATGACGCGTTCGGTGCCGTCGCCGAAGAACGGGTCCCACGCGCCCGGCGTGTGGCCCAGCTGGAAGGCCGCGAGATAGCGCGAAATGTAGAGGCCGACGAAGGCCAGCGCGATGATGGGCAGCCGCTGCGTCCAGGCGGAGGGGCTGTAGTGCCAGCCGGGCGGAACGTCGGGGCCGGTGGTGCGCGCCGCCACCCCGACCCCCGGGGACGGCCGCACCAGCAGGGAAAAGCCGATCACCAGCGCGCCGACCAGGGTGTCGTTGAGGTAGCCGGCGGCGGTGGGCGCCCAGAACACGAGCGGCGCGAACAGCAGCCATACGCCCACCCCGGCATTGGCGAAGCGGGCCCATGCCATGTGCCGCGACAGCGACAGCAGGCTGAACAGCATGATCAGAGCGCCGCTCGCCAGGTCGCTCAGGGTCATCGGCCAGTCCGGATAGCCAAGCACGGACGGACTGGTGACCAGCCACAGGCCGAGTCCCAGGTTGAGGAAGTGCGCCCACAGGTTCTGGCGGTGCTGCAGACGAACCGATCGTTCGTATTTCTCCAGCAAGGCGTGCGCGGCGGCGGGGTGTTCGGCGATCGTCTCGATCCACTCGGGCGTGGGAATCCGGTTGGCCTGATACCACGCCAGCGGATCCTCCTTCAGCATCGCCACCATGGCGGGCAGTTCCTCGCGTAGTGCGTGGCGCGGCGACCAGCCCAGCAGTTCCTGCGCGCGCGCGATGTCGAGCTCGTAATGATCGTCGGCCAGCTCGACCATGAAGGGTTTGACGAAGGGCTTCTTGCCTCGGTCGATGGCATCCGGCACCACCGCTTCGAGCTTGTCCTGCAGTCGCGCGCCCAGCTTGGCCAGCGGCTTGGGCACCGTTTCGGTTTCCCATTGCTCGCCGTGGATCAGCGTGCCGAGCCGGTTCTGCAGCGCGGCGTAGCTCAGGGGCGTCGCCTCGCCCACCAGCAGTTTGAGGTCGGGCGGCAGGGTGCCGCGCCGATCCACGGTGCGCACCACGGCATCCACCAGGTCGTCAAGGTGGACGAACGACTGGCCATGCGAGGTTTCGCCGGGGAAGACCCGGCCCTTGAACTGGCGTTCATAGATCCAGCTGATCTGATGCGCCAGCGTCGGTGGCTGCACCGTCTGGGTGTAGACCCCGGCGATGCGCAGCACCACGCTGGGGATGGCGCCGTGCGCGTGCGCGACCACGTTTTCGGTCTCCAGCTTGGATTGGGGATACACCCATCGCGGCTCGACGCGCGAGGTTTCGCTGATCGGCACCCCCGGCTCGGTAGGTGCATGGACCAGCATGGTGGAGGCGTAGACGAACTGTTCGACGTCGAGGGCCTGCAGCTTGCGCAGGAGGCGGCGGGTGCCTTCGACATTGACCTTCCGGTAGAGCGGGTTGGGTTCGCCGCTGAAATCGAAATAGCCGGCCAGATGGACCACCGAGGCGATCCGGGTGCCAAAGCGCGACCACACTTCGCGCAGCGCCTCATCGACGCTATCGTCCGACGTGAAATCGCAGCGCACGGATTCTGCGTGCGCCTGATCCTTCTGCTTGCGGTCCAGTCCGACCACGGTGTAGTCCGCCGCCAGCGCTTGGCCGATGGCGCGGCCGAGGAATCCGGTGGCACCGGTCATCAGCACGACCGGCTTTTTCGGGGCCGGGCGTTTCTTGCTGCGGCTGGTGCTTTTTTTCGCTTCAGCCATGAATTTTTTGCTCAGTGGTCATCCGTTCGCGTGTTTGAACCTGCGCGCCCCTCATGAGGGCGACTGCGCCTGGCGATTCGGCTCCCTGCAAAAAACCTCGAGCGCATGTCTCGCGCCGCCGATCCAGGGGGCCCCGTGGGCAAACAGCAGGTGGTCGAATTCGCGTTCGCGCAGGTGCTGGCGAAATGCTTTGCGCAGGCCGCGCTTGACGCCTTCCGGGTCGTCGCCCATGTAGGCGTCCGGTACGAAGCCGAGTCTGCCGCGATCGCGCACGATGGCGTCGCCAAGGCTCAGCAGCCCGCCGTTCAGCGACAGATAAAGCGCGGTTTCCTCGGGGCACAGCGCGCCGATCTTCAACGCCAGGATGCCGCCCCGCAGTTCCTTGCCGTGACTGAATCCATTGACCTTCTCGCCCTGGGTGAATTCGTGCAGCCCGTCCTTGTGGCACCACACCTCGGCGCCGTAGCGCGCGGCAAAGCGGCCGCTGTGCCGGTAGTGATGGCGATTGGTCAGGTAGATGTGCCGGGGCGCGCCGTGCGACGCGAACCACTCGATTCCCTGCGCCGGCACGCGCGGGTCGATCAGCACCGGCGGGTCGGTTGCATTGATGTAGCAGGAGTGGACATAGGCCTGAATGCCTTCGTGGAAGGTCTTCCAGTGAAACACGCCGGGAAGAATCTCTTTCATGGTGGGAGCCTTTCCTCCAGTTCAGTCAGCGCTGGATTCAAGCCAGCGCGTCGCGACAGCTGGCATCGTCAGCCACAGGCCGTTTTTTTACTCCGCATAAGCCAGGCAACTGCGCAGCCTTAGAAGGCTAGTTCTACCTGGATGGCATCGATACCGGCCTTGGCGCAGCGATCGTCATCGGCCCCGGTCGGGGCACCGGAAATCCCGATCGATCCGACCAGGCTGCCTTTCGATTCGATGGGCATACCGCCGCCCAGAATCACTACGCCGGGCAGCTGGCGGATACCGGCGGAGGGGGTGCCCGGCAGGGTCAAGGCGATGAGGTCGGTGGTATTGGTGCGGAAACTCGCTGCGGTCCAGGCTTTGCCCATGGCGGTCTGCGGGGTGTGGGCGCCGGCGAAACGGTCTCGCAGCATGACCTGGGTCACGCCGCTGCGGTCGGCCACCGCCACGGCCACATTGAAACCGGCATCCCGGCAGGTCTTGAGCGCGGCCTGCGCCGCTTTCAGGGCGCTGTCCGGGGTCAGGCTGGCGCTGCTGAACGTGGCATCGTCCTGGCCCCGGGCGGAAACGGAAACGCCCAGCGCCAGGGCGATCAGCAGTAGTCGGGTGATTGGCAGTTGCATGATGCTCGCTCCTTGAAAGTGAGGTGGGAAAGCGGCTTTTTGCACGCCGCCACGGTTGCTGCCATGCGGCGCTGGTATGCCGGCGAAAATTCAGTATAGGTACACGATTCAGGTGCATTAGCCGGCCGGGTGGCCGCGGATTCGGGGCATGGCAGCGGGCCGACGACGCGTGGCACGATCCCGACCGCGGAAAGCCCGCGTGGCTGCCAATGTGGCGTTTCTCGCCGCGGAGCGGGTCGCGCAGGATTGTGACTATGCTCAAAAAGGGGAAGAGTCGCCCACGGTCCAAAACTGCATTGGAGGAAATCCCGTGAAACCGGTGCAAAAGCCAGGTTTTTCAAATTGCCCGCTGTTGTGCGGCGTGCAGCGGAATGCCCCATGACAGCGCTGTCCGGCACGGCCAGGCTGTTCCTGCGGCGCGCCGGGGTTGCCCGGCCCTCCGGGCTGGCGGCGCATGGCCCTTGCGCCGGATGGTCTATCCCCGACGAAAAGGGCAAGCATCCGCCGTATAGGGCGTATAGCGCGGTTCCGGAATGGCAGCCGCTTGCCGCTTGCGGGGCTGCTGATCGAATCGCCGAGGTCGCATGAAACGAAAAATAGCCCTTCCCGTCGTTATCGTTGTCGCCGTTGTGGCGGCCATTGCGGTGTTCTGGTGGGTCCGGCACGATCGTGACGAACCGGTCACGCAGCTGGTGGCCTATGGCAACGTGGAGATCCGCCAGGTCGAACTGGCCTTCAATGCTGCGGAACGCATTGACGAGATGCAGGTGCGCGAGGGCGAACGGGTCCACAAGGGCCAGCCGCTGGCCATGCTGGATGCGCGCAGCCTGTCGCAGAACGTTGATCAGCGCGCAGCGCAAATGGCGGCCCAGGAGCAGGTGGTGGCGCGCCTGGTGGCGGGCAGCCGGCCGCAGGAAATCCGCAAGGCGCGTGCGGAAGTCGAAGCCGCCCAGGTGGCTGCCGACAATGCGGAACGCACCTATGCGCGAATCAAGGCGCTGGTGGCGCGGCAGTTCGTGGCGGAACAGCAGGCCAACGATGCGCGTGCCGCCGCCGACGGCGCCCAGGCGCAACTGAAGGCGGCGCGTGAAACCCTGCAGCTCGCCCAGCTGGGCGCGCGCAAGGAGGACATTGCAGCGGCCCGGGCTACGCTGGAGGCCAACCGTGCTGCCCTCGCCATCGCCCGCCAGCAGCTGGCAGACGCCGTGCTCCACGCGCCGGCCGACGGCGTCATCCGGACCCGCATCCTGGAGCCGGGCGACATGGCGTCGCCGCAGAAGCCCGTGTATACGCTGGCGCTGACCGATCCGGTCTGGGTGCGTGCCTATGTGCCGGGGCCGCAACTGGGCAAGCTCCATCCGGGCATGCGTGCGGTGGTGACCACCGACAGCTATCCGGACAAGCGCTATCAGGCCTGGGTCGGTTACCTCTCGCCGACGGCCGAGTTCACGCCGAAATCGGTTGAAACCACCGAAGTGCGCACCAGCCTGGTCTACCAGATGCGGGTCTTCGTGTGCGATCCGCGCAATGAACTGCGCCTGGGCATGCCTGCCACCGTCACCATTCCGTTCGATCAGCCCGCCGACAGCGGGGCCGCTGCTCAGCCCTGCCCGCAGTCCTGATGGCCGACGCCTCCAGCCCCCGCGGCGCGGCCCTGCAGGCTACCAGCCTGTGCAAGCGCTTTCGAGCCGGCGGCCGCGAGGTACAGGCGCTCAGGGACGTCAGCTTCAGCGTCAAGCCGGGCATCGTCACCGGCCTCATCGGCCCGGATGGCGCCGGCAAGACCACGCTGATGCGGCTGGCCGCCGGCCTGTTGATGCCGGACCAGGGCCGCATCGAGGTGCTGGGCATGGATGTCGCCCGCCAGCCGCTGCAGGTGCAGGGCACCATCGGCTATATGCCGCAACGCTTCGGTCTCTACGAAGACCTGACGGTGCAGGAAAACCTCGATTTGTACGCCGACCTGCAAGGCGTTTCGCCGGCTGCGCGTTCGGACCGCTACGACGAACTGCTGCACATGGCGGGCCTGGCCCCGTTCACCGACCGGCTGGCCGGGAAACTGTCCGGCGGCATGAAGCAGAAGCTCGGCCTCGCCTGCGCGCTGGTGCGCCAGCCGCCGCTGCTGATGCTGGACGAGCCGACCGTCGGCGTCGACCCGGTTTCGCGGCGCGAGTTGTGGGACATTGTCTACCGCATGGTGGAACAGCACGGCACCAGCGTGCTGCTGAGCACGGCGTATCTCGACGAGGCAGAGCGCTGCAGCGAGGTGGTGGTGCTGCACGATGGCGATTTGCTCGACCAGGGAACGCCCGACACGCTGCGCGAGCCGGTGCGCGGCCGCACGTTTGCGGTGACGGCGGCAGACCTGCCGAAACGCGCGCTGCAGGCCCGGCTGGCCCGGGCTGATGGGGTGATCGATGCGCTGGTGCAGGGCGATCACGTGCGGGTGGTGATGGAGGACGACACGCCGCCTGACCTCGAGGCTGTGCTGCCGGAGGCGAAGCAGGCCCGGGTGGAGCCGGCGCCGCCGCGCTTCGAGGATGCGTTCGTCGACCTGCTCAAGGCGCGGACGCAACCAGACGAAACGCCGCGCAGCGATGCCGCGGAAGTGCCGCTCGAACCGGCACAGTCGGATCATGTGGTGATCGAGGTGCAGGATCTGCAGCGGCGCTTCGGCAGCTTTTATGCGGTGCGCAATGTCAGCTTTGCGGTGAAGGAGGGCGAGGTCTTCGGCCTGCTGGGCGCCAACGGCGCCGGCAAATCCACCACCTTCCGCATGCTCTGCGGGCTGTTGCCGCCCAGCGGCGGCACGCTGCGCGTGGCCGGCGCCGATCTGCGTACCGCGGGAGCGGAGGCGCGCGCGCGCATCGGCTACATGTCGCAGAAATTTTCGCTCTACGGCAACCTCAGCGTGGCCGAGAACCTGCGTTTTTTCAGCAGCGCCTATGGGCTGTTCGGCCGTCACGGCGCCCAGCGCATCGACTGGGCGCTGGAGGAGTTCGCCCTGGCGCCGATCGCGAATTCGGTCAGTGCCGGTCTGTCGCTGGGCTACAAGCAGCGGCTGTCGCTCGCCTGCGCGCTGATGCACGAGCCCGGCATCCTGTTTCTCGACGAGCCGACGTCCGGCGTCGATCCCCTGGCGCGGCGGGAATTCTGGCAGCGCATCGGCGAGCTGGCGGGGCAGGGCGTGACCATCATGGTGACGACGCATTTCATGGAGGAGGCGGAGTACTGCGACCGTCTGGCGATCATGGTGGCGGGCGAGATCCTCACCGAAGGCACGCCGGCCGACATCAAGGCACAGGCGCAGACGCCCGAGATGCCGGAGCCGACCATGGAAGACGCCTTCGTGGAGCTGATCCAAGCTCACGACAAGGAGGCCGAAGCCGCATGAGCGAGGCGCCCCCCACCCCGGCCGCCGCGCCCTCGGGCGGCGGCGCGTCCATGCGGCTGCGCGGCCTGATGCGCAAGGAATTCCTGCAGATCATGCGCGACCCCAGCAGTATCGCCATCGCCTTCCTGATGCCGCTGGTGCTGTTGCTGCTGTTCGGCTACGGCGTCTCGCTCGATGCCAAAAACATTCCGATCGCGCTGGTGGTCGAACAGCCGAGCGCGGACACCGCAAGTTTCACCGCGTCGTTCCAGGGTTCCCGCTATTTCCGGCCGTCCCGCTACAACGATTTGCAGCAGGCGGAAGCGGCGATGATGGCCGGCCGCGTCGACGCCATCGTGGTGCTGCGCCAGGATTTCGAGCGCCAGCTGCAGCAGGCAGGCGGCACGCCGATCCAGCTCATCGTCAATGGCGTTGACGCCAATACCGCGCGCATTGTCATGGGCTATGTGGAAGGCGCCTGGGGCACCTGGCTGCAGCAGACAGCACGACTGAGCGGGCAGTCGTTCGACGCTCCGGTATCGCTGACGCAGCGCGTGTGGTTCAACAGCGAGCTGGAAAGCCGCAATTACCTGGTGCCCGGACTGATTGCGGTCATCATGACGCTGATCGGCGCGCTGCTCACCGCCATGGTGATGGCGCGCGAATGGGAGCGGGGCACCATGGAGGCGCTGCTGGTGACGCCGCTGGCGATGCGCGAAGTGATCCTGGGCAAGCTGCTGCCGTATTTCATTCTCGGCATGGGCGGGCTGGCGCTGTCGGTGAGCATGGCCATCTGGCTGTTCGAGGTGCCGCTGCGCGGCTCCCTGTGGGTGCTGTTCGTGGCATCGGCGTTGTTCCTCATTACCGCGCTGGGGATGGGCTTGCTGATTTCCACTGTGGCAAAGAACCAGTTTGTCGCCGGTCAGATCGCCATCATCACCACATTCCTGCCGGCATTTTTGCTGTCCGGCTTCATTTTCGATATCGGCAGCATGCCCGTGGTGGTCCAGGCCATCACCCACATCGTCGCGGCGCGCTACTACGTGGCGATTCTGCAAACCGTATTCCTGGCCGGCGACGTGTGGAGCGTGATTCTGCCCAATGCAGGCGCGCTGGTCGTGCTCGCCGCGGTGTTTCTCGGTCTGACCCGGCGCAACGCGCGCAAGCGGCTGGAATGACCAGCGTATTCAGACGCATCCTGGCCCTGATGGGCAAGGAGTTCCTGGCCCTGCTGAAAGACAGGCGCAGCCGTTTTGTGCTGATCGTGCCGCCGCTGATCCAGCTGCTGGTGTTCGGCTATGCGGCCACGTTCGATCTCAAGAACGTGCCCTATGCGCTATTCAACGAGGACGCCGGCTATGCCGCGCGCGACCTGGCCGCCGCCTTGCGCGGCTCGCCCAGTTTCACGGAGGTGGCGCAACTGTCCCATAGCGGCGAAATCGCGCCGCTGATCAACAGCAAGGAGGCGCTCATGGTGGTGCGCATCGGGCCGCGATTCAGCGCCGACCTGTTGAGCGGACGCACCGCGCCGCTGCAGGTTATCGTCGACGGCCGTAACTCGAACACCGCCTTGCTGGTGGTCAACTACGTGCGCGCCATCGTCGATCAGTTCAATCGCGACTGGGCCGAGGCCCACGGCACCCGCCTGCCGCCGGCGTACATCGAAACGCGCGCATGGTTCAACCCGAACCTGGAAAGCCGCTGGTTTTTCCTGCCCGGCATCGTCGGTCTGCTTACCCTGCTGGTGACGCTGCTGGTGACTTCGCTTTCAGTGGCGCGCGAGCGCGAGCAGGGCACCTTCGACCAGCTGCTGGTCACGCCGATGCGGCCGGTTGAAATCCTCATCGGCAAGGCCTTGCCGGGATTCATTATCGGTATCGTCGAAGCGTCGCTGATCGTTGCCGCGACGGTGTTCTGGTTCGGCGTCCCGCTGATGGGGAGCCTGCTCACCCTGTATGTCGGGGTGCTGCTGTTCCTGCTGTCCGCAGTGGGCGTCGGGCTGATGATTTCCTCGCTCGCGGTGACCCAGCAGCAGGGCATGCTGGGCGCGTTCTTTTTCATGGTGCCGGCGATCATCCTGTCCGGCTTCGCCACGCCGATCGCCAACATGCCCTGGCTGATCCAGCAGCTGACGCTGCTCAATCCGATGCGCTATTTCCTGGTGGTGCTGCGCGGGGTCTTTCTCGAAGGCACGCCATTCCAGTTGTTGATCCCGCAGTTATGGCCGATGGCCGCGATCGGACTGGTGGCTCTGGCGACCGCCGCCTGGCTGTTCCGGCATCGCATGTATTGAGCGTATGGCACGGTGGCGATGTCGCTGTGCTGGAACCGGACAGCGTGCCGCTGGGGCGCATGGTTGCGGCGCGGCGCGACGCGGGGTTGCCTTGCCTTCAAATCAGGGGGCGACGACCAGCGGCACCGTCATCTCGGCCGTCGACAGTCCGCCGTGCACGCCGATGTGGGTATGGCGTTCTTCGCCGCGCAGCCAGTCGCGCAGGACGGCCCGGCCGCGCGGGACGAGAACGTAGTCGCCGATCCGGTCGGCAAGGCCGGGATGGGCTTCGCCCAGGCCCAGCCAGCCCTGGCGCACGACATCCTCGCTCCTGAACAGCCGAACCCGGTCGTGCAGCCGCTCCCGCACGTAGTCCTCGAATTGCGTCTCGCGGCCGGCGCGAACGTAGGCGTAGGCCGCGCGCGATTCGCCGCACAGGGGCAGCAGCAGGGTTTCGCGCAGCCGCGGGTGATCGTCGAGATCGATGGTGTCTGCTGCCGAGGTGTCGATGAATCCATGGTCGGCGGTGACGATGATGAGGCTGTCGTTGTCGCGCGCCATCTCGACCAGCTGGGAGAATGCCGCGTCGAGCGCGGCGAAGGCGTCGGCCACCACAGCGCTGTGGACGCCGTGTTCGTGGGCCAGGCTGTCGTGCTGGGGCCAGTAGGCATGGATGTAACTGGGCGGCCCGGCGCTGCGCAGGAGGCCGCCGATCCGGGCGGTCATCTCCTCCAGGCTGTCGTAGCCATGCTGCTTGGCCTGGCCGGCGAAGGCGACGTTGAAGTCCGAATGGATGATGCGGCGCGGGCTCACCGTATGGCAGTACCGGGGCAGACGGTCAGTCAGCGGGGAGAGGCCGAACAGTTCCGCCGGCCTGACGCCGGCCTCGCGCAGGGGATGGCGGCCGGTGCGCACGCGGAAGGGCAGCGGCGCGACGATGGCGCCGACCTCGCGGAAATACATGTGCCAGCCGGTCAGTCCGTGCTGTTGCGGCGCGAGGCCGGTGAGGAAGCTGGGAATGGCGCTCGCCGTGGTGGAGGGGAAGACCGAGGTCATCTGTCCGCGCAGATGCTGACGCAGGCACCCCTCGTGGCCGAGCAGGTAATCGTGGCCGAGGCCGTCGACCACCAGCAGCCCCAGATGGCGCGCCCCGGCCAGGGCGTCTGGCGGCAGCGCCGCGAGCGGCGCATAGGGGCTGCTGCCGCCCAGCGCGGTGGCGATCGAACTCATGAGATTGACGATGCCGCCGCCACGGTAGTCGGGCAGGCTGAAGTCGTCCTCGGTGGGGGTTATGCCGGGTGCCGGGGTCATGGCTGTTCCGTTGTGATGCGCATGTTGCGCCTTGAAAAATCCACCTGCCGGATCAGGCCGGCCTAAGGTGAATATAGCCTCCCGCGATCGCTCACCATGAAAAAGCTCTCGATGCGCCTGAAAAGCCTGGCCCACGCCCTGCGCGGCGTGGACCACGTCGTGCGCACGCAGCCCAATGCGCGGCTGCATCTGCTGGTCGCGGTGCTGGTGTGTGTTGTCGGGGTGTATGTTGGATTGGACCGGGCGGAGTGGCTGTGGGTCAGCATCGCCATCGTGCTGGTGTGGAGTGCCGAGACCTTCAACACGGCCTTCGAACAGCTGGCCGATGTCCTGCATCCGGCGCCGCATCCCGGTATTGGCCGCGCCAAGGATGCGGCCGCCGCCGCGGTGCTGATTGCCGCGCTGGGCGCAGCGGTGATCGGTCTGCTGGTGTTCGTGCCGCATCTCGCGCGTCTGGTTCGCTGAGCCGCGCGGCCCTTGGGCAACAGGCCAATCCGGCAGCCGGCATGGCAGGAAAATTCTGGAGCGGAGCGCATGGTCGAGACGATGAACCGGCGAATGTTTTTTGACCGGGCGGGCCGCCTGCTGCTGGGCGGGGCGGCGGCGACCGCCGTTTCCGGTGCGGCAGCGGCGGCATCCGGGAGGACGCGAAAGATGACCGAGGCGACGGCAAAACCAGCGGCAGGCGGGCCCGACATGACCCTGTTCCTGTGCGGGGACGTCATGACCGGGCGCGGGATCGACCAAATACTGCCCCATCCCGGCGACCCGGTCCTGCACGAGGGCTATGCGACCTCCGCCCTGGATTACGTGGCGCTGGCGGAACGCGCCAACGGCCCGATCCCGCGGCCGGCGGAATTCGCCTATGTGTGGGGCGACGCGCTGGCGGAGTGGGCGCGCATCGCGCCGGACCTGCGGATCATCAACCTGGAAACGGCGGTGAGCACCCGCGACGACTGGCAGCGCGGCAAAGGCATCCATTACCGCATGCACCCGGCCAATGTGCCGTGCCTCACGACGGCCGGAATCGACTGCTGCGTGCTGGCCAACAACCACGTGCTGGACTGGGGGTATGCGGGACTCGCCGAGACGCTGGAGACGCTGCGCCGCGCGGGGCTGCAGCGCGCCGGCGCCGGGCGCGACCAGGCCGAGGCCGAGGCGGCGGCGCCGGCGGTGCTGGGCGTGGCTGGCAAGGGCCGCGTGCTGGTGTTCGCCTACGGTGCGCAAAGCAGCGGAATCCCGCCGGACTGGTCTGCGGCGGCGGGCATGCCGGGGGTGAACCTGTTGCCGGATTTATCGCCGGCGACCCTGCAAGCGATCGCGGCGCAGGTGCAGGCGATCAAGCAGCCGGCGGATGTGGTGGTGGCCTCGATCCATTGGGGCGGCAACTGGGGCTATGCCGTGCCTGCGGCCCATCAGCGCTTCGCCCGCGGGCTGATCGACCAGTGCGGGGTGGACGTGGTGCACGGCCATTCCTCGCATCATCCCATGGGCATCGAGGTGTACCGGGAGCGGCCGATTTTCTATGGCTGTGGCGATTTTCTCAACGACTACGAAGGCATCGCCGGCCACGAGGCGTACCGGGGCGATCTGAGCCTGATGTATTTTCTGGAGATGGATCCGGCCAGCGGCGCGCTGCTGCATGTGCGGATGGTTCCCATGCAGATACGGCGCTTCCGCCTCAACCGCGCTTCGGCAACGGACAGCCGCTGGCTGCGTGGCGTGCTGGATCGCGAGGGACAGCCCTTCGGCACCCGGGTGGAGGCGGGGTCGGAGGGCGGTTTGGTACTTCGGCGGTGAACAAACAGCCGGGGCTATTCGGGCCGTTTTTCCCCTTTGCGCACCCATACGCCCCGTTCTTCGCAATGCAACAGTTCGCTGCCGCACAACAGGTACTGGCCTACCGGGTAGACCCTGTTGTTGAAGTAACAGGCGCCGGTTTCGAGCTCCAGGTCGAGCGAGAGCTCAGCATATTCATCGAAAATCGGCGAAGTCCTGAGTTCGGGATCGGGGGGGGCGACCTGCGTCACATGGCTGGTCATGGATCTGCCTTTTCCTGGCGTGGACTTCGATGCCGGCTTCATTCCTTGAAAGGGGCATTTTCCGGGTCGATGCCCTCGACCTGGGGAATGCCCTTTTGCGGGTGCTGCCGGGCGATCCGTTTCAATTCGTCGTCCATCCTGGCGCCATGGACGCTGCTTTGATGCACTTCGGTGTCCGGCGGAAATTCCGGCGGCTCGGCCATCCGGCTTTTGACCTCGGCTTCGGCTGCAAGCCAGTCGTCAAAATCATACCCGGGGGCGTAGCCGCGATTTGCGTAGAAGAAATAGGCAGAATCGCGAATCATCGCTTCGCGCTGCTCAGGAGTGAGGCCTCCCCACGTGAGGTCGGGGGCGCTGGGCGGATTGGCGGGAGTGGGTTTCTGCTTCGCCATGTTCTTGTCCTCAATCAAATTTGCCAATTTAAAGATATAGACAGACTTGCGGGAATTTTCTGCGAACGAAAGCGAAGCGTTGTCTGCCGCGCAGCGCGTCTGCGGCGTCGGGGCGGACGGTCTGCGGGAACTAGCCGCCCCAGGTCCGCACGCGCCCCACGTCCAGATGCACGAAGTCGGAACCCGGGTAGTAGCCTACGCCGCCGCCTTTCAGCATGAGCCCGGCCCGGCGCAGATCGGCCAGGGTAATGCCGGGCAGACGGACGTCGATGGCCTTGCCCTGCATGTGCAGGCTGCGGGTGGCGACACCGGAACTGTTTTTGGCCAGCTTCCGGTTGCTGGCCGGCGAACGGTAGCCGGAAATTACATGGAAGGGCCGGGAGGCGCCCACTTCGGCACTGATGCGATGGAGCAGATCCAGCAGCCGGGTATCGATGGCGGCCACCTCGCCGGTGCGGTGGTCGCGCAGGACGTGGTTGATTTGCGCCAGCGATTCCGGCACGTAGTCGCCCTGGACCCAGTAGGACAGGGCGGCCTTTTCACCGGTATGCAGGTTGAGAAAACCGAGCCGGCGCTCGGGTGCCGACAATCCCTGGCTGGCGAATGCCGGACCCGGCAGGGCGGCGGCAAACAAGCCCAGCTTGAGAAAATTGCGTCGACTGATCAGATGCTTCATGGAGTTCCTTTTAAATCATAAGGCCCGAGGCGGCCCACCTCGCGGGCAATGCCGTCCTGCGCCGCGATCACCGCGTCCACCGCAGGCCAGTCGAGCGCGTGGCTGAAGCCGTTGGCTTCAGCCATGTCGCGCACGGTCTGCGCCGGGTCGATGCCCTTTTTGTAGATGTCCCGATGGACTTCGAGCAGGATGCGGCCGTCCTCGATCACCGCCAGGAGGACGGGCTGGTAAATAATGCGGCCCTGGGTACCGACCCTCACCTGCTCGAATAGTTCGGCGATATCGTCAGGATGCAGGCGGATGCAGCCATGGCTGCGGAATTGGTAGATGCTCGTGGGCGCGATGGTGCTGTGGATGCCGTAGCCCCACAGGTCCAGCCCGAGCCAGTACTTCCCCAGGGGGTTGTCCGGACCGGGCGGCACTTTTTCCCGAACGATTTTTCCCTCGCGGCGCATTTCTTCCTGGATGGATTTGGGCACCACCCAGGTCTTGTTCTCCACCTTTGAGACGACCTTGAATTCGTCTTGCGGCGTGGCCCAGCTGGGCTTGCCCAGGCCGACCGGATAGGCCTCGCGCAGCTTGCCCTGGCTGAAGTGGAACAACATGCGTTGCGGCAGGTTGATCAGGATGCCGTCGTCGAGCGCCTCCGGAACGATATGGGGATTGTGGATGCGGAGGCGCTGACCGGGGTGGATGACTGCATCGTAGGGAATGCCGTTCTGCCGGGCCAGGAGCTTGGGCGCGACGCCGAAACGGGCGCCGATGGCGATCAGGAAATCCCCGCGCTGGACGATGTATTCGGTGTCGCCCCCCGTCACGCTGTGGGAAAGCGGTGGCAGCTCACCTGCCCAGGCCGGAAGGCAGATCCCCAGGATGAGGTAGGCGAACAAACGCATCGCCCGCGCGGCCAGGTGTGCTGCCGTCATTCGAACCGGCAGCAACGGAGAGATTGCGCTGTTATTGAAGCGGCATCGGCTTGTTGTCATTGAGGTTGAGCCAGCCCTTGGCGATGCGGTAGATGAACCAGATGCTGGCCATAGCCCAGACGAGCCAGCCGAGCAGGATAATCCAGGTGATTGTGCCGACGATCAGCCACAACAGCCCCCACCAGAAGGTTCTGATCTGCCAGCTGAAGTGGCTTTCCAGCCAGGTGCCGCGGGCTTCCTCGCGCTTGATGTAGTTCAGCACGATGGCGACGATGGCGGTGACGCCGATAAACAGCGAGACGGCATACAACGCATAGATCACCGTGGTCAGGGTTTTGAGGCTTGCGATTTTTTCGTCGGATACCGGGGTAAGGTCCATGCTCATCAACGCGCTTTCTCGTAAATCGGCATCATTTGCGGCACCAGCGCGTTAAGCGCCTGGATGCGGTCGCCGGGGGCAGGGTGGGTGCTGAGGAATTGCGGTGGCCCGTTGCCGCTGGCGGCGTCCATTTTCTCCCACAGGCGCACCGCGGCGTGCGGGTTGAATCCGGCGCGGGCGGCGAGTTCGATGCCGTAGCGGTCGGCTTCGGATTCGCTGGCGCGGCTGTGGGGGAGGTTCACTGCGATGTCGGCCACCGGCGACAGGATGCTGAGATCGCGCCCGGCGAGAATGGAGCCGAGCTGCATGCCGCCCTGCATGGCGATGGCGCGCGACATGCGCTCACGGCCATGTCCCAGCAGGGCATGGGCGATTTCGTGGCCCATGATCTGGGCGATTTCGTCGTCGGTGAGCTTCAGCTTGTGGACGATGCCGGTGTAGATCGCCATCTTGCCGCCGGGCATGCACCAGGCGTTGAGCGTGGGCTCGTCGATCACCGCGACCGACCATTGCCAGTCGCGGCTGGGCGGATACATCTGCTTGGCCTCGGCGACGAGGCGGTCGGTGATGCGCCTGACACGGCTGTTCAGCGCGGCGTCGGTGCTGAGCTTGCCCTTTTTCTGCGCTTCGCTGAGCGTTTGCGTGTAGGCCTGGGCCGACGAGGCTTGCGCCTGGTCTTCGGATACCAGCACCAGTTGCTGGCGGCCGGACACCGGGTTGGCCTGACAGCCGGCGAGGCTGGCGGAGAGCAGGGCGGTGACGATGAGTGTGTATTTCATGGCGACTCCTTGAAACTGATCAGGCCCGAAAAACAGGATGACCTTCATACCGGAAGGGCCGGTGTCCGCTTTGCTGCCGTTCCGGCGTTGCCGGAAAGCGCATGCTCAGATCCCGCGCAGCAGTTCGTTGATGCCGACCTTGGACAGCGTCTTCGCGTCGACCTTCTTCACGATCACCGCACAGTAAAGACTATAGCTGCCATCTTTGGACGGCAAATTGCCGGACACCACCACCGAGCCGGCGGGAATGCGGCCGTAGGTGACTTCGCCGGTCTCACGGTCGTAGATTTTGGTCGACTGGCCGATGTAGACGCCCATCGAGATCACGCTGTTGTCCTCGACGATCACGCCCTCGACCACTTCGGAGCGTGCGCCGACGAAGCAGTTGTCGCCGATGATGGTGGGGTTGGCCTGCACCGGTTCGAGCACGCCGCCGATGCCGACGCCGCCGGACAGGTGCACGTTCTTGCCGATCTGGGCGCAGGAGCCGACGGTGGCCCAGGTATCCACCATGGTGCCTTCGCCGACGTAGGCGCCGATGTTGACGTAGCTGGGCATGAGCACCACGTTCTTGCCGATGTAGGAGCCCTTGCGCACGGCCGCCGGCGGCACCACGCGGAAGCCGCCTTCGCGGAAATCCCTGGAGTTGAAGTCGGCGAATTTCGACGGCACCTTGTCGTAGTAGTTGGTGTAGCCGCCTTTGATGAAAGCATTGTCTTCCAGGCGGAACGACAGCAGCACCGCCTTCTTCAGCCATTGGTGGGTGATCCAGTTCTGGCCGTCTGTGCGCTCGGCGACGCGCAGTTCACCCATGTCGAGCAGGTCGATCACGGCCATGACCGCGTCCTTGACCTGGGGCTCGACGTTGCGCGGGGTGATCTCGGCGCGGCGTTCGAAAGCGTCTTCGATGGTTTTTTGCAGATCTTGCATGAGGGTTTCCTTTTTGTTGAGTAGGAGGTGTTTAACGAATGGGACGGCAATGGGTGTGATTCATGCAGCCTCGCCGACGAAGCGGACGATGCGTCGGGCCGCCTCGATGCAGGCCTCCAGGCTGTCGACCAGCGCGATGCGGACAAACCCTCGGCCGGGATTGACGTTGGCAGCGTTGCGCGCAAGGAAGCTGCCGGGCAGCACGGTGACATGCTGCGTTTCATACAGCCCGCGCGCGAACGCGGCATCGTCGCCGCCCGGCACCCGCGCCCACAGGTAGAAGGCGGCGTCGGGCGCGTCGAACTGCAGCACGTCCTGCAACAGCGGCATCACCGCGGCGAACTTTTCGGCGTACTGGCGGCGGTTCTCGACCACGTGCGTCTCGTCGTTCCACGCCGCGATGCTGGCCGCCTGCACCACCGGGCTCATCGCGCTGCCGTGATAGGTGCGGTAGAGCAGGAAGGCCTTCATCAGCGCGGCGTCACCCGCCACCATGCCGGAGCGCAGGCCGGGCACGTTGGAGCGCTTCGACAGCGAGTTGAACACGATCAGGTTTTTGAAGCCGCGACCGAGCTGCTGCGACGCGGTGAGCGCGCCGAGCGGCGGGGCGCCTTCCTCGAAGTAGATTTCCGAATAGCATTCGTCGGCCGCGATCACAAAGCCATGCCGGTCCGACAGGTCGAACAGTTCCTTCCAGTCGGCCAGTGCCATCGCCTTGCCGGTCGGGTTGCCGGGCGAGCAGACGAAAACCAGGTTGACCTGTTCCCACAGGTCTTCCGGCACCCGCGACCAGTCCATGGCAAAGCCGTTTTCCGGCAGGGTGTTAAGAAAAAAGGGACGGGCGCCGGCAAGGAGCGCCGCGCCTTCGTATATCTGGTAGAACGGGTTGGGCGAAATGATCACGCGACGGCCATGACGGCTGGAATCGACGCTGGCCTGGGCAAACGCGAACAGCGCCTCGCGCGAGCCGTTCACCGGCAGCACCTCGGTCGCGGGATCGAGCTTCACGCCGTAGCGGCGCTGCGCCCACGCAGCAATCGCGCCACGCAGCGCATCCGAGCCCTGAGTGATGGGATAATTCGACAGCCCGCCGAGGCCCGCGACCAGCGCATCCTTGATGAACTGCGGCGTTGGATGCCTGGGTTCGCCGATCGACAGGTTGATCGGCGCGAGGCCGGGATTCGGCGCCACCTCCGCGAACAGTTCGCGCAACTTTTGAAACGGATAGGGATGGAGTTGTTCGAGACGCGGATTCATTGCTGTACGGAATTTAACTAAGCCACGCATTATAAAGCCCCATGCCCCCGATTCCCCTGCAGCGCACCCTTGCCATCACCAGCCTGCTCTACGCCGCCAGCCTATGGGGGCTGATGTGGTATCCCTACCGCCTGCTCAACGAGGCCGGCGTCGGCGGCATCGCTTCGAGCTTCATCACTTACGTCTTGCCGCTGCTGGCGATCGGCTGGCTGCACGGCCGTGAGCTTCACCGTGCGCGTGACCGGTGGATCTGGCTGCTCGCGCTGGGGCTGGCGGCGGGCTGGACCAACCTGGCCTATGTGCTGGCGGTGCTGCAGGGCGAAGTGGTCCGCGTGCTGTTGTTGTTTTTTCTGTCACCACTGTGGACGGTGCTGTTCGCGCGTATTTTGCTGCGCGAAAAGCTCAACCGCATGGGGGTGATGGTCATGGTGCTGGCGCTTGGCGGCGCCATGGTGATGCTGTGGCAACCCGATGGCGGCCTGCCGCTGCCGACCAACCGCGCCGAGTGGCTCGCGCTGTCGGCAGGGGTGATGTTCGCTTTCAGCAACGTCATCAGCCGTTACCTCGTCAGCGTCACCGAAGGCGCCAAATCGGTATCGATCTGGGCCGGAGTGGCGATGCTGACGCTGACCGGCCTGTGGCTGTATCCCGGCGAACTCGATTTTATCGAACACGCGGGATGGCACATCTGGCTGCTGCTGGGGGGCGTCGGTCTCGCCATCGGCAGCATGACCTACGCGGTGCAGTATGGCCTTGCCCGTGTGCCGGCCAACCAGGCCATTGTCATTTTCCTGTTCGAACTGGTGGTGGCGGCGGTCGCGGCCTACTTCCTGTCCATGGAACGCATGGGGCTGCAGGAGTGGGTGGGCGCGATCATGATCATCGCCGCCAGCCTGTTCTCCGGTCACATGGAAGAAAATAAAGCGAAAGTAAAACCCCATGTCTGATATCACTGCGCTGTTGCATGCAGGCCTGCTGGTGTCCGATCTGGCGCGGGCTAGAGTCTTTTACGAATCGGTGCTGGGGCTGACCTTGCATCCGAATCGCCCCGACCTGCCTTATCCCGGCGAGTGGTACGAACTGGGCGGCGGCCAGCAACTGCACCTGATGCAGCTGGCCAACCCCGATGCCGCTTCAATTCGCCCCGAGCACGGCGGCCGCGACCGCCACATTGCGCTGGCGGTTGCGAATATGGATGCGCTGAAACGCCGGCTCGATGCCGCCGGGGTGAAGTACACCGCCAGCAAGTCCGGACGCGCGGCGCTGTTCTGCCGCGACCCGGATGCAAACACGCTGGAGTTTATCGAGACTCGCTGACCGGCTGCGCCCTCGGTGAGCGGTTGCGCCGTCCGGTTCAGTCCAGCAGTACCGTCGGGACATTACCGCCATTCGCGGCAATGTGCGCGAGCACGGTCTGGTGCAGCCACATGTTCATCTTCGCCGAATCGCCCATCAGGTCCGCCGGCCAGCCCAGTTGGCCAGTTCCCTGCGGGCCGCGGTCGATATCGAGGCGCTTCAAAGCCGCCCTACTTTGAATTTCGGCGGGCTGGGAGCAAACGCGCATACTCCTTCTGAACCACCTCATAGCACTCGCATACGCGTTGTTCAAACCTGGGGCGATCCACCATGGTGATGTGGCCGCGTGACCGAACAATCAAACCGTCTTTTTCCAGTTGCCCAAGCGTTTTTGTCACACTCTCCCGGCGTACCCCCAACAACTTCCCGATCATCTGTTGCGTGACCGCCAATTCGTTGGTGTGCAAGCGATCCATGCTCATCAGCAGCCATCGGCACATTTGCTGATCCAGCGAATGGTGCTGGTTGCACACTGCCGTTTGAGAGGTTTGGCAAAACAGTGCCTGCGTGAAAAGCAGTGCCACATGTTGCAGTTGCCCGCCGGACGAGAATTCTCGTTGCATCACTTTGCGGCTGAGTCGGTAAGCCTGGCCTGCGCTTTGCACTTCCGTGCTGCTCGGCATGCTCCCCCCCCCCATGAAAATGGAAATGCCGACCATGCCTTCGTCACCGACCAGCGCGGTTTCTCTGGAGGAACCGTTTTCCAGGGCATAAATCAGCGAGACGATGCCGCTGGTTGGAAAATGCAGAAAATTGACATGGTCGCCCGACTCGGACATGGTCCATCCCAATGGGAGCTCAACGAGTTCAAGATCGGGCAACAGGCGCTCGTAATCCTTCGCTGGAAGCGCTGCAAGGATGTGATTTTGTTTTGGATCAGGAATCGAAGCGTTTACTGCTGCCTTTTTTGACATGTCGGGTTTATTCGGCTTTGATATTCGTTGAATTGACGTGAATCCAGCAGGATTATGCGTTGATTTTATTCCTGCGCCACTTATTTGGATGCTGTCGGGCGCAGCGTGACATCCGCATTAGCCCCCGCCGTCTTCCGGGCGCGTTGCGATTTCTTGCAGGTGGATCACCACAGCCCGACACGATAGGCCGATTTCCTCCTTTGGCGCAGCAGTGCTGCACCCGTTTGTCCGGCCCGGTGGTCGTCAGGTATAGAAAAGCCCCAGCATCAGCATCAGAACAAGGATGAACAGTATGCTCATGATGCCGCCGGCGCGGATGAAATCCGCCACCTTGTAGCCGGCCGGCCCCATGATCAGGGCATTGACCTGGTGGGTGGGCAGGATGAAGGCATTGGAAGTGGCGAGCGCCACGGTCAGCGCGAAAACCGCCGGATTGGCGCCGACGCCGAGGGCGATATTGACCGCCAGCGGAACCAGCAGCACGGTGGCGCCGACGTTCGACATCACCAGCGAGAAGAAGGTCGCCAGCACGGCCAACGCGAGCATCAGCACCCAGTGCGGCAACTCGCCGAGCATCGACAGAATGTGCGCGGCAATCCAGGCGGCGGTTCCGCTGGTCTCGACTGCGAGCCCCAAGGGGATCAGACTCGCCAGCAGGAACACTGTTTTCCAACTCACCGCCTGATAGGCTTCCTCGACGCGCAGCACCCCGGACAGGATCATGCCGATGGCGCCGGTCAACAGCGCCAGCGATAGACGCACGTCGGTGAATATCAGCAGGAAAAGCGCGATTCCGAAAAAGAACAGGGCGGACTTCTCCTTCTGCGGACGCAGTTCCTCGTGGGGGTAATCGCTGGTGACGACCACGAAATTGCTGTCTTTTTCCAGCCGGGCGAGGGCGTCCCATGCCGTGTGCACCACGAGGGCGTCGCCCGCCTGCAGGGGAATGTCGCGGATGCCATCGCCTTCCAGCAGCGTCTTGCCGCCGCGGTGCAGCGCCAGCACGGCGATTCCGTAGGTTTTGCGCATCCAGATTTCATGCGCGCTCTTGTCGATCAGGTGCGAGCCGGGCGGGATCACCACCTCGGCGATGCCGGCCCGGGCCGAGGACAGGATTTCCGCGAAGGTCTTGAGGTCTGCACTCAGATCAAGACCGTTTCGCTCCACGAAGCGGGTCAGGTGCTGCGGCGAGGCCAGCAGGCCGAACACGGTGCCGGCCTTGATCGCCATCTCCCGATCCAGCCCGCTGGGCCCGACGCTTATCTCGTCGCCGGGCAGCAGTGCCGCAACCATCCGGATGTGGGCCTCGTGCTCCACCTCGTCGAGCACCCTGCCGATCAAGGGGCTGCCGGTGGGCACCGCCACTTCGAAGACGCTGTCCTCAAGCCCATACAATTCCTGGAAGTAGCGCATGGTGTGGGTCGCCCGCGCGTGTTCCTGGGGCTTCACTTTCTCCGCGGGCAGCACGTAGCGGCCGGCCAGCTTGAAGTAGGCGATTCCGGCTGCGAGCAGAGCCAGGCCGATCGGTGTTACCGAGAACATCGACCAGGTCGCGATCTGCTGGTCGGGCGGCAGCGTCTTGTTGGAGACGAGCAGAAGGTCGTTCAAGAGGATCAGCGGACTCGAGCCCACCATGGTGAGCGTGCCACCGAGAATGGCGGCGAATCCCATCGGCATCATCAGCCTGGACATCGGCAATCCCGTTCGCGCGGCGATACGCCCCACTACCGGAATGAACAGCGCCGCGGCACCGACGTTCTGCATGAGGCCCGAGATGATCCCGACCGAGCCGGAGATGGCTGGAACGATGCGCCGTTCGGTATAGCCTGCCCGTTTCAGAATCGTGGCCGCCACCCGGTTCATGATTCCGGTTTTGTCGAGGCCCGCGCCGAGGATCATCACCGCCATAATCGAGATGACTGCGTTGCTGGAAAATCCGTTGAACAGATCCGCGACCGGCACCAGCGGTTTCATCAGGCCGAACGCATCGCTCGCCGCGCTGATCAGGCCGATCAGCACCATGATGCTGATCGCAGCCACGTCCACCTCCACCACCTCGAACACGAACAGGAAGATCGTCAGCATCAGCAGCAAAAGCACCACCAGAATCTCGATCGTGGGCGCCACTGCGGCCGCAGCTGCGCCGAGCAGCAGAAATGCCGGCGCCGCAATCAGCAACAGGAGCGTGGAGCGAAACTTTTCAGGAGATTGGTTCATGCGAGTCATTGCCGTTGAAATCGGGAGTCCGGAATTGCATGCTTGCCGGGCGAATGCTGGATGGGCCTGTCGGCCTCGGTCTCCAGGCTACATCTGCGCCCGCAGCAATGTCATGGTGTGCTCAAGCAATTTTTCACCCCAAGGACGGCGCTGCCATGCCTCGTAGGTAATCTGCCGGGATCTTTTCAGGTCGTCCTCGAAGATGTCGATCTGTCGTTGCGCAAACGCACGATTGTAAATATTGAGGTTGGCTTCATCATTGAGGCGAAACGAACGCGAATCGAAATTGGTCGAGCCGACCGATACCCACACGTCATCGACAATCATCACCTTGCAGTGAAACATGGTCGGCTGGTATTCATGAATCTCGGCGCCCGCCTTGAGCAGGTCCCCCCAGCGGGCGCGGGAGGCGCGGCGCACCGGCTCCGTATCGATCCGCGTGCCGGGCAACAGAATCTTGATTTTCACGCCGCGCTGCAGCGCACGCACGATGGTGTGAACCGACAGGTCGTCGGGTATGAAATAGGCATTCGCGATATAAACCGTTTTGCGTGCCGAGGCGATCGACAGCAGATACATCAGGCGCACACTTTCGCTGCCCGCAGACGACGAGCTTTTGAATACCTGCGCGTAGTGCTCGCCGACCGGTTCGATCGGTGGGAAATATTCCTTGCTGTGCTGAACTTCGCCGCTGGTTTTCATCCAGTTGTCCATGAAGGCCGCCTGCATGTGCGCCACCGCCGGACCTTCGATACGAAAATGCGTGTCGCGCCAATGATCGGCATCCTGCGCATCCCCCAGCCAGTTGTCGGCAATGCCAACGCCACCGGTGAAGCCGATCTTGCCGTCGACCACCAGCAGCTTGCGGTGGGTTCGGTTGTTCATGTGGGCAATGTGGTACCAGTGTACTGGATGGTATTTGAAGATATCGACCCCGGCGTCTTTCATCAGCTGCAATAACTGATCGTCCATTTTGGCACTGCCGGCCCAGTCGACCAGCACATGGACTTTGACGCCCGCGCGTGAGCGCTCCGCGAGTGCCTCGGCAAATGTCTTGCCGATTTTGCCGGACCAGTAGATATAAGTTTCAAACGTGATGGTTTTTTCGGCAGAACGAATGGCCGCCAGCATCGATGGAAAAATTTCGTCGCCGTTGACCAGTTCCTTGATCTGATTGCCCGGCACCACGGGCGGACCGAGTAAATGGCTCATCGAGCGCAGGAATTGCGGGTCGTGTACGGCGTAGATTTCGCTGATTCGGATTTGCACCTTCTTCTCGCGCGGAATAAATTTCAGCGCGATGATGGTGACAATAATCGAGGCGATGACGACCAGGAAAACAAGCATTCTTTTGGTTCTTAAGAACGTTCCATAATTTAATAGCCATGATTTCCACCCGGAAAACGGGGGCGGGAGCCGGTGACGATTATCAGCTATTTTTCATCCCCCCTGCGCCCGGCCGCCTTGGTGGTAAGCCCAGCGTGGAGAGGTCATGGGGCGGCCGCCATCAGCATCCCGATCAGCATCCCGATGCCGGCAATCTTGCCGCGGTCGCTTGCCTGGTCGTGGTCGATCTTCATGACCGCCCCCTTCCAATCCATCTTAGTTTGGGCTACCCGGGTGTAAAGCACCGTTGCGGATGCAAGGCACGAAGCAAATGCGCGACCACCCACTATGATGAGTTTTCACCTTGTTCTTGTGGAGGGCGCTCATGAGACATCCCTATTGCAGGAAGCAACGCGCGTCTGCGCATGCACCGGCCCAGCGGACGAAGATGGCCGCCCCGACCGAGGCCGATCTGGCGCCGGCCCGGGTTGCCGTCGGCACCCTCCTGGACAACCTGGGGCTTTCCGCCTACCTCTATGCGGTCGAACCGAGGGAAGGGCGGTGGGCGGTCATCGTGGAATGCGCCACCGAGTCCGGCTGGCTGTTGGCGGGTCCTGAACTGCTTGCCGCGACCCGTGGCGACACGGACGCCCAGGCGGCCCTGCTTGCCGAATGGCGGACGCGTCTCGCCGCTTGCAAAACGGATTGACACCACAGCGGTGCCCGGTGGCAACGGATACACGTGCCATGATGGGCTCAGAGGGACTCATGTCCGGACCACAAGCGCCAGCAGACGCCCCACCTCCCGCCTTCTCGGCCGGGGTGGTCGTCGCCCGCCGCGCCGGCAGCGGCGGGCGCCTGCTGGTGCTGCGGGCCTACCGCAACGGGGACTTTCCCAAGGGCAGGCTGGAGCCGGGCGAGACGCCGCTCGATGCGGCCATCCGGGAGACGGCGGAAGAAGCTGGGATCAGCGATCTCGCCTTCCACTGGGGCAAGGCGTACTGCGAAACCGAACCCTATCGACAGGGCAAGGTGGCGCGCTACTACCTGGCAGAAACCACCCGCACGGCCATCACCCTGCCGGTTTCGCCGGAACTGGGGCGCCCCGAACACGACGAGTGGCGCTGGGTCAGCTTCGGCGAGGCCGCGCGCCTGCTGCCGCCGCGCCTGCAGCCCGTTCTGGCCTGGGCGGAAAAGCGGCTTGAGTCGTGAATGCAGTGTGCGCGATGGTCACGCACCGGCATATCCCCTGAGGAGGCTGACTGCTAGGCGCCTGGACGTCGGGCGGTCATCAGGAACACCGGGTAGGCCCGCGTCCCGCTCGCGTGTTCCTTGGCGATGCTGAACACGGTCTGGAAATGAATCTCGGCAAACCCGGCCTGTGCGGTGCGCAGGGTCAGGTCGGCCTGGTCGAAGCCATGGTGCACGTCGACCTCCGGGCCGTGGAACGAGCCGTCTTCCTTGTCCAGGTCGGCGATGCACAGATAACCGCCGGGCTTCAGCAGGTCGTGGAAGATGCGCAGGATGTGGTCGGTGTCCGGCACGTGGTGCAGCGTCATCGCGGTGACGATCAGGTCGAAGCGTTGTGCCGGCGGCGGGTCGACCATCAGGTCCAGCTTCATCGGCGTCATGTTGGTCACCCCTTGCGCGGCGATCTTTCCGGCCACCACCTCGAGCATGCCGCCCGAACTGTCGGCCATCACGATGGTGCCGAGCGCATCCCTGACGGGAAACGAAAGCAGGCCGGTGCCGCAGCCGTAATCGAGGGCATTCATGTCTTGACGCAGGGGCACGGCTTGGCGGATCGCTTCGGCAATCTTCAGCCCGCGTTCCCGGAACAGCGGGTTTTCGTCCCATTGACGGGCTTTGCCGTCGAAGTGTGCGGCGTCGAGTTTGGTGGATTGAGCGTTGGTCATGGTGATATGGGCGAAGGCTGTGCGAGGAGGGCGGAGGGCAGGCCCGAGATGGCCTGCGTCTGATTGCGGCCGGACGCCTTGGACTTGTATAGCGCCTTGTCTGCCCGGGTCAGCAAGGCCGCCACCGAGTCGTCCTGGACCAGCCATTCCGACAGGCCGATGCTGACCGACCAGGCGATCGACTGACCTTCCCTTGTCGCTTCATGCAGGCGCTGGGCAATCAGCGAGGCCTGCTCAAGGTCGGTGTCCGGAAGGATGGCCATGAATTCATCCCCGCCGAAGCGGGAGAGCAGGTCGGTTTCCCGGAGAGAGGATTTTGCCCGCCTCGAAAAATCGACCAGCACTCTGTCGCCTTCAAGGTGGCCGTGCGTATCGTTGATGTTCTTGAAGTGATCCAGGTCGACCAGCATGATCGAGAACTTGTTGCCGCGGCGTCTGGCGCGGGCAATTTCCCGCTGCAGCGCTTCCATGGCCGCCCTTTTGTTGAGACATTGCGTCAGATCGTCGTAGCGGCTCGTAAATTCCAGATCCCGGCGCAGCTTCTCCGATGCGAGCAGGACGAAGCTGATGGTTCCAAGCGGAATCATGATGGTGGGGATCGCGAGATAGACCAGCTGCAAGACCGAGGCGTCGAAAATGCCGGTAGGCTGATCGAGTCCGAGCATCAGGCTGGCCAGGCGGACGACGCGCGCACCGATCAGGATCGTCAGCGCAAAGACCAGGACATTGCGGCCCGCCGTTCCCGGCAATTGCTTTAACGCAACCCTCAGCAGATCGAAAATCACCACTAGGGTGAACAGGTTCAGGGTCGCCACCCGCATCGTGACATCAGGCTGCACGTAGGTGAACCAGACGAACAGCGAAACATAAGCAAGAACAAACAGGCTCAGCAAGGCGCGACTGATTCGTGCTGGCATCCCGCAAAACTTCCGCAGGCCGGCATTCATCAGCATGAAGCCCGCCAGGATCATCAGCGTGGCGAGAACAACGCTGAACAGATCGGGCACATGGCCCTTGGCGATAAGCAGGGGCAGGCCGAGTCCCATGACGAGCGCCGCCAGGCTCCAGTCGGTCAACCCGCGTATGTTTTTCGGGTAAGTCCGCGAAATGACGAACATCACCCCGGCCATGGCAAACGCCACGAAACACGAAGTCATCAAAATGATCAGCGGGGCGTTCATTGCTTGGTGTCTGACGGTTGAGGCAAGGCCGGATCCCTGGCTGGGCGTTCCTGAAATCGATCGGCGAATGGGTTAGCCGCGTCGCTCGGTGCACGAACCCGGTGCACGAAATAGCGAAGTTTAAAGCAGAGTCCGTGCCGCGGCAGAATTGCCACGCATTTGACGCCGGGAATTCAGCTTCTATGTTGACGTAACAGGGCGGCTTGCCAGCCTGAGACCTCGGCAAGCGGCGGAACTGCTTGATTCCTCAACCGGGAGCGTAGCGATGCACAACAACCTGAACGACGTCGGCAAGCTGGTCTTGCGCCTGACCCTGGGCATCCTGATCCTGCTCCACGGCATCTTCAAGCTCAGGAACGGCATCGACCCGATCCAGGGCATGGTGACCGGCATGGGCATGCCCGCATTCGTCGCTTATGGCGTCTATGCGGGTGAAGTGCTGGGGCCGCTCCTGCTCATCATCGGTTTCTACGCGCGCATCGGCGCCGCGCTGATCGCCACCAACATGCTGTTCGCCTTTGCGCTCGCGCACATGGGCGAACTCACCCGCCTCACCCAAAACGGCGGCTGGGCGCTGGAGCTGCAGGGCATGTTTTTGTTCACTGCGGTGGCGCTTGTGCTCATGGGGCCGGGGCGGATCGGCATCAACCGGCGGTGATCCACGATCCCGACGCGACCCCTTTCCATCCTGTGCCCCCAGCGCCCCGGCCATGACCGCGCAGTTCGAGCTTTTTGCCGGCGCGGATGTGCCCGAGCCGTTGAAGCGTCCAGAGGGCTTGCGCTACCAGCCCGAACTGATTGGCGCGGCCGACGAAGCAATGCTCGTTGCGCGCGTGCGCGAGCTGCCTTTCCGGGCATTCGAATTCCACGGTTACACCGGCAAGCGTCGCGTCGTCTCCTTCGGCTGGCGATACGATTTCGCCGGACGCCAGCTCCGGCAGGCGGAGCGCATACTGGGGTTTCTGCACGCGCTTCGGGCAACCGCAGCCGCGTTTGGCGACATGGCGCCGGAAGCCTTGCAGCAGGCGCTCGTTACTCATAGGGCAACTCCGGGCCCGCACCAAAGAGTCGGCCCATGATTTTCCAGAACGCATTTTGCGGCTGGGCATAGTACTGCTGCCGCTGGAGCGAAACCTGTCCGGGCAGGCTTCCAAGGATTAGAACCCGAACGTGCGCGTCGGCGATGGGCGGGAAGCATTTGTCAGCCATTGGCTAAAGCGAAACTGGGGGCTGTCTCCATTTGTCTCTTCTTGCTGGGTATTAAAAACATTTTCTAGCCAGGCTATTTTCTAGCCGATGCCCCGTTCAAAACACGTCAGCCGAACATCCACGCCGAGCGAAAGCGCTGTCAACGCCGCGGCCGCCGCGCGGCCCTCGGCACTGGCGCGGAAGAGATGCGGCGTCATCGCCAGCAGATCGGCAATCTGTTCGGCGCTCGTGAGTTCGATCGGGAAGCGGACCGTTTCCATCGGCAAGCGGCTGAAGCCATCTGGCACTTGCAGGTCGGCCGGGCGTTCCGGCTTCAGGCTGGGGTAGATGATCTCGCGCAGTTCGCGCAGATGATCGGGCCCGGCATCGACCTGCACCAGCAGGCCGCCCGGCTTCAGCACCCGCGCAAACTCGGCAACCACCGGGAAGCCGAACATGCACAGCACCCGATCCAGCGTGCCCGGCAGCACCGGCAGCCTGGCGTTGGTGCCCACCACCCAGCTGGGCCGCTGGTCCTGCTTCGCGGCCGACAGCACCGCCCATTTGGAAATATCCAGCCCCAGCAGCGCCAGCGTTTGTTCTTCCCCCAGCGCTGCGGCCAGCTGGCGCATGTAGTAGCCCTCGCCGCACCCGGCATCGAGGCAGCTGATGCCCGCGTCGGCCGGCAGACCGGCCAGCACCACCCGGCTCACCGCAGCGGCAATCGGCTGGTAAAAGCCCGCCGTCAGAAAACGCCGCCGCGCCGCGACCATCTCCTTGCTGTCGCCGGGATCGCGCGAGCGCTTGTGCTGCACCGGCAACAGGTTCGTGTAGCCCTGACTGGCGATGTCAAAGCTGTGGCCGGACGCGCAGGTCCAGGCGGGCCCGTTGCAATGCAGGGGCGTACCGTCCAGCGGGCAGGCGAGCGCCTGGAAGGGCGTGGTGCTCATTGGCTAAAGTATTTACGCCGCGGCTTGCAATGCGGCTTGCATCGCCTGCCCGCTCACCGGGTAGGTCAACACCGCATGGACGGGAAACAGTTCCAGCAGCTTGCCGATATGGGGCTCTTCGCGGGCCTGAATGAACACGATCACCTTCGCCTGCGGCGCAAAGCGTTGCAGGGTGCGGATCGTGACGTCCAGATTCGAGACGTTCGCGCCGGCGTAGTTGTTGCCCCAGCCGTAGATGAATTCCCCGACGAAGAAATCGGGCGGCTGCTTTTGCAAGGCCCGGTGAAGATTGCGGGCCGTGTCGAAACGCTCCGCCACGATGCCAAGCTTCTGATACAAGGCACTGAAATCGGGCGGGAAGGGGGATTCGATCAGGGAAAAAAGTGTTTGCATGCTGCTGCCGTTTACATCGGAACGCTTTGATTATCATCCTGACTGGCTGGCTCAGGGAATGGGGCAATACGCTTTTATTTCCGGTTTTTGCCTCTTCAGTCTGTAGTCCCTCTTGTTCAGGCCCGCGCTGCGGCGTGAAATTCAACCAGATGATGTCGCCTTCATCGGGTACGGAGGACGCAGCCACTAAAGCAGTTCCTTACCCTGCGCTTCGCTGAAGTCCTGCTTACCGGCGCGCAGCTCGACGGCGGGTCCAGCGCGAGAGGGATAAGCCAAATATATCGGTCGCTGGCCAGCTATTGTCCTCAAGTTATACAAGCCGCTGCCGATTTGACTGGATGAAAACCCTATTCCCATCCATCCAATTGGGAGCTGCCCGAGGCATGCATCTATGTTCCGCTTGAGCCGCTATTACTCGATTGCCAGCCTGATTGGAATGGTCGTGATCGTGGTTGGGCTCTCCCTGTTTCTGCGGCAGCTGGCCATGCAGATGCTGCTGGCCCAACAGACACGCTCCAACGTCGACCTGACCCGCAGCTACGCGAATGCGATGGGGGGCCGGATCGACCAGCTGGTAGCCGTTTCCGAAGGTTTGTCGGCCGAGGCACTGCGTCAGCGGCCGGAAATGGCGGTGATCCAGCGCGCGACGCAGGCGCAGATGAAGGGCATGAACGTCGTCAAGGTGAAAGTCTACAATCTGGACGGCATGACGGTGTTCTCCACCGAGGCAAAGCAGATTGGCGAGGACAAGCGCGCCAATGCCGGTTTCCAGTCGGCCCGGGCTGGTGAGGTCCTTAGCGAGATCGTATTCCGCAACCAGTTTTATGCGATGGAACAGGTAATCGTGGACCGAAACCTGATCGCCACTTACATCCCGATCCGTGATTCGGATGAGGGGGTAGTGAAGGCCGTCTTCGAGGTCTACACCGACGTCACCCCGCTGGTCGCGAAAGCGCAGAAGACGAAAACCATGATCGTCGGCGGAGTCGGCCTGGCGCTGCTGCTGCTGTATCTGTTCCTGTTCCTGATCGTTCGCCGCGCTGACCGCGTCCTTGGCGAGCAGGATGCGGAGCGCAGGCTCAACGAGGACCGCATTCGCTATCAAGCCTTCCATGATTCGCTCACCGAACTGCCCAACCGCAATGCCTTTGGTGAGCGCATCACCGATGCGATCGGACGCGCGCAGAGACATGGCAAGGGCGGTGCCCTGCTGTTCCTGGATCTTGACCGTTTCAAGCTGATCAACGACAGCCTCGGCCACGACGCTGGCGATCAGTTGTTGCGCGTGACCGCCTCGCGCATTCAGAAATGCCTGCGCGAAACCGACCTGGCATTCCGTTTGAGCGGCGATGAATTCACGGTGATCCTGGAAGACCTTGACCGCATCGAGTGCGCCGCGCTCGCTGCGCGGCGGATTCTGGAGGCAACGGCTAGCCCGGTTTCGCTCGGTGACTGCGAGGTCATCATCAACCTAAGCATCGGCATCACCACATTCAGCGGTAAAGAGGACGACATCGAAGCCTTGGTGAAAGAAGCCGACACCGCGATGTACCGCGCCAAGGCAATCGGCCACAACCAATACGTTTTTTACACGCAGGAAATGAACACCGTCGCCTCCGAGCGGCTGTCGATGGAAACCGACCTGCAGCGCGCGCTGCAGCGCGGCGAGTTTCTGTTGCACTACCAGCCCAAGATCGATGCCGCGAGCGGGGCGCTCGTCAGCGTCGAGGCGCTGCTGCGCTGGAATCATTCGACGAAAGGCATCGTGCAGCCTAACGACTTCATCCCGCTGCTGGAAGACACTGGCATGATCAACGAGGTCGGCGAATGGGTGCTGATGGAGGCCACGCGCCAGGCCCAGGCGTGGATCGCAGCAGGACTGAAACCGATGCGCATGTCGGTCAATATCTCGGGCAAGCAGTTCCGCCATCCGACGCTGATCGGCACGGTTCGCCGTGCATTGGAGGCCTCGGGCCTGGAGTCGCGCTATCTCGAACTCGAGCTCACCGAGAGCATGTTCATCGATAACACCGAGCGCTCGATCGAGGCCATGCATACGCTCAAACTACTCGGCGTCAGCCTCTCGATCGACGATTTCGGCTCGGGTTATTCTTCGCTCGCCTACCTCAAGCAATTCCCCGTCGATTATCTGAAAATCGACCGTTCCTTCATCCACGATCTCTCCACCAACAGCAAGGACGCCGCGATCACCACCGCCATCTCGGCACTCGCCCATAGCCTGAATCTGAAGCTGGTGGCCGAAGGCGTCGAGGATCAGGCGCAGGTTGATTTCCTGGGAAACCTGGGATGCCATGAACTGCAAGGCTTCCTGTTCAGCCGACCCGTGCCGGCGCAGGAATTGGAAGCATTACTCCGCAGCCCGGTCAGCTTCATGGCAGCCTGAATGCTCGAAACCGATTCCTTCAACGGCGATAACGGATTTACGTCGGGCAGTATTCGAGCGTGGCCTCTTTGATTTTCATGCGTGAGGCCTGGCGGCCCCAGGGGAAATGGAGCCTACCTCCAGCTCAATATCTCGAATAAACCTGCGGCGCGCCGTTCTTGTCCAGCAGGATCACCTCGTACGCATCCTTGTGGCTGCCCTGTTCCATCCCGGGCGAACCGACTGGCATCCCGGGCACCGTCAGCCCGCGTGCTTGCGGTTTGCCCTTCAGCAGGCGCTTGATGTCCTTGGCGGGCACGTGGCCCTCGATGACATAACCGCCGACCTCTGCGGTGTGGCAGGACTGGTAGCCGGCCGGTATGCCCAGGCGCTGCTTGTGTTGCGCCAGATCGCCGGTGTCGTGGCTGCGCACCGTGAAGCCGTTGGCCTCGAGATGGTCGATCCACTTGACGCAACAACCGCACGTCGGACTCTTGTATACATCGATGGTCGGCACCGCCGGCGCGGCCCAAGCGGCCGGGGCAGACAGTCCGATGAGCAGGGCCAGGGAAAGGGCGGGTTTTGCGAAGCGTGTCTTTTGCATGATGTGGTCGGGTGGACGAGTTTGGTTGAACGATCGGGGCAATCAATGGACCAGACTCCATTGGCTTTGGTTCGTTCACCCGACGCGCCAGGTTCAACGGCAGTGGAGTTCGGAGCACTCTGTAGACATCGAATTCTGGCGGCAATGCTATTTGACGCTGACCCCTTTAGTCGCTTTGGAGTGGGCCTAGCCCGTCGCACTTCCATTCGCTCAATCCAGTCCGCTTTTTAGCGTATGCCACTGGATCGGCGCGACCGGCGTGTTCTCCAGCGCCTCGGCCTGCTTGCGTTTGGCGTATTCCTCCGCACGCTGCAAGAATTTCTGAAGATCGGCGTTGGCGACGCGGGTCTGTTCCTCCATTTCCTCGGCGGTCAGAGGCGCGTCGATCAACCGCACCTCGATGCGCAGAACCGCAGGATATTTCTCGGTCAGCGCCTGCAGGATCGCGTCGAGTTTTTTGCCAGGCAGGCCGTAGCGCAGCTGCTTGGTGAGAAACAGCCGTAGAATTGCTCCGTCGCCCGGGTTGGCGCGGTTGTTGATCACCGCCGCCTCCTTCTGCAGCCAGCCGCGCAGGCGCAGCGGCGTGATCTCGACACCGGGATTCAAGATGGCGATGTGGATTTGTCCCGAAGCCATGTGGAACTCCTGTCATGCAAAAGCGGCATTGTGCAGAAGATTTGCGGGCAGCGCCAACCCGAGGAGGCAATGGTGTCTGACCCCATGACCCCATTTGCGCGGATCAGTCGTCGGTTCAGAAAAAAGGCGAAAGCGATGTTTATTAACACTATTCAACACGGCATGAAATCGCGCCTCGTGGCTCTTTTGGCGCTTCTGTCAGCTCCAGTTCAGCTGCTGGGTAAAATCAAATTACCCTCCTTAATTGCGTTCCTATGGGCTGCGACAGCCTTGAGCCGTTCGCGGAGTCACTGGCAACGGCGGGATGCCGTGATCGCCATCTCTTGGAAGGAGCCCCGGGCATGCAACTGATCGCTCGCTACCACAATGCCGGCTTCGAGGCGGTTGCTGATGGCGTCATGGATTTCTTTGAGCGGCGACGGGATCTGCAGCGGCCGGGCATAGCCTTCGGTTCTGGCGGCAGTGACGCGGAGCCTGCCAAGGTATCGACGGACATCAGCCTCGTGGCGTTCAGCCGTTCAGATCCCGAGGCATTCGCGCTTGCAGATCTGATCGTGCGAGGTGTCTCAGCAGGCCTTGAGCGCTACGTGCAGGAGCGACCGCTATTCCGACAGGTCTGCCCGGACCAGGAGTTGTTTGTGATGCCGGTGCTTAATCTGCAGCGTTACGCGCCCGGCGAGGGCTTCCGTCAGTGGCACTGCGACTGGACGATTGGCGACGAAGCCACCGAGCCGGTGCACCGCGTGCTGGCCTGGATCCTCTACTGCAATTCGGTGGACGAGGCCGGCACGGAATTCCACTGGCAACAGCATCACGAAGTGGCGGAGCGGGGCAAGCTGCTGATCTTTCCAGCCTCGCCCTCTCACATCCATCGTGGCCGGGTGAATAGCGAGCTCAGCAAGACAATCGCCACCGGCTGGATCAACGCCGGGTCGCGTGAAGGTTTCTTAAGGCGTTTGGCTCGGCCCTGAGGTCAAGGTGCCAGAAGCATAATTTTTTAAACAAGTTTTGCGATTCAAGACGGGACAGAGGATTTACGTGCAGAGCCAACCCGGGAATGCAATGGTGTCTGCCCTCATTTTCTCTGCTCACGAGAAACCGGGGTCTGTTCCCTATTGTTCCTTGTTCTCGGAACTCGAATATACGGTCAGCGCGGTCACTGCGATTAATATCAGCCCCATTCCGACAATTTGCGGACCCGCCAGGTTTTCGTTTAAAGCCGCGATGCCGAACAACGAAGCGGTGACCGGTTCGACCATTGCCACAATTGAGGCCACGGCCGGCGCTGTATGCTTCAGACCGATGATGTAAAGAACGAACGACAATCCCGCGCCGAGCACACCCAGTCCAACGAACAACGGCCAATCCGGAGAGCCCAGAGCGGTGACAGTCTGGCCGCCATCGGCCGGCCAGACCAGGACGATGGCAAGTACTGCAAACGCTATAGATAGAATCGCCTGCGGGCTGCCGTGCGGCGCCGCATACTTGAAGCCGAAAATGAATATCGCATAGGACAGCCCGGCAAGCAGCCCGGCGCCGACACCAATCGCCGAGACGCTACCCGGACCAATGTCGTAGATTTGTGTAAGCAACACGATACCGAGCATCACCACCGTGATCGCGGCCCACTTCAGCGGGGTAGACCGTTCAAGCTTCAGGCTGAATGACACGAGATACACGAACACCGGTGCGCAGTACATCAACGTAGCCGCAACCGCGAGGCTTCCCTCCCTGACGCTTAGGGACACGCTGATTTATTCGCCAGCGATGGTATCGAAGTGATGCGGGGTTTGCGAGAATTGGCGTGGTGACGATTGATTGAAAGACAGCGATGCAACGAAGCTTTTCTGACCTTGAGTACGCCGCCAAGAAGAGG
>JAGXGM010000050.1 GCA_024636675.1 Hydrogenophilales bacterium | reverse complement strand
CGCCCGCTCTAGGCGGCAGTCTGGCCTGTCCCGTATGCACGCGCGCGGGAGTAAACAATGAAGCGCATGCTTTTCAACGCAACCCAGGCGGAAGAACTCCGGGTTGCCATCGTCGACGGCCAGAAGCTCGTCGACCTTGACGTCGAGTCCGCCAGCAAGGAACAACGCAAGGGCAATATCTACAAGGGTGTCGTCACTCGCGTCGAGCCCAGCCTGGAAGCCGCATTCGTCGATTACGGCTGCGAGCGCCACGGCTTTCTGCCGTTCAAGGAAATTTCCCGCACCTGCCTGCCCAACGGCGGCCGCGTCCCGGAAAACCTGAAAGAAGGCCAGGAACTGCTGGTCCAGGTGGAAAAGGACGAGCGTGGCAACAAGGGCGCCGCCCTCACCACCTACGTTTCGCTGGCCGGCCGCTACGTCGTGCTGATGCCGACCAACCCGCGCGGTGGCGGCGTCTCGCGCCGCATCGAGGGTGAGGACCGCAACGAACTGCGCGACACCCTGGCGCAGCTTGAAATTCCCGAAGGCATGAGCCTGATCGCCCGCACCGCCGGCATCGGCCGCACCGCCGAGGAATTCCAGTGGGACCTGAACTACCTGCTGAGCCTGTGGAAAGCCATCGATGGCGCATCCGGCACGCAAAAAGGCGCATTTCTGATCTATCAGGAAGGCAGCTTGGTGATCCGTGCCATCCGTGACTACTTCTCGGCGGACATCGGCGAGATCCTGATCGACACCGAAGACATCTACGAGCAGGCGCAGCAGTTCATGGCGCACGTCATGCCGGACAACGTCGACAAGGTGAAGCTCTACCACGACGACGTGCCGCTGTTTTCGCGTTTCCAGATCGAACACCAGATCGAATCGGCGTATTCGCGCCAGGTCAACCTGCCCTCCGGCGGCGCCATCGTGATCGACCACACCGAAGCGCTGGTGTCGGTCGACGTCAACTCGGCGCGCGCCACCAAGGGCAGCGATGTTGAGCAGACCGCCTACAACACCAACCTCGAAGCGGCCGACGAGATCGGCCGCCAGATGCGCCTCCGGGACCTCGGCGGCCTGATCGTGATCGATTTCATCGACATGGAAGAAGCCAAGCATCAGCGCGAAGTCGAAAACCGCCTGCGTGATGCCTTGCATCACGACCGCGCCCGCGTGCAGACCGGCAAAATTTCGCGCTTCGGCCTGCTGGAAATGTCACGCCAACGGCTGCAACCCTCGCTCGGCGAGACCAGCTATACCCCGTGCCCGCGCTGCCACGGCACCGGCCACATCCGCGGCGCCGAATCGTCCGCATTGCACATCCTGCGCATCCTGCAGGAAGAGGCAATGAAGGAGAACACGGGCGCTGTGCATGTACAACTTCCTGTCGACGTCGCCACCTTCCTGCTCAACGAGAAGCGCGTCGACATTCACACCATCGAATCGCGCCTCAAGGTGAACGTGGTGCTGATCCCCAACGTTCATCTGGAAACACCGCTCTACAGCATGACCCGGCTGCGCCACGATGAACTGAACCTGAGTGGGGCTGCTGAACCAAGCTACAAGCTGGTGGCCCTGCCGGAACCCGAGTCCATCTACCAGACCGCGCAAGAGGCCGCCCCAGTCCGCCAGATCGCCGCGGTCAAATCGATTGCGCCCGCGCAACCGGCACCCACCGCGCGGCCAGCCATTGCGGCCGCCCCCCAGCCGCAGCCCGGCCTGTTCGGGCGCATTTTCGGCTGGTTCAAAAAGCAGGGTGAAGAAGCACCCGCAGCCACAGCCGCACCCGAGCCGGTTCCCGCCCTCACCCGCGGCGAACGGCCGAGTGAGCGGCGTGACCGTGACCGCAAACCTGGCCAGCGTCGCGGCCGTGGAGAAGGGCGTGGCGGGGAAGTCCGCCCGAATGAGCCGCGTCAGGCTGCGCCGCGCGAGGGTCGCGAGGGTCGCGAGGGTCGCGAGGGTCGTGAGGGTCGTGAGGGTCGCGAGGGTCGTGAGGGTCGTGAGGGTCGTGAGGGTCGCGGCAGCGAACAGCCCAAACAGCCGCGCCCGCCGCGTCAGCCCAAACCACGCCCCGAAGCCGAAATTGCACCGCAGGTTACGGAACCGGTCGAAGCGCTGCGTGAACCCGCCAGCGAGGAAAAACGCGAATCGCGCAGCCGCCGTGGACGCGGCAATCGCCGCCCGCGCGAAGCCCGTCCGGAAACTGAAGCGGGCATGGGCGAAGGCACGATGCAGGCCGGGATCAATGCTAGCGCGGCACCTGCCGGCTTCCACGCGATCATCGAAATTGCGGGTACGCCCAAGGCTGCCCGCGTACCCGCAGCGCCCAAGCAGCAGGCGTTTGAGCTGGAAACGACGACTGCGGTCACGGCCTCGCCCGCCGTCGTCCTGGCGGATTTGGGGGATGCCGCGACCAATCTGCAGCAAGTGGAAACTGCTGCTGCGGCCACGGCAGCGGCCGAAACCCACGAATCCGGACGTCCGCGTCGTCGCCGTCGCCCCGTGGTCAAAGCCGAAGCCGAACCGGTCAGTTTGATGCAGGTGGAAACCAGCGCACCAGTGGTTGCGCCTGCTGACGAGCCGGCCGCGCCGTCCGCCTCGTCAACCCCCCACCCCAGCCGCCGGCGGGCACGTCCGCAGGTGAATGAGGTACAGGAGCCGCTGGTTCAGGTGGAAACCCAGGCGAAGTAAAGCCTGCACCGCACAAAAACAAGGGCCGCTTTTTAGCGGCCCTTGTTTTTTGTGGCGAGCAGCAACAAGCGGTCAGCGGCCTGAACGCATTTTCACCTGGTTGTCGCCGCTGATTTCCCGGATCAGCCCCTGCACGGCATCCTCGATCATGTCGAGATTTTCCTCGAATCCCCGGACGCCGCCGTAATACGGATCGACCACGTCGAGATTGGGATACTTGCGGCTGAACGACAACAGCCGGCGGATCTTGCCGTGATGGTGCGCGGGCGCACGCTGGATCAGCTTGCTGTAATTGTCGCCGTCCATCACCAAAATGTAATCGGAAAGCTCGAAATCCTCGTCCACCACCTTGCGTCCGCGCAGCCGGCTGATATCCGCGCCGCGCTGCAAAACCGCCTGCTGCGCGCGCGGATCGGGCGCCGAACCGACGTGGTAGGCATGGGTGCCGGCGGAATCCACTTCCACATGCCGATCGAGGCCGGCCTCCTGGAGAGCCTTGCGCAACATGCCCTCCGCCATCGGCGAGCGGCAAATATTTCCCATGCAGACCATCAAAATTTTAGTCATGTTCCTCCACACCAAATAACACCCGCTTGAGTTCCTTCAACTGGTCGCGAAGTTCCGCGGCCTTTTCGAATTCGAGGTTTCTCGCCGCATCCAGCATTTCCTTTTCCAGCTTCTTGATCTTTTTGGTCAGCGCTTTCTCGTCCAGTATCTTGTATTCGGCCACAGTCTGTGCCGCCTTGAGTTCCTGGCGCGAGGTGTCTGCATCGTAGACACCATCAATGATGTCCTTGATCCGCTTGACCACGCCGCGCGGGGTGATGCCGTGCTCAAGGTTGAAGGCGATCTGCTTGTTGCGGCGGCGCTCGGTTTCATCCATCGCGCGCCGCATCGAGTCGGTGATACGGTCGGCGTAGAGAATCGCGGTGCCATGCAGGTGGCGCGCCGCGCGGCCGATGGTCTGGATCAGCGCGCGCTCGGAACGCAGGAAGCCCTCCTTGTCGGCGTCGAGAATTGCCACCAGCGACACTTCGGGAATATCGAGGCCTTCGCGCAGCAGGTTGATGCCGACCAGTACGTCGAACTCGCCCAGCCGCAGGTCGCGGATGATCTCGACGCGCTCGACAGTGTCGATATCGGAGTGCAGATAGCGCACTTTGATGCCATGTTCGGCCAGGTAATCGGTGAGGTCCTCGGACATGCGCTTGGTCAGCGTCGTCACCAGCACACGCTCGCCGACGGCAATGCGTTTTCTCGCTTCGGACATCAAATCGTCGACCTGCGCCGACGCCGGGCGCACCTCGATCAGCGGATCGACCAGGCCGGTCGGGCGCACCAGCTGCTCGACCACCTGGCCCGAATGCTCGGCCTCGTACTTGGCCGGGGTGGCGGAGACGAACACCGTCTGCGGCATCAGCGCCTCGAATTCCTCGAATTTGAGCGGCCGGTTGTCGAGCGCAGACAGCAGGCGGAAGCCGTAGTCGACCAGGTTTTCCTTGCGCGAGCGGTCGCCCTTGTACATGCCGCCGACCTGCGTCACGGTGACGTGCGACTCGTCGATGAACATCAGCGCGTCCTTCGCCAGGTAGTCGATCAGCGTCGGCGGCGGCTCGCCGGGCTGGCGCCCCGACAGGTGCCGCGAGTAGTTCTCGATGCCCTTGCAGAAGCCCAGCTCGACCATCATTTCGAGATCGAAGCGGGTGCGCTGCTCCAGCCGTTGCGCCTCGACCAGCTTGCCGTTGGCGTAATACCACTCCAGCCGCTCGCGCAGCTCGACCTTGATCTGCTCGATGGCCCGCAAAATCGTCTCGCGCGGCGTGACGTAATGGCTCGACGGGAACACGGTGAAGCGCGACACTTTCGACAGGATCTGCCCGGTCAACGGGTCGAACAGGTGCAGGGTTTCCACCACGTCGTCGAACAGCTCGACGCGGATCGCGGTTTCCGCGTGTTCCGCCGGGAAGATGTCGATAACGTCGCCGCGCACGCGGAACACGCCGCGCTTGAACTCGATGTCGTTGCGGTCGTATTGCATCTGCGTCAGCCGCAGGATGACGTCGCGCTGCGTCATCTTCTCGTTTTCGCGCAACAGCAGAATCATGCTGTGGTAGTCGGACGGGTCGCCGATGCCGTAGATCGCCGACACGGTGCAGACGATCACTGTGTCGCGCCGTTCCAGCAGCGACTTGGTCGCACTCAAGCGCATCTGCTCGATGTGCTCGTTGATGCTGGAATCCTTCTCGATGAACATGTCGCGCGACGGCACGTAGGCCTCGGGCTGGTAGTAATCGTAGTAGGAGACGAAATACTCGACCGCGTTTTCCGGGAAGAACTCGCGCATTTCGGAATAGAGTTGCGCCGCCAGGGTCTTGTTCGGTGCCATGATCAGCGCCGGCCGCCCCAGCCGGGCGATCACATTGGCCATGGTGTACGTCTTGCCCGAGCCGGTCACCCCCAGAAGGGTCTGGTACGCCAAGCCGTCCTCGATGCCCTCGACCAGTTTTTCGATGGCCTGCGGCTGGTCGCCAGCGGGCTCAAACGGCTTGAACAGACGGAACGGGCTATTGGGGAAGGTAACGAACATCATGAACCCGGACATTTCAAAATTAACGCACGCCCTCGCTGATCAGCGGACTCGTTGCGCTTGAGAGCTTGCGAATCCGGCGTACCCTTTATGGGTGCTACTGTTTCGCATGAAAAGTCCACCCGCAGGGTGCAGACCGTGGCTTGCAAAGCCGATAAACCGGCAACAACCACACAGTCGGGCGTATGAATCACTACGCCGCCCTTCACAATATCCCCAGCAAAATAGCGGAGCCGTTAGTGCTTACGGATACGGCATCCCCCTTGCGGGGACAAAAATCCTGCGTGATCATCCCGCGAATTTATAAAACATTCGGGTTAAAATCGCGCGGCAAAAAACAACTTATCGATAGTAGCACTCTGCCACCGCGGGTGCATGAAGGAACCACTGTGGAACTCTCCCGCCGCGTACAGGCCATCAAGCCCTCCCCTACTCTGGCCGTCACTGCCCGCGCCGCCACGCTCAAGGCGAGCGGCCGCGACATCATCGGTCTTGGCGCCGGCGAACCCGATTTCGACACCCCGCAGCACATCAAGGATGCGGCGATCGCAGCGATCAACGCCGGCTTCACCAAATACACGGCAGTCGATGGCACCCCCAGCCTGAAGGCGGCGGTCATCGCCAAATTCGAGCGTGATAACGGACTCGACTACACGCCCAAGCAGATCCTGGTGTCGTGCGGTGGCAAGCAGAGCTTTTTCAACCTGGCGCTGGCGGTGATCAATCCCGGCGACGAGGTCATCATCCCCGCGCCCTATTGGGTTTCGTATCCCGACATCGTGCTCCTCGCCGACGGCCGCCCGGTGATCGTCGAGGCCGGCATCGAACAGGGTTTCAAAATCACCCCGGCGCAACTGGAAGCAGCGATCACGCCGAAGACCCGACTGTTCGTCATCAACAGCCCGTCCAACCCCACCGGCGCGGTCTACAGTGGCGATGAGCTGGCCGCGCTTGGCGCCGTGCTGCGCAACTACCCGCGCGTGCTGATCGCATCCGACGACATGTACGAGCACATCCGGCTGGACAACCTGCCCTTCGTCAACATCCTCAACGTCTGCCCTGACCTGTACGACCGCACCCTGGTGCTGAACGGCGTGTCGAAAGCCTATTCGATGACCGGCTGGCGCATCGGCTACGCGGCCGGTCCGGAAGCCATCCTGCGCGCGATGACCAACGTGCAGTCGCAGTCCACCTCCAACCCCACCTCGATCTCGCAGGTGGCCGCCGAAGCTGCGCTGAACGGCGACCAGGGCTGCATCACCCCGATGCTCGACGCCTTCAAGACCCGCCATCGCTATGTCGTCGACGCGCTCAACGCCCTCCCCGGCTTCAAGTGCGTGGACAGCGGTGGCGCGTTCTACGCCTTTCCCGACGTCCGCCCCGCGATCATGAACCTGCTGGCGCGCGACATCATTGAAGAACCGACCGACATCGCGTTTTCCGAATACCTGCTGGAGTCCGCCGACGTCGCCGTCGTACCCGGGTCGGCGTTCGGCGCCGAAGGCTACATCCGCCTGTCGTTCGCCACCTCGCAAGCCAATCTGGAAAAAGCGCTCAAACGCATCACCGCCGCACTGGCCTAGCAGCCCGGGCGCAGGTAGGCTAGGGCCATGTTTCGAAATCTCGCCCTGCCTCCTACGCGCGGCACGCTTGGCTGGCTGCTTCAGCTTACCTACACCACCCTGCGACTGTTCGGCCAGAACGGCCTGCAAAACCATGCCGCAGCAACGGCGTTTTATTTCCTGCTCTCGGCCACGCCGTTGTTGCTGCTGTTGAGCTATGCCCTGCAGCTGCTGAACCGCATCGCCGCAGACTCGGTACCGGCCACCATCCTGATGGCGGCGCTCTACGATCAGATGCAACTGGAAAGCCTCGCCGCGCTGGGCTTCATCGCGCGCCAGACCCAACTGGCTGCAAGCGGCGTCGGCCTGCTGACCCTGGTACTGTCTTCGCGCTGGCTGGTCAACGCGGTACAGAATGCGTTCCGCATCATCTTTCCCAGCCCGAGCAAGCGCAATGCAATGGTGTCGTGGGTGCTGCCACTGATCATCCTGCCGGTATTGTTTCTGCTGATGTGCGTGGCCGCGCTGGCGCAGGTGACGCTGAGCTTTCTGGCACAGAACAACTTCATCGGCACCGGCAATGCGCAGGTGTTGCAGGTGCTCAATACGCTGTTTGTCTTTGCCATGGGCTGGTCGTTGTTGTTCGCCGCCTACTGGCGGCTGCCGCGGCGACGTGCGAGTGCCCGCGTCGCCGCGGCGTTTGCATTGGGCGCCACCATGAGTCTGGGCTTGCTGCTTGCACTCTTCAGCACCTTTTTCAAGCTGGAGAATTACCACAGCCTGTACGGTGCGCTCGGCGGCGTGGTCTTCGTGCTGATCGGCGCCTATTTCTCTTTTCTTCTGCTGTATTTGTGGGCGCAGGCCTTGTACGCCTACGGCAAGGCCGACATCACCGCGCTGGAAAAGCTGTTTCTTGCCGGCAGCGACACAAGCACCGGCAAGGTCGAAGCCTATATCTTCGGCGATATCCAGCGCCTGCTGGAAACCTACGGCCATATCCTCCCCGCCGGCCATACGCTGATCGCGGAAGGCGACGACTCGCGCGACGCCTATTTCCTCCACGCCGGCCGCGCCGTGGTCTACAAGAACACCCCCGCCGGCCCGCGTCGCCTGGGCGAGCTCCACGAAGGCCAGCTGTTCGGCGAAATGGCCTATCTGCTGGATGAAAAACGCACCGCCTCGGTGGTAGCCGAGACCGAGATCACCGTGCTGGCGCTGCCGCCGCACGTCATAGAAGAGTTGATGCGTCATTCCGCCCCACTGTCGCGCCGCATCATCGACACCCTGTGCCAGCGGCTGGAACGGATGAATCTGGTGAACCCGGGCTGAGCTGAATTAATCAATTATAGTGTACATATATACACTATAATCAGCATTGATCCGCACCCCCGCGCTTGTCCCCGCATGGGACAGGCCATCGCTGTCAAACCACTCAAACGGCAACAACCCTGCACCGCCGGAGTGATAAGTGAAGCGCGCCATGTCATTGCATACGCTATACGTCGATCTCAATTCCTACTTCGCATCGGTCGAGCAGCAGCTGCGTCCCGAACTGCGCGGCAAGCCGGTGGGCGTGCTGCCGGTGATGGCCGACACCACCTGCTGCATCGCGGCCAGCATCGACGCCAAGCGATTCGGCATCAAGACCGGCACCCCGGTGTGGCAGGCCCGCAAGCTATGCCGCGACATCGTGTTCGTGCAGGCGCGCCCGGCCACCTACGTGGAAATCCATCACCGCATCGTCGCCGCGGTCGAATCGTGCACCCCCGTCGGCGCTGTGCTGTCGATCGACGAAATGGCTTGCGAGCTGATGGGCAGCGACCGCGAGGAAGCCAACGCCGTCGCCCTCGGGCGGCAGATCAAGCAGGCGATCTACGACCAGGTGGGCAAGGTCCTGCACAGTTCGGTCGGCATCGCGCCCAATCGCTTTCTCGCCAAGACCGCGTCGAACATGCAAAAGCCGGACGGGCTGGTCGTGATCCGCCAGAACGAGCTGCCGCAGCACCTGTACGGCCTCAAGCTCGGTGCCCTCACCGGCATCGGGCGCGCCATGGAGCCGCGCCTCAACCGGCTTGGCATTCACAGCGTCGAACAACTATGCGCCGCCAGCAAAAACACCCTGTGCCAGGCCTGGGGTGGCATCGAAGGCGAACGCTTTTATGCCAGGCTGCGCGGCGAGACGGTGGCATCCACCCCCACCCAACGTGCCAGCGTCGGCCATTCGCACGTGCTCGCGCCCGACCTGCGCGACCCCGCCTCCGCCCTGGCAGTGCTTTACCGCCTGCTGCACAAAGCCGCGATGCGGATGCGCCATTACGGCAACTGCGCCGGCGGCCTCGGCCTGCACCTGAGTTACCTGCAACGCGGCAACGGACCCGCCCACTGGTCCGATCAGGCCCGCTTCTCGCCGCATGCCGACACCCTCAAATTCAACCCCGTGCTGGCTGAGCTATGGCAACGCCGCCCGCCCGATCCCGCTCCCATCCTCAAAGTCGGCGTCACCCTGCTCCACCTCGCCGAGCACAGCCAGATCACCCGCGACCTGTTCGACCCCGACGACCAGCACGAAAACCTCAACAGCGTGCTCGACCAGATCAACCAGCGCTACGGCCCCAACACCCTGTACTTCGGCGGCGCCCACAGCGGTCGCGGCGCCGCGCCGATGCGCATCGCCTTCAGCCACGTCCCGGAATTACAGGTGGAAAGTGACGGTTAGCGGCTATAAGGCTTGACCGAAAAGCCCGCCGACTCTAGAATGCGCGCTCTCCTATTCCCCGATAGCTCAGTTGGTAGAGCGACGGACTGTTAATCCGCAGGTCCCTGGTTCGAGCCCAGGTCGGGGAGCCACATACCAAGAGCCCTGCAGCGATGCGGGGCTTTTCAATTCTGATCCACCGTAGCCGGGTCGCAGCCCGCCGCAGTAATTCCCAGCGGGCCGCAGACTCAGCCAGATGATCGGATGCAGGGAGAGCATGCCGTTCCACCATTGAAGCCGTTCTCCAGCCGCCTGGGCGCTGCAGTTCGTGATCCCAGTGGGGTTTAACTAATAAGGAGTAACGAGAGTGACCAACGCACAACGCCGGGCCGCATTGAACGCCAGCCGCAAGGCTGAAGTGGATTCGTTGCGTAGCGACACCACACCCGGGCCAACGCCCAGCGGCGCATTCTGCCCCCATGAGGCTGGCGCGTATTACCTCGCCGACGTGGGCACTGTCGGCACGTTCAAGATGTTCGCCAGGGACCTCACGCCGCCCGTTTACACCTATGGCATCACCACCATTCGTTTTGAACTGGATCCTGACACCGGCAGATGGGTCTGGTTTGATGGCGAGAAAAATCAGTCACCGCGCAGGACTCAGGATGGCTGGCGTCTTGGCAGCAAGCGCTTGCACGACACACGCGAAGGCGCAGAGGCCGAGGTTCAGCGCGAGATGGTCAAGAACGGCGACCGGGTGACCAAAGTGCATGACCTGCCCGACGATATGGCTGCGCTGAAGAAGATCCGTAGCGCACATCATCCAGACCGCAATCCCGACGCTGACGGCGATCTCTATCAGGCTGTGGTCGAGAAACTGGACAGGATGCGCACGGCGATCCAGTGAAACCTGCCGAAGCCTGATCTGGTCCAAAATCTTGCAAGAAAGTCAGCCCAATAATCCACTCCACGGCGTCACGCTCGAACAGACATTGAAGGAACTGGTTGCGTTCCATGGCTGGGATGCGTTGGGGCGGAAAATTGCGATCCGCTGCTTCACCCATGACCCCAGTATTGCGTCGAGCCTCAAGTTTCTTCGTCGTACCCCGTGGGCACGGGAGCGTGTGGAAGCGCTGTATATTGAAATGGCACGAGGCCTTGGTGCCAAAGCCTGACGGCATTCTGAGTGAACCGTTCCACTTTTCGCACCCAGACCACATTCAGGGTGGTTTTTTGCGTTTAGGGGGGCTGTCAGACTCGGTATTGAGCGGTGCGCTATGGAGTCGGAGCACCAAGGATTGGAGGGGCGGAACGCTTCACAAAGCATCAAAAAAACTTCACGCTGTTTGCCCCGGTAACGACGTCACGCCGGCAATATCGTCCGCACAACGGCAACCAGGTTCTCGGCAAGTTTCTGGTCGCGTGAAAGGGTGGCGCTGAAGCGTGCCTGATCCGGTAGCGAGCCGCGCTTGCTGCTCACTAGAATCGCCGGGATGTCCTGGTTGCGCGCCTTGGCGGCCCGCACGGCGATCATCAGGGCCAGGCCGTTGAGCTCCTTGAGTTCACGCCCGACGATGACGAAATCGAACGGCTCATGCAACAGGCGCGCCAGTGCCGTCAGGCCATCGTCCACCACCGTCAGTTGCAGCGGCAACGTCTCCAGTGCCTTCTGATAGAGCCCGGTCATCACGCTGGAGGACTCCGCGATCAGGCCGGCCTTGCGGCGTTGCAGCCTCAATCGGTGCAAGGTCTCCAACTCGGCCACGATGGCCGAAAAGTTCGGCTGCGCCTGCCGCGCGGCTGGCTCGACCTGGCGCAACAGATCGACGTAGGCCAGCGCCCGTGTGGCGAAGGCGGTGCTGAATTCCTGCCGGGCTTCGGTCTCGCTGAGAAGATTTTCCAGCTGGTGGCAAATCGTGGTGATGATGGAAAGACCATGGGTGCCTCCCGAACCCTTCAGGCTATGAACGCCCCGGTATAGTTCATTGAAGGCCTCGCGGTCGCCTGGTGATTTTTCCAGGGTCAGGATCGATCCTTCGAAACTGTCGGAGCGTTCCGGCAGCTCGGCCAGGAAGTCGGCACGCATTCCCCCCAGCAATGCCTGGAAAGCTTCCATATTCGTTGTCATGCAGGTTTCCTCTCCCGAACCTGATTGCGGCCGCCCCGTTTGGCGACATACAGGGCTTCGTCGGCAGCGACGAGCAATGCTGCGCCATCGCTGTCCGGGTAGGCGGCCGAGCAGGCCAGGCCAACGGAAAGCGTGCAGTTGAATTCTTTCCCTTCGTGGCTGAAGCGTAAAGAGGCAAAACGCTGGCGAATATCCTCCATCAACAGACGCGCATGCCCGGCATCGCATTCCGGCAGCACCGCGACGAATTCCTCACCGCCATAGCGGCCGACGATGTCGGATTGGCGCAGGCGCTGGCGCAGCAGCATGGCGACCGACGAGATGACGACATCGCCCACCGCATGTCCATAGGTGTCATTCACCGACTTGAAATGGTCGATGTCCAGCATCGCCAAGCTGACGGGTTTGCCGTTGCGGCGGGAACGAATCACCTCGATCGCGGCCGCCTCCTTGACGCTGGCATGCTTCAACAACCCGGTCAGGCTATCACGATTGATTTGCTCGTCCAGATGGCGGGCGCGCTCGATGCGGATGCGCACGGCCGCAACGAGCTGGGCGTCGGAAATCGGCTTGGTCAGGAAATCATCCGCACCGCGGTCCATCGCCTCCATCTGCCGGTCGAGATCGGTCTCGGCAGAGAGGTAAACGATGGGCAGACTGGACCACTTGTCATGCTGGCGGATCACCCCCGCGAGATCCGGCCCTGAAAAGGTGGGCATATGCATATCCATGAGCACCAGCTCAGGCCGGAAAGCTGCAATCTTTTCCATGATGGCCACAGGCTCCTGCAGCACGTCCGCCTCCATCCCGGCGGCCAGCAGGGCCAGCCGGTAATGCTCGGCCAGATCACTATCGTCATCGACAATCAGCACCCGTTGCGCCGGCGCGTACTGCTGTTCAAAAATGTGCGTCATCCGGCTCACCAGCCGGGGAACGTCCAGTGGCTTGAGGAAATAACCCAGGGCACCCAGCTGCGCGGCACGCACTCGCGACTGGAAATCATCCATGGAGGTGATGAATAGCAGCGGGCAGTCAAGCGCCCGCAGGTTCGGGTGCAGGGCAAACACCTCGGTTGCGTTTTCCCCTTCCTGCTCGAACATGACGTCCATGATGAGCATGTCGGGGCGTTCCGTCCGCGCGGCGTGCTCGGCGTCGCCAATCCGCGTAAACCGGCGCACCACATAGTTGAAGGACCCGAGCTGGCGCCCCAGTTCCTCACCGAGCAGAACATCGTCTTCCACCAGCCACACCCGGGTCGATTTGCCGGGTGCTGCCACGGCGCCGCGAGCCTGGGCGACGCTTGCCGGCGGGACATCGGCTCCGGTCAACGTTTCGCCCAGCGCGGCCAGCGCCGCCGAAAAAGCCTCGCGAGCCTGCGCACCCTGTCCATCCAGCGAGCCTGCCAGCCAGCCGTTGACCCGCTGTTCCAGCGTGCGCGCACCCGCACTCAGGGCAGCCAGGCCGAAAGTGCCCCCCGAGCCGGCCAGCTTGTGCAGGCGGTGGTGAAGTTCATCGAGGCTGGCGCGATCGGCGTCGCCTCCGCTCAGGCCTGCACCCAGACCCTGCAGCGTGGCCAGTTCCGCAGGCAGCCGTGCCAGATAGTCATTGCGCAATTGCGCGAGTTGCGCGGCCATGGCCGCCTTGAGTTTGTCGTCCACCTGCCTATCCCTCCCAGATGGCCCGAACCTGGCTGGCCAGCGCCATGGGGTCGAAGGGCTTGGCGATCACATCGCGTGCGCCCAGCGTTTTGTAGTGCGCCACTTCGGCCGGCTGGACCTTGGCAGTCATGAAGGCCACCGGCAATTCGGCCAGGCCAGGCAGCGCGCGCAGTGCCTTGAGGGTACTGGGGCCGTCCATGCCCGGCATCATCACGTCCAGCAGGATCATGTCGGGTGCAAAAGCCACCGCCTCGCGCAGCGCCTCCTCGCCGGATGAGCAGACCTTCACCGTAAAGCCGCCCACCATTTCCAGGGCCAGCTTGGCCACCGCCTGGATGTCGGGCTCGTCCTCCACGTACAAAATACGCTGCAAGGTGCTCATGACTTGTTCCATTTGAATTTGAATGATTGAATACGGGTGCTGAGGGCGTCAAGCAGTTCGCGCGGCGAAACCTGCGACTTGAGCAGAACGGCCTCCACCTTGCGTGATTCGTCCGCCGTCATGTCGGTGCCGGACAGGATAACGACCCGTGCATCCGGTTGTCGCAGCCGGATATCCGGCAGCAGATCCCAGCCGGAACCGTCCGGCAGGTTGAGGTCCAGAATCACCACGTCGAAGTGCTCCAGCATCACCCGGGCACGGGCCTCGCCCAAGGTGGTTGCCAGATCGAAATCGAAGCGCCCACCCACCATGGCGCGGATCACCTCATGCAGATCGACATCATCTTCCACGTGGAGCACCCGCGGATGCGATGAACCGACCGTCGAGACCATTCCGTCAATCACAGACAGCAGGCGGTTCTCGTCGAACGGCTTGGCCAGCCAGTCGATGTTGGAAAAATCGCCGCTGATGGCCAACCGCCCTTCCTCCATCTTGGCCGATACCACCACGATGGGCAGGTCGGCCGTTTCCGGCCGTTGGCGCACCTGGCGAATGATCTCCAGGCCGCTGATGTCCGGCAGCATCAGGTCCAGACTGATGGCGGCGTAAGGTGTCTGCTGCAGGGCACGCAACGCCTCGGCGCCGGTGCCGGCGATATCGACCTGATAGCCGGCACGGGTGAGCATCAGTCCCAGCACCTGCGCGATATCCGGATCGTCCTCCACCACCAGGATACATGGCGCATCGGCGTCCCCCTCAGGCGCGCTCCATGCTACAACGCCCATGGCGGCAACAAACAAGGGCAGGTCAAACCAGAACGTGGCGCCGTCGCCTTCCACCGAGTCGAAGCCGATCCGGCCGCCCATACGCTCCACCAGTTCCCGTGTAATCGCCAGACCAAGGCCGGTGCCACCCTTTTGCCGGGTATCCGAGGCGTCTGCCTGGGAAAATTTCTGGAAGACGGATGCGCGGAACGACTCGGGAATACCGGGACCGTGATCTGCCACGGCGACCCTTGCCTTCCCGTCAATTGTCCGCACCGTGATTTCCACCGTGCCACCATCGGGCGAGAATTTGACCGCATTGGAGATCAGATTGGCCAGCACCTGCATCAGACGCTGGCTGTCCACCCGCACCTCGGCAGCGGCTGCCTCACCATTTAAAACCAGAGTCACCTGACGCTCGATGCCATACGGCCGGTTGGCTTCCAGCGCCTGTTCAATCAGCGGCATCAGCGGCTGCGGCCGCATTTCGAAGTGCAGCTTGCCGGCCGCGATCTTCTCCATGTCCAGCAGGTCGTTGATGAGATGGGTGAGGCGCTGGCTGTTCTTGTGCGCGATCTCGACCATCTGCCTCGCCTGTTCCGGCAGTGCGCCGAGCGCGCCCCCGACCACCAGGCCCAGCGCACCGGAAATCGAGGTCAGCGGCGTGCGCAGCTCATGGCTGACAGTGGACACGAACTCGCTCTTCATGCGCTCCATCCGCTTGCGCTCGGTGATGTCGCGCACCATACCCACGTACAGAGGCTGTCCCTGACGGGTGACTTCCGAAATCGCAAGGTCCATCGGAAACAGGCTGCCGTCGCGGCGTTGCCCTTCAACCTCGCGCCCGATGCCGATGATGCGCGCCACCCCTGTGGCCTGGTAATTGCGCAGATAGCCATCATGGGCATCGCGGTGTGGGTTGGGCATCAGCATCTTGACGTTACGGCCCACCACTTCAGCGGGGGTGTAACCGAAGATATGCTCGGCCGCCGGATTGAAGGAACCGATGATGCCGGCCCCGTCGATGGTAATGATGCCGTCCACCATGTTGTCGAGAACCGCCTGCGTATGTTGCGCCTGCTCGCGCAGCGCAGTTTCCGCCTGCTTGCGCGCAGTGATGTCTTCGGCAATGCCCAGATAACCCGTAATCTCGCCCGCATCGTCACGCATCGGGGTCACCACCAGCGATACCGGAATGGCGTGGCCATTCTTGTGAACGTAGGTCCATTCACGCGTTTCCGAGCCGTCGCGTTCGGGTTTTTCGACAAAAACCCGGAACCCTTCGACGGCGCAGCCAAACTCGATACTCAGCTCCGCCGCCCGTGCCACGACCTCATCCGGCACATGAAGAACGGCGGGCGTAAGCTTGCCCACTACTTCATCTGCGCTATAGCCGAGCAGACGCTCGGCACCCTTGTTGAAGATCGTGACCAGTCCGTCGCGATCGGTGGCGATAATGGCGACCTCGGATGCTGCCGCGAGCACGTCGGTGAGAAACTTCTGGGCTTGGCGCACTGCAATATCCGCAGCACGTTGCTCAGTTATGTCGCTGAATACCGCATAGACTCCTTGCTCCGCATTGCTAGCGCCTTCATTGTGCGAATAGGCATCGATCTTGATCCAGCGCCATCCTGCGGGATGCCACACGCCCATCACCACGTCGTTCACGACACGCCCTTCTCGCAGGGCCACCATTGCCGGGTGTTCATCAAGCGGAAAATCACTTCCGTCTTCGTGAATGGTTTTCCAGCGCGACCCCAAAGAAGCAACATCGTGCAATTGCGCCAGGCTCAGGCCAAGGATGCGCTCGGCGGCCGGGTTGGCGTCCACGATGCGGCCATCGGGCTGATGGATCACCACGCCTTGTCCCATGTTCAGGAAAAACTGGTGAAACAATTCCTCGGACTCGGCCCGGCGGGCAGACATTTCATTGGCCAGGGCCAGGGCGCGCTCCCGGCGACCGAGCAGCGACCCGACAAGCGCAAACAGCGACAAGCTGATGCCCCCACCCAGACTGGGGATCATCCAGTCGAGCGACGACTCGAATTGCGCCTGGAAAGCAGGACGGCTTCGCAGCGAGAGCATCCAGCTCTGGCCGTAGGCGTCAATGCGCCGGTTCGACAGATGCGAAGGCGGCGTCCCGCTTTCCTGAGCATGGTCGGTGGCGGTGTCATACATCAGCGTGTCCGCCGTCGGCTCGCCATCATGGAGGGTAAAGTCGACCACCAGATCGCGCCCGCCAAGAATGCCCTGCATCAGGTCCGCCATCCGGTAAGGGCTGTAGACAAAGCCCTGCAACGCCTGCCAGCGCGCCTCTTCACTGCCCAGCGGCATCCCCTGGCGATAAACAGGCACATACATCAAAAACCCGGCCTGTTCCTTGCCATGCGTCTCCTGGACCAGCTTCACCTTGCCCGAGATGGCTGTCCTGTCGTTGTTGACCGCCAGCCGCATCGCCTGGCGCCGCACCGGCTCGGAGTGCATGTCGTAGCCGAAAGCAGCCAGATTGCGCCCCTCGAAAGGTTCAAGATAAATGATGGAGGTGTAGAGGGGGCGGGCGCCCTCGGGCCTGATCGTGTACTCGGGAAAGCCTGCGGCACGCATCTCAGCGATATGGCCCGCCAGTGCGGCTGGCGGGATCGCCCGGCTAAAGCCGACGCCCTGAATACCGGGGTAGCGTTCCTGTAGGGACAGACGTTCCACATAGGTGCGCCACTGTGCCCGTGTGACCAGACCATTGACATCGAACAGGGCAGCCCCGCCGAGCAATATCTGCTCATGGTCGAGCAGGCGCTCCTCGATTTCCGCCACCAACTCCTTCACATGCAACTCGAACTGCCGATCGGCGCTCTGGGCACGCTGCTCCGCCAGGCCCATCGACAGCAACGCGGTGAGGAGCAAACCGGCGACCAGGACGAGCCACGCCGGGATGCTCCGCCGGCTGAAGAGCGCGGTGCCGAACAGCGTCACACGGCCGGCGCCGCCACGAAGGTCGATTGTCCCCTGGCTCATGCATGGTCTCTCGTCGCGTGCTCATCCCGACGAACAGGCAATTCAAAATAAAAAGTGGCGCCTTCGCCGGTTACCGACTCAAAACCGATTGTTCCATTCATGCGACGGATCAGTTCTCGACTGATTGCCAGGCCCAGCCCGCTGCCGCCCTTTTGCCTGCTGTCCGAAGCGTCGGCCTGGGAGAATTTCTCGAAGATACGTTCGCGGAATTCGGCCGAAATACCGGGTCCCTGGTCAGTCACCTCAACCCGCACGCGGGCACCATCAAGGCTTGCTCGCACCGCCACCGCGCCTCCCTCGGGCGAGAACTTGGCGGCATTGGAAAGCAGATTGGCCAGCACCTGCTGCAGCCGCTGGGTATCCACCTCGACCTGTACCGCGCCGGCGCCTTGCGCCAGATGCAGCCGCACACCGTACCGGTCGGCGTAGGCCTGGTTGTCGCGGATCGCGCCTTCGATCAGCGGCATCAGGGGTTGCCCCCGCACATCGAAATCCAGCTTGCCGGCCATGAGCTTTTCCATGTCGAGCAGGTCGTTGATGAGGAAACCCAGGCGCTGGCTGTTCTTGTGCGCGATGACAACCATCTGCTGCACCTGCGCGGACAATATTCCGAGTGCGCCGCCCGCGATCAGGCCCAGCGCGCCCGTGATCGAGGTCAACGGGGTGCGCAGTTCGTGGCTGACGGTGGACACGAATTCGCTCTTCATGCGCTCCATGCGCTTGCGCTCGGTGATATCCGACTTGATCGCCATGAAACCCTGCAGCGCGCCTGCGCCATCCCGCAAGAGATTGCAATTGACATTGATCCAGTAAGGCTGGCCCGCCTTGCTGTAATTGATCATATCCACATCAAAAGGCTGGCACTGCTGCAGGGCTTCGTGCATTTTCACCACTGTCGCCGGGTCGGTCGCCTCGCCCTGCAGCACATCGCCCGGCTTGCGACCACGCATCTCGTCCAGTGTGTAGCCGGTAATGCGGGTAAAGCCCTCATTGATCCATTCCACACGGCCGTCCGCGTCGGTAATCACCACACCGTTGGTGGTCTGACTGGCCACCCGTGACAGCCGGGCCAGTTCAACCTGCCCTTCGCGGTGCTTTTGCCGGATGCGCGCTGCCTCGACCAGCTGGCCCAGGGTAACCAGCAGCGGATGCAGGAAATCGATCAGCGCCTGATCGTAGCCGCCGGGCCGGTTGGCAATGCCCAGCATGGCCACCATCTCGCCGCCGTGATGGACGGGGATGCCGAGGAAGGCGTTCAGCGCGGGATGGCCTTCGGGCAAGCCACCCCGGCGCGGATCGTGACCGGGATCGTTGGCGATGACGGGTTCGCCACTGGCGATCGCCGCGCCGAACAGGGTCTTGAGGTTGGTGAATTCCATGCCCTGCGGTGCCTGCGCGTCGTAAAAGGCGCGGGTGGCATCGTTCCAGGCAATATTGGTGGTGGCCCATGACTTCAGATAGGGCGCGCCCTCCGCGGTGCGCAGCACTTCGCCGACAAAACCGTATTCGCTCTCGGTCAGGGCAAGAACATCGGTCAGCAGCCCTTCAAAAGCAAGCCGCCGATCGGTTTCCCGGATGAACCCTGATTGGACCCGTGCGATCACATCACCAAGCTGCTGAGCCCTTTTCAGGGCCTTGCTTTGCTGTTGCAAATCGATCTGGTTGATTTCCGCCTCCACGCAATCAGCAAGGTCGCGAAACGCGCTTCGCTCTGCGGCGGTCAACTTTCTCGGCTGCTCATCGATGATACAGAGGGTGCCAATGCGGCAGCCATCGACCGTGGTCAGCGGCGCGCCGGCGTAGAAGCGGATATGGGGCGGCCCGGTCACCTGGGGATTGTCGGCAAAGCGCGGATCGAGGCGGGCATCGGTAATCTCGAAAATAGCGTCGTCGAGAATGGCATGTCCGCAAAAGGAGATGTCCCGCCCGGTCTCGCAGGCGTCCAGACCCTGGCGCGACTTGAACCATTGGCGATCGGCGTCCACCAGCGACACCAGCGCAATCCGGGTTCCAAGCATGCTCCGCGCCAGCCGGGTCAGACGGTCGAAACGCTCCTCCGCCGGAGTGTCGAGCAGCGCTCGCTCATGCAGTGCCTGCAGTCGCTGCGGCTCGTTCTCCGGAATGGGGGGAATGTGCATGCTCAGACGCCTGGTTCGGCGAAATGCTCGCGCCTGGCTACCGGGCCGGCGCCTTGCGCCAGATGCAGCCCAACTTCATGCCGGCTGGCGCAGGCCTGGTTATCGCACAGGGCGTATTCGATCAGCGGCATCAGGGGCTGGATTCGCATTCCAAAATGCAGCTTGCCGGCCATGTATTGTTCCATATCGAGCAGGTCGTTGATCAGGAAGCCCGGGAACTGGCTGTTCATGTGAGCGATCTCTCATGCAGCCCCTGGGAGCCGGTAGCATAACCGTTTGCGCCAATTTATTTAACGAACGCGGGCGCACAAAGCGAATCGCATCTAGCGTTCTGACGCTTCGAATATTCTGCGAGTCCTGACTGTACCTTTGAAACCAGTCAATCGGTTTTCAGCCGCGCGCGCCCTCAGGTCCGCGAAGCGTCCAGCCGGAACCACAACGCATACAACGCCGGCACGAATAGCAGCGTAATCGCGGTGCCCACCGCGACGCCGCCGATGAGCACGTAGGCCAGCGGGCCCCAGAAGCTGTCGAAGGTGAGCGGCACGAAGGCGAAGACTGCGGCCAGCGCGGTCAGCACCACCGGGCGGGCGCGGCGCACGGCGGCTTCAACGACGGCGTCCAGCGCGGGCATGCCTTCCTTGAAGTTGTCGGCGACCTGCTGCGTGAGGATCAGGGTGTTGCGCATCAGGATGCCGGCCAGTCCGGTCAGGCCGAGCAGCGCGACAAAGCCGAACGGCTGGTTGAACAGCAGCAGGGCGATGACTGCGCCGATCAGGCCAAGCGGCGCTGTGGCGACGACCATGAAGGTGCCCGAGAACGAACGCATCTGCAGCATGATGAAAATGAGCATGAAGGCCACCATCATCGGCTGCAGTTTCTGGATCGATAAATTGGCCTTGCCGGACTGCTCGACCGCGCCGCCGATGTCGATCCGGTAGCCGGCGGGCAGCTGCTCTCGGACCGTTTCAAGCTTGCGCCAGAGTGCGGCGGTGACGTCGTTGGGTTGCGCGCCCTCCACTTCCGCCTGCACGGCGACGAAGGGTTCGCGGTTGTAGCGCTTGATCACGGGCGCCTCGTAGCGCACCTCCAGCGTGCCCAGCTGGCCGAGCGGAAGCTTGCGGCCGTCGCGGGTGAGCACTTCGAAGGTCGCCAGGCTGCCGGCATCAACCAGGCGCCGGCTGGGGGCGCCGCGGGCGATCACCTCGACGGTGCGGATGTCCTGGCGAAGCTGGGTCACCGGCGTGCCGTCGAGGTGGAATTGCAGTTGTTGTGAGACGTCGAGCGGCGTCAGGCCCAGCAGGCTCAGGCGCTGCACGTCCATGGCGAGATGCAGCACGGGCGCGCGTTCGTCCCAATCCAGATGGGGGTCGCGGGTGTTGGGATCGGCGGCCATGACCTCGCGCACCTGATGGGCGATGCGGCGCAGCTCGAGCGGGTCCGAACCGACCACGCGAAAGCTCACCGGCCAGATCACCGGCGGGCCGAACAGCAGGCGATAGACGCGCACCCGCGCTTCGGCGAACTCGCCGCGGGCGATGTGCGCCTCCAGCTCGGCCATCACCTTGTCGCGCTCGGCGGCATCGTGCGTCACCGCGATCAGCTTGGCGAAGGCGGGGTCGGGCGGTTCGGGGTTGGCGGAAATGAAGAAACGCGGCGCCCCGGCGCCGACGTAGGCCGACAGGGTCTTGACCTCCGGCATGGGGGCGAGGATGGCCTCGAGCTTGCGCACGGTGCGGTCCGTGTACTCGATGCTGCTGCCTTGCGGCAGGTAGACGCTGATCAGCACTTCCGGGCGATCGGAGCCCGGGAAGAACTGCTTCTGCACCGGCCCGGCCAGCCCCGCGATCGCCAGCACCAGCAGCGCGACCGTACCGGCGACCACGGTTTTCCGGTGCGTCACGCACCCGCTGATGACGGCGCGCAGGCGGCGGTACAGCGGCTTCTGGTAGAGGTCGGCCTCGCCGTGCGCCTGGCTGGCAAAGCCGGGCAGCAGCTTGACGCCCAGATACGGCACGAAGGTCACGGCCACGAACCACGACACCAGTAGCGCCACCCCCAGCACCCAGAAGATATTGCCCGCATATTCGCCCACGCCCGATTGCGCAAAGCCGATGGGGAAGAAGCCCGCCACCGTCACCAGGGTGCCGAACAGCATGGGCGCGGCGGTGACGCTCCACGCATGCGCGGCGGCGCGCACGCGGTCCCAGCCCTGCTCCATTTTCACCAGCATCATTTCGACGGCGATGATGGCGTCGTCCACCAGCAGCCCGAGCGCGATGATGAGCGCACCGAGGGTGATGCGGTCGAGGTTGATGCCCATCAGCTTCATCACGAGGAAGGTGATGCCGAGGGTGAGCGGCACCGCGATACCGACCACCAGGCCGGCGCGCAGCCCTAGGGCGAGGATGCTCACGCCCACCACCACCGCGACCGCGATCAGGAACTTGACCTGAAACAGGTTGACCGCGCCGGCGATGGCTTCGGCCTGGTCGGTCAGCACGGCAAGCGACATGCCCAGCGGAAGCCTGGCGCGCTCGTCCTCGACAAAGCGCGTCAGGCGCTTGCCCACTTCGAGGCCGTTTTCGCCCGCGTTGATGACCACCCCGAGCAACACCGCCTCCTCGCCGCGCGCGCGCACCAGGTAGCTCGGCGGATCCTCGTAGCCGCGGCGGATGGTGGCGATGTCGGACAGGCGCAACAGCCGTTCGCCGATGCGGATCGGCACCGCCGCGAGCTGCGCGGGATCGGACAGGTCGGCATCGATCCGCAGGTACAGGCGCGGACCGTCGGTTTCGATGCGGCCGGCCGGAACCAGCCGGTTGTTGGCGTCGATGGCGGCGGCGATGGCCTCGGGCGTGATGCCCAGATTGACCAGGCGCGCATTGTCGAATTCGACGTACACGCGCTCGGTGCGCTCGCCGAGCACGATGGCCTTGTGCACGCCCGCGGTGCGCTGCAGCCGGTCGCGGATGGCTTCGGCCTCACGCGTGAGCTCGCGCATCGGCATGCCCGGTGCGGTCAGCGCAATCAGCTTGAAATAGACATCGGAAAAATCGTCGTTGACGAGGGGCCCGATCACCCCCTGCGGCAGGTTGCGGGCTTCGTCCTGCATGCGCTTGCGCACCTGGTAGAACAGATCGGGGACCTTGGCCTGCGGGGCGTAGTCCTGAAATTCAACCTGCAGATCCGCCCGCCCCGGTCGAATCGTGCTTTCGATGCGGTAGAGGTATTCAACTTCCTGGATGCGCTTTTCCAGCCGGTCCACCACCTGCTCTTGCAGTTCCTGCGGCGTCGCGCCGGGCCACACTGCCGAAACCATCATCACCCGCACGGTGAAGGATGGATCCTCGGCGCGCCCCAGCGACAGGAAGGCGTAGACGCCCCCGATCACCGCCAGAATCAGGAAGAACAGCGTCACCGCGCGCTCGCGCACGGCGAGCGCGGACAGGTTGGGAAAGCTCATTGCGCCAGTTCCCGCACCGCCATCCCGGGGGTAAGCAGGTGGGTGCCCAGCGCGACGACGGTGTCGCCCGCCTTCAGGCTGCCTCGCACCCGCGCCGTTTCGGCATCCAGCGCAAGAATCTCGACTGCCACCGGCTGGGCGCGCCCATCCACCACCGTCCACACCCGCGGGCCTTCACCGCGCTCGTCCAGCGCGGCAATCGGCACGCTCAGCGCCTGCCCGTCGCCGCCCGGCAGGGTAAAGGCGGCGCGCACCACCGAACCGAGCGCCAGCGCGTCACCCCCGGTCAACACCGAATAGCGCGCCCGCCAGGTGCGGCTTTGCGGATCGACCGCGCCGGAGACCTCGCGCAAGCGCAGCGGCAAAGCCGCCCCGTCTGCGCGGACCAGTTGACCGGTGGCAGGCGGTCTTGCCGCATCCGGGAAGAACACCTCGACTTCCCGCTCGCCAGCATGCGCCAGCATCGCCACGCGCTGGCCGGCCGCCACGACCTGGCCGGGTTCGCCGCTCACCTCGACCAGCACACCCGCTGCCGGCGCGCTCAGGCGGGCGTAGCCCAACGCATTGCGCGCCTGGGCCAGCTGCGCGCGGGCGGCATCCGAGCGGGTGCGGGCCTCGCGTTCGGCGAGCTCGCTGCGGTCGAGCGCCTGCGCGCTCACGAAATTCTGGCCTTTAAGTTGCCGCACCCGCCCCAGCTCGGCGCGCGCCGTGGCGAGAGCCGACTGTGCCGCGGCGGCATCAGCCTGGGCGGCCTGGGATGCCTGTTCGAGATCGCGCGCGTCGAGCTCGAACAGAACCTGACCCGCACGCACCGTTTGGCCGGCATCCACCCGCCGGGCAGCGATGCGCCCGCCCACCTGGAACGCCACCGGCGTCTCGTGACGTGCGCGCACGGTTCCGGAAAGACCGACGATGCCCGCATCCGCAGATGCGACCGCCGCGGTCTTGACGAAGGGCGAATCCACTCCGCCAGTGACGGTTTCATCGTCCTGGCCACAGCCGGAAATCACGATAAAAACCAGCGCGAGCAGACCTTTCATTCGATGCATTTCGGTGCCTGATATGGAAAATAGCGATTAAGGGGTGGCATATGGTAACCGCAGCGCAGGTGGCGGCCGTCATGGCCTGTCGGCCCGCCTCGCCAACGAACGAACCTGAGGCGCGTGCCGGTTGAAGGCGATTGCGAATTGTTCCGGCGGCGCCATACTTGGTACAACAACCGATACCCCCCGAAAAACAAATCAAGATGGACGAGATCCTGAACTGGCTGCCTGCCGAACTGGCCACCCTGCCGCGCTACGTGGTGGCGCTGGCGATCGGCCTCTTGATGGGGCTGGAGCGCGAGCGCAACCCGGCGGCGAAGGCCGGGCTGCGCACCTTTGCCCTGACCGCACTGTTCGGCGTGCTGACGACGCATCTGGCAACCGAGCTGGGTGCGCTGTGGCTGATCGCGGTGGGCCTGCTGCTGGTCGGCGGCATGATGATTGCGGCCTATCTGCACGCGCCCCAACCTGCGGACGGCGACCCGGGCACGACGACGGTGGCGGCGCTGATGCTGTGCTACGGCCTCGGCGTACTGGTGTGGCACGACCAGTTCCAGCTGGCGGTGATGCTGGGGATCGCGGCGACCATGCTGCTGTATTTCAAGCCGGAGTTGCGCGGCCTGAGCCAGCATATGAGCCGACGCGACCTGCTGTCGGTGCTGCAGTTCGCGGTGCTGGCGCTGATCATCCTGCCGCTGCTGCCGAACCAGAATTACGGCCCCTACGGAGCGATCAACCCCCACCAGGTCTGGTGGATGGTGGTGCTGATCGCGGGCGTCGGGCTGGCGGGCTATGCCGCCCTGCGCGTGGTCGGGCAGGAACGCGGCGCGGTGATGCTGGGCCTGTTCGGCGGGCTGGTATCGTCGACGGCAACGACTTTATCGTTCAGCCGTCACGCCCGCACCAGCGACACGATGATTCCGGTTGCGGTTGTCGTCATTGTGCTGGCCAACCTGATGGTGCTGGTGCGCCTGGGCGTGCTGGCTGCAATTGTGGCGCCCGCGGTCCTGGCGCAACTGTTGCCGGTGCTGGCAGGCGGCCTGATCATCGGCGCGCTGGGCGCAGCCTATGGCGTGCACCGGCTGCGGCCGCAGGGCGAAATGCCCCCACTGGCAATGGGCAACCCCACCGAGCTGCGTACGGCGCTGGGCTTCGGCCTGATGTATGGCGTAGTGCTGCTGGCGGCGGCCTGGTTATCCGACTGGCTCGGGACACGCGGCTTGTATGCGGTGGCGCTGCTGTCCGGACTGACCGATGTCGACGCCATCACGCTGTCCAGCATGCGCCTGCACAACCTGGACAAGCTATCCGTGACCGTGCTGGTCAATGTCATCACCCTCGCCACCCTGGCCAACCTGGCATTCAAATCGGCGCTCACCCTCGGCATTGGCGGCTGGCCGTTGGCACGCCACGCCATCGGCGGCATGGGCGCGGCAGGTCTGGGCCTGGTGTTGGCCTGGGCTATAATCCGGGGCTTTTCCGCTTAATCACCGAGCCCTAATCATGGAAGCCGAAAGCCTCAATCAGATCGAATCCAAACTCGCCGACCTGGGCGAGCGCGCCACCCAACTCAGGGGGTTTCTTTAACTACGCTGTCAAGAAAGACCGCCTGGAAGAAGTCAGCCGCCTGTCCGAAGCGCCTGATTTCTGGAACGATGCCGCCCGTGCCCAGGAACTGGGCCGCGAACGCAAGTCGCTGGAAGACGTGGTGCTGGTGCTCGACCGCGTGACATCGGGCCTGAAGGATGCGTCCGAACTGTTCGAAATGGCGCGCGAAGAAAACGACGACGACACCCTCGCCGCAGTGCAGGCCGACATTGCCACGCTGGAAAAAGATGTGTCCACGCTGGAATTCCGCCGCATGTTCAACAACCCGGCCGACCCCAACAACTGCTTCATCGACATCCAGGCCGGCGCCGGCGGAACCGAGGCCTGCGACTGGGCCTCGATGCTGCTGCGGCAATATCTGAAATACGCCGAACGCAAGGGCTTCAAGGCCGAGCTGCTGGAAGAATCCGACGGCGACGTCGCCGGCATCAAGTCCGCCTCGATCAAGATCGAGGGCGACTACGCCTACGGCACCCTGCGCACTGAAACCGGGGTGCACCGTCTGGTGCGCAAGTCGCCGTTCGACTCCTCCGGCGGCCGCCACACCAGCTTCGCCAGCGTGTTCGTCTATCCGGAAGTCGACGATTCCATCGAGGTGGACATCAATCCCGCCGACCTGCGCGTCGACACATACCGCGCGTCAGGCGCGGGCGGCCAGCACATCAACAAGACCGACTCCGCGGTGCGCCTCACCCACCTGCCCAGCGGCATCGTGGTGCAGTGCCAGAACGACCGCTCGCAGCACAAGAACCGCGCCGAGGCGATGTCGATGCTGAAATCCAAGCTCTACGAAGCCGAACTGCGCAAACGCCAGGTCGAGCAGGACAAGCTCGAAGCCGGCAAATCGGACGTCGGCTGGGGCCACCAGATCCGCAGCTACGTGCTCGACCAGTCGCGCATCAAGGATCTGCGCACCAGCGTCGAAGCCACCAACACACAGAAGATACTCGACGGCGACCTCGACATCTTCATCGAGGCGAGCCTGAAACAGGGCGTGTAATTTTCCGGAGGGCGGCTCAGCCCCCCTCCACCACCGCCAGCACCGCCTCGCCGTAGGCTTCCAGCTTTTTCGTCCCCAGTCCTGATATCTCGCCCAGGTCCGCCAGCGTGGCCGGGCGGCGCGCGGCGATTTCGCGCAGGGTGGCGTCGTGCAGGATGACGTAGGCGGGGACGCCTTTTTCGTTGGCGGTTTCGCGGCGCCAGGCGCGCAGGGAGAGGAACAGCGGATCTTCGTCGTTGTGGACGCCTTCGCCGGAGCTGGATGCGAAGCGCGATTTCCTGCTGCGCGCCGGGCGCACTTCGATGGCGCGCAGCATCACGGTTTCCTCGCCCTTCAGCACCGGCTTGGCGGCCTGGGTGAGTTTGAGCGCGCCGTAGGCGGTGTGATCGACTTCCAATAACCCGCGCACCACGAGCTGGCGCAGCACGGCGCGCCAGACCTTGTCGGTCTGGCTTGCGCCGATGCCGAACACGCTCAACTGGTTGTGGCCGAAGCGGTCGATCTTCTCGGTGGTCTTGCCGAGCAGCACGTCGAGCACGTGGCCAGCGCCGAAGCGCTGGCCGGTGCGGTAGACGGCGGAGAGCAGCTTTTGCGCGGCTTCGGTGCCGTCCCACAGGGTCGGCGGGTTGAGGCAGACGTCGCAGTTGCCGCAGGCCTGGCTGGCTTCGCCGAAGTAGCTCAATAACGCGACGCGGCGGCAGCTGGCGGCTTCGCACAGGCCCACCAGGGCGTCGAGCTTGGCGTGGCCGACGCGCTTGTGCGCGTCTTCGGCCTCGCCCTCGTCGATGAAGCGGCGCTGGGTGACGACGTCTTGCAGGCCCCACGCCATCCACGCCTCGGCCGGCTCGCCGTCGCGGCCGGCGCGACCGGTTTCCTGGTAATAGCCTTCGACCGATTTCGGCAGGTCGAGATGGGCGACAAAGCGCACGTCGGGCTTGTCGATGCCCATGCCGAACGCGAGGGTAGCGACCATGACGACGCTGTCCTCGCGCAGGAATTTTTCCTGGTGACGGCGGCGCGTGTCGTTGTCCATGCCGCCGTGGTAGGGCAATGCGGTGAGACCGGCCTGTTTCAGCGCGTCGGCGGTTTCCTCGACCTTCTTGCGCGTGCTGCAGTAAACGATGCCCGCTTCGCCTGTGTGCCCGGCCAGGAAATCGAGCAGCTGGCGGCGCGGCTCGGATTTCTCAGAAATACGATAGCGGATGTTGGGGCGGTCGAAGCTGGCGACGAACACACGCGCGGCGCCGAGATCGAGCCGGGTGAGGATTTCCGCGCGGGTGGCGGCGTCCGCCGTGGCGGTGAGCGCGATGCGCGGCACGCCGGGAAAGCGCTCGTGCAGCGCCGACAGGCCGAGGTATTCCGGCCGGAAGTCGTGCCCCCATTGCGACACGCAGTGCGCTTCATCGATGGCGAACAGCGCGACGCGCGCCTGTTCGAGCAGGGACTGGAAACGCGACGTGAGCAGGCGTTCCGGGGCGACGTACAAAAGCTTGAGCTGCCCGGAAACGAATTCGCGCTCGACCCGCATCGCCGCCGCGCCATCCTGGCTCGAATTCAGGAACTCGGCAGCGATGCCGAGTTCTTTCAGCGCCGCGACCTGGTCCTGCATCAGCGCGATCAGGGGCGACACCACCACCGCGCAGCCCTCCCGCAGCAGCGCCGGGATCTGGAAGCACAGCGACTTGCCGCCGCCGGTGGGCATCAGCACCAGCGCGTCGCCGCCCGCCGCGACAGTGTCGACAATAGCGGCCTGCTCGCCGCGGAACGCGGGGTAGCCGAAGACACGGTTGAGCAGGCTTAAGGGAGTGTCGGACATGGATGAAAAATGGATGGCAAGCGGTGTGTCACATTAGCTATAATTGTGTCACGTTTTGCCCTCTTGAAGGCTGACCCATGAAAACCCTGACCATCCGCGAAGCCCGCGAAGGCCTGTCGCACCCCGACCAGATGTTCGCCGACGCCGACGAAGTCCTGGTCATGAATCGCGGCGAACCGGTGGCACGCATCCTGCCGGTCACGCCCACGGCGGAAGCGCGCAAGAAGGCATTTCGTTCGTTAGCTGCGTTTCGCGCAACGATGCCGTTTCAGGATGTGCCGAGCGAAGTCCTGATTCGCGAAGACCGCGACGAACGCGGCTGATGCGTGTCTACCTCGACACCAGCGCGCTCGTGAAGCGCTACCTGCCCGAGCGCAACAGCGAGGCGTTCGAAACCTATTTTTCCGAACTTGCACCCGTCCATATCAGCCGTCTCACGCTGGTCGAATTGCGTTCGACCTTTGCGCGCAAGCGCCGCCAGGCAAGCCTGAACCCGGAGCAGGAAGCGGCCGCGATGAACGAAGTGCGCATCGACATCCAGAATGGCCTGCTCACCGTTGCGCCTTCGACCGACGCCGACTTCATCGAGGCCTTCCGTCTAATGGACGAATTGACCACGCTACCCTTGCGCACACTCGACGCTCTGCATCTGGCCACCGCAACCATGCTCGGCTCCGGCGTTATCGCTACCGCCGACGACGTAATGCGACGTGCCGCCCTACAACTCCAACTTGAAGTCGCCTATTTCGGCGATTGACCCAGCCCACCATGAACACCGAAACCACCGCCCCCGCCCTCGACGAAAACCAGATCATCGCCGAACGCCGCGCCAAACTCGCCGCAATCCGTGAACAGGGCATTGCCTTCCCCAACGACTTCGAGCGCCGCGACTATGCCGACAGGCTGGCCGCCGCTCACGGCGACAAGAGCAAGGAAGCGCTGGAAGGCGAAGCCATTGAGGTCCAGCTTGCCGGCCGCATGATGCTCAAGCGCGTGATGGGCAAGGCCAGCTTCGCCACCCTGCAGGACATGAGCGGGCGCATCCAGATCTACCTCTCCAACGATCTCACCGGCGCCGAATCGCACGACGCGTTCAAGCACTGGGATCTGGGCGATTTTCTCGGCGTGACCGGCACCCTGTTCAAGACCAACAAGGGCGAGCTGACCATCCAGGCGAAATCGATCCGTCTGCTATCGAAGGCATTGCGTCCGCTGCCGGAAAAATTCCACGGTCTGGCCGACCAGGAACAGAAATATCGCCAGCGCTACCTCGACCTCGTCACCAACGACGACGCGCGCGAGACGTTCCGCCGCCGCTCGAAGATCATTCAGGCGATCCGCGCCTTCATGGTCGAGCGCGACTTTCTGGAAGTCGAAACGCCGATGATGCATCCCATTCCCGGCGGCGCGGCGGCCAAGCCCTTCGCCACCCATCACAACGCGCTCGATATGGAATTGTTCCTGCGCATCGCGCCCGAGCTGTACCTGAAACGGCTGGTGGTCGGCGGCTTCGAGAAGGTGTTCGAGATCAACCGCAACTTCCGCAACGAAGGGCTTTCCACCCGGCACAACCCCGAGTTCACCATGATGGAGTTCTACGAGGCTTACCGCGAATACCGCTACCTGATGGACTTCACCGAATCCCTGATCCGCGCCGCAGCGGTTGCCGCAACCGGCTCGACCATAGTCACCTATCAGGGCCATGAAATCGATCTCGGCCAGTCCTTCGCCCGCCTCACCATCGTCGACGCGATTCGCCATTACCACCCGCACTACACAATGGAACAGCTGAACGACCGCGAATGGCTGATCGGCCAGTTCGTCGCGATGAAGGCGAAATACCGCCCGCAGGACGGACTCGGTGGCCTGCAGCTTTCCTTCTTCGAGGAAACCACCGAAGCACTGCTGATCCAGCCCACCTTCATCATCGACTACCCGGCCGAAGTGTCGCCACTGGCCCGCCGTTCCGATGCCCAGCCCGACATCACCGAACGCTTCGAGCTCTTCATCACCGGGCGCGAAATGGCCAACGGCTTCTCCGAGCTGAACGACGCCGAGGACCAGGCCGAGCGCTTCATGGAACAGGTGCGGGCGAAGGAAGCCGGCGACGAGGAGGCGATGCACTACGACGGCGACTTCATCCGCGCACTCGAGCATGGCCTGCCGCCCACCGGCGGCTGCGGCATCGGCATCGACCGCCTGGTCATGCTGCTGACCGATTCGCCGAGCATCCGCGACGTCATCCTCTTCCCGCAGATGCGGCGCGAAGCTTAAAGACAGCCCGCAGCGCGTCGCGAAGCCCGAGCGGCTTCCGCTAAAATCGATCCTCTTTCGTTATCCGTTTTCCAGGCCACGCCAACATGACCGACACTTTCAACACCTTCGATTCCATTTCCACTCCCAGCGGCAAGGCCCAATTCGCCTCGCTGAAAAAACTCGAAGCTACGCTGGGTGCGTCGGTGTCGCGGCTGCCGGTGTCGATCCGCATCGTGCTGGAATCGGTGCTGCGCAATTGCGACGGCATCAAGGTAACGCCCGAGCACGTCAGGCAGCTGGCGAACTGGCAGCCGAATGCCGAAAGAACCGCTGAAATCCCCTTCACCGTTGCACGGGTGATCCTGCAGGACTTCACCGGCGTACCCCTCTTGGCCGACCTCGCCGCGATGCGCTCCGCCGCGCAAAAAATGGACCACGACCCGCAGAAGATCGAACCGCTGGTGCCGGTCGACATGGTGGTCGACCATTCGATCCAGGTCGACAAGTTCGGCACCCCGGACGCGCTCAACCTCAACATGAAAATCGAGTTCGAACGCAACCAGGAGCGCTACCAGTTCCTCAAGTGGGGCATGCAGGCGTTCGAGACTTTCAAGGTGGTGCCGCCCGGCGTCGGCATCGTGCACCAGGTCAACATGGAATATCTGGCGCGCGGCGTGATGAAAAAGGACGACATGACCTACCCCGACACGCTGGTGGGCACGGACTCGCATACGACAATGATCAACGGCCTCGGCATCGTCGCCTGGGGCGTCGGCGGCATCGAGGCGGAAGCCGCAATGCTTGGCCAGCCAGTGTACTTCCTGACCCCGGACGTCGTCGGCGTCAATCTTACTGGCAGCGTGAAGCCCGGCGTTACCGCCACCGACGTGGTGCTGACCATCACCGAGATGCTGCGCAGCGCCAAGGTGGTCGGCAAGTTCGTCGAGTTCTTCGGCGAGGGCGCCGCCGCCCTGCCCGTGACCGACCGCGCGACCATTGCCAACATGGCGCCGGAATATGGCGCGACCATGGGCTTCTTCCCGGTCGATGAGGCGACCTGCCAGTACTTCACCGCCACCGGCCGCAAATCCGCGCAGGTCGACCTGATCCGGGCCTACTACCAGGCACAGGGCCTGTTCGGCATCCCCAAGGCAGGCGAAATCGATTATTCGCAGACGCTCACCTTCGATCTCTCCACCGTCGAACCCTCGGTCGCCGGCCCCAGGCGGCCGCAGGACCGCATCGCACTGTCCGCGATCGATACGACCTTCGACACGCTGATGCAAAAACCGAAGGCAGAAGGTGGCTACGACAAGACGGCCGAGGACCTGCGCCGCACCTACGCAGTCGAGGGCGGCGACGAGTTGCGCCACGGCAGCGTGGTCATCGCGGCCATCACCTCGTGCACCAACACCTCCAACCCGGGTGTCATGATCGCCGCCGGCCTGCTGGCGAAAAAGGCGGTCGAGCTCGGCCTCTACATCCCGTCGCACGTAAAGACCAGCATGGGCCCCGGCTCGCGCGCGGTGACCGAATACCTGAAAGCCGCCGGCCTGCTGCCCTACCTGGAGCAACTCGGCTTTTCCGTGGTCGGCTACGGCTGCACCACCTGCATCGGCAACTCCGGCCCGCTGCCGGAGGCGATCGAGAAGACCATCCTCGACAACGATCTCGTCGCCTGCTCGGTGCTCTCAGGCAACCGCAACTTCGAGGCGCGGGTGCACCAGAACGTCAAGGCCAACTTCCTGATGTCGCCGCCGCTGGTGGTGGCGTTCGCGCTGGCCGGACGGGTGCCGTTCAACGTCGAGAAGGAGCCGATCGGCGCCGGCAAGAACGGACCGGTGTATCTGAAGGACATCTGGCCGGCGCAGGAAGAAATCGCCGCGTTGCTGCATTTTTCAACCGACGCCGGCACGTACAAGAGCTACGCCGACGTCGGCGCCGACAACCCGCTGTGGGACGGCGTGACGGCCCCTACCGGCGCGGTATACGCATGGGATGACAGATCGACCTACATCCAGGAACCGCCGTTCTTTACCGCTGAACAAGCCGCCAATATCGCCATTCAGGGCGCCCGTGCACTGGCGGTCTTCGGCGACTCGGTCACCACTGACCATATCAGCCCGGCCGGCGGCATCAAGCCGACCTCGCCGGCCGGCCTGTACCTCGCCGAACACGGCGTCGAAAAAGCCGACTTCAACAGCTACGGCGCCCGCCGCGGCAACCACGAGGTGATGATGCGCGGCACCTTCGCCAACGTGCGCATCAAGAATCTGATGATTCCCGGCAGCGAGGGCGGCATCACCCTGAAGGACGGCGAAGAAAAGCCGATCTACGACGCCGCCATGGAATATCAGCACGAAGGCACGCCGCTGATGATCTTCGCGGGCGAAGAATACGGCACCGGCTCATCGCGCGACTGGGCGGCCAAGGGCACCACGCTACTCGGCGTGAAGGCGGTCGTCGCCAAAAGCTTCGAGCGCATCCACCGCGCCAATCTCGCCGGCATGGGTGTGCTGCCCTGCCAGTTCAAGGATGGAATCGACGCCGCCACGCTGAAGCTCGACGGTAGCGAGACCTTCGATCTCGAAGGCACGGAGTCCGGCATTACGCCGCAGCAGGACGTCACGCTGGTGATCCACCGTGCCGATGGCGGCACGGAGCGGATAGCGCTCAGGCTGCGCATCGACACGCCGATCGAGGTCGAGTACTACAACCAGGGAGGGATTCTGCCCTTCGTACTGGGTCAGTTGCTGGGCTGAACAACGAGATGATCAGCAACTCTCTGTGGAGTGACACTGGTCGTTGTTACGCTGGTTTTATGGGTCGTATTTACAATCCATGACCTGCCACATGTGGCTCGAGGCCCACATTACCACGCAAAAAGATAATAAAAATACCTTTAACTCTTGAATTAACCAGGTCCATACATTAGCATTTAATTCAATACACATCACACGGGAGCCCATCATGTCTAAACGCGCTGTTCTGCTTACTTTGTCCGCTTTGGCCGTTGCCACACTGCAAACCGGTTGCGGCGAAAAAGCCCTGACCTACCAGACCGACATCAAGCCGATTCTCGAAGCCAATTGCGTGTCGTGCCATATGCCCGGCAACGCAGGCTACGATAAGTCGGGCCTGCGTCTGGACAGCTACGAAGCCATGATGAAAGGCACCCAGTTTGGCCCGGTGATCGTACCGGGCTCCAGCGTGGGCAGCACGCTTTATCGTGTAGTGGCCGGTGAGGCTGATCCGTCGATCCGCATGCCTCACGGCCAGGCCGCGCTGTCTGATGAGGATGTGGCCACGATCGCCGCCTGGATCGACCAAGGCGCAAAGAAGTAAATTTCATTCCTCCCATGGAGCAACCCCAATGAGCAATCGCGGCTTTTTCCATTTCAGCGCCCTGCCGATGTCGACGCGCATGGTCTACACCATGACCCTGCTGGTGCTGGGCACGGGTTATCTGTTCGCCATGCTGCAGGTGTTCTATAGCCATGCGGGGCTCGACGGCAATTCCAGGAACATCTCCGCGCAGGATATCCGCATTGCCTACCACGGCAGCGAAACCGATACCCGCCTCGTCTCCGCGCTGAAAGGCCCGATGGCAGGCATGCTGCCGGAATCGGAACGGGCCGTCATTTTCAAGTGGGTGGATTCGGGCGCCCAGCAGGACGCCTTTGAAAGCGATGTGAAGCCCATTCTGCAGGAGCGCTGCCTGGCCTGCCACGACGGCAGCAATCCGCATATCCCGCTCCTGACCAGCTTTGATGAAGTAACGAAACTAGTGGCCAAGGATACCGGCGCAACCATTCCCACCCTGGTTCGCGTATCGCATATCCATTTGTTTGGCATCACCTTCATCTTCTTTATCGTCAGCAGCATCTTCACCCACGCCTACATGCGCCCGCTGTGGCTGAAATGCGTGATCATCGTGCTGCCCTTCCTCACCATCCTCACTGACATCTTCTCCTGGTATCTGACCAAATGGATCCCCGGATTCGCCTGGTTCATCATCGCCAGCGGCGCTTTGATGGGCATTTCGTTCACGGTGCAATGGGTCGTTTCGATGTGGCAGATGTGGTTCTACTCCCTGCCGGACGAAATCGAGGAATGTGGCGGCACCTTGCCGGTCATCGGCCAAAAGTCAAAAACGCAGAATATGTAAACCTGCATTATCCGGGTCGCGCCGAACGGGGCGTGTGAACATTGTTCACACGCCCCGTTCGTATTGGGACAGCGTATTGGGACAGCCATATGGGGTGCAGGCGCGAATGCAACGTGCACCCTGCGCGGGCGTCGGTCAGAACGTGAAATGCAGCGCTCGCTCAACTTGGCGCACGCCTATCGTTTTCTGACTATATAGCCCTGAATTTAGTCAGGCCTGGGGCGCCCGGCATGGCCACATCCGATGATCCCGCCATAGGAGGCAGGATGACGCCCATTACAATGAGCGCCGAAACCGGCTTATTGAGTGGGATCGAGTTCGGCGCGTACCGACTCCAGCGCATCCTTGAGGGTTTCCTCGGACAGGCCGTTGAGTTGCTCGGCCAGCATTTCAGCCGCGTCGATGGTGTCGGTGTCATCGGGCAGGGTGTCGGTATCCAGGTTGGCGACGAACACGGCAGCCGCACCCGTTACCTGCAGCAGCTGGCTGCGTTCGTTCATCAACATTTCGATTTCACCGCGCAGCAGGCGGACTTCATCTTCTTTCATTGCGTGCAAGGGCATATTTGTATCCTCAGACTGGTCAGCCGAACAGGGTTAATACCCCGGTGTAGCCATATAAACGGTTGTGGGAAATTTCACCGTTGGCGAAAAAACCCACCAGCGGAAAATCCCCCAGGGCTTCGCGAATCAATTCCATTTCGCGATTCTGCACGCCGAACATGTGCTGGCCGCGTCCCAGGCAGGAATAATACACGCTGCCCCGGATCGGCGCGTTTAATTGCGCCCCGACGGCGGCGAGCATCCGCTGCAGGTCAGCTTCGGCCGACTGCTGGTCGCGGCGGCAAAACAGCAGGTCGCCACCCGGCTCGACGGTTTCGCCGACCGCCACCAGGTTGTTTTGCGGGTCGACGCCCAGAATATTGCGGACCAGATAATCGCCGGTGTCCGAGCCGCGCACCGGCAAACCTACAAAAATATAGCCCGCCGCGCGCCTCAGGTCGCGTGCCAGCACCTCGCCGATTTCATCCTTCATCACCTCCAGCGCGGGACGATGATCCAGGCTGCCGACGACGTTCTTGTTGGCTGCGGTGATGCGGTGGCGCGGCCCCAGTGGCGAAACCCCTTGCGTCAGCCCCGTCGCCAGTCTCACCCGATCGCTGAACAGCACGCCAGACAGCCCGCCGCTCACCACGCCATCGCTGATCTGGGCGGTTTCGCCGCGCGAGCTCGACAGCCCGCCGACGACAAAACCGCTCGATACGCGCGCGCTCAGGCCTTCGATCAGCTCCTGGATGCGGGTATTGGCCGGGTCGCCATGGACCATGGCGAAGTAGGCATCCGATAAAGCCGCCGCGTCGATATCCTGCGGGGCGCGCAGCAGCGGCAGCATGCTGAAGTCGGCTGGCTCGAATTCGCCCAGCATCACCGCCATCGCCGGTGCCTCCAGGAATTCCACGCCGCTGGCGCAGACGCCCACACCCACACTGCCGGTCCAGTGCGGCACGCCGGTCGCGCTTTTGAAAAAAGCCAGAATCGCGTCGAGCTCGTTCGCAAAGGCATCCGACACATACAGAAAACCCAGCGTTGCCGCAGAAGGAATCGCGCCCAATTGGGCCATGCAGGCCTGTCCGGCACGAGTCCAATCGGCATCTGCAGCGTGGGCGGATTTAAAGGGGGGGGTCATTCACAGCCCATCCAACAGGAATCACACGGCGCCGGCATTCCGGCCATCGAGACGCGCAGACACACCATTCCAGCATCAAATGTCATCTCGATCGGCGCCTGCCATGCATCAATAGCCCGTTTGGTCACTATGCGGCAACTCGCCCTCGCCAAAGAAGCTCCACAGCAGATGGGCAACCACCTCGGGCGCAATCACTGTGTGCTGGTTATGCGTTTCCTGGAGGGCCATGCGCAGTTTCTTGCGCAACTCCGGGTCACCGGTCAGATCGAAAATAATGTCGACTTTCGCACCCATCGTCACCACTTCCATGGCGTCCTGAAATACCGGCACCTTGCTGTGAATGAAGCCCAGTGCAACCGGCGACTCCAGGTCGCGGGAGGCCACGGCGACAATTTCGACATTGACATGGTCTTCCTGAATTTTCTCCAGGAAATGCTCCGCAAACGTTTCCCCGACTTCACCCAGTCCCAGCAGGGCAACTTTAACAACTTGGCTCATGGAACGACTCCTCCTATCAGTTATGGTTAGCAACATCAGAACGGTTGCTTTGTTTCGCCCGCGCCCCAGCCATCGAATTGCCGGCTGGCGATTGCAAACGCACCGGAAGCATACGGTCCCCGCCTCCGCCTGTCGATACCGGCCAGATTTGAGGCAAACGCGCCGAATCCGTCTGCCCTCGTCTGTTCATGCCCGAAGCACAGGCGATATGATTCGGGCTTCGACTCCAGGCACCCTCCATGTCAGACATTGCTTCGCTATACCCGCCCATCACGCCTTACGCCAGCGGCATGCTGGAAACGGCGGATGTCCACCGCCTCTACTGGGAGACCTCCGGCAACCCCGAGGGCATTCCGGTTCTGTTCGTGCATGGCGGCCCCGGCAGCGGTACTTCGCCGATCCAGCGACGTTTCTTCGATCCGGCGCACTATCGCATCGTGTTGTTCGATCAGCGCGGCAGTGGCCGCTCGACGCCGCACGGCGAGCTCGCCGACAACACCACACCTCACCTGATCGCGGACATGGAAGCGCTGCGGCGCGAACTCGGCATTGAAACCTGGCTGGTGTTCGGTGGCTCATGGGGCTCGACCCTGGCGCTGGCCTACGCCGAGACACATCCCGAACGCTGCAGCGGGCTGGTGCTGCGCGGCATCTTCCTGTGCCGAAAAAGCGAGATCGACTGGTTCCTTGACGGCATCCGCGCCCTGTTTCCCGAGGCGCAGCGGCAGCTGGCGGAATTCATCCCGGAGGCCGAACGCCATGACCTGCTCACCGCCTATCATCGCCGTCTGGTCGATCCCGACCAAGCGGTGCACCAGCCTGCAGCATTTCAGTGGGCCACCTTCGAGGCGTCCTGCTCGACCCTGCTGCCCAACCCCGAACTCGTCTCCGCGTTCTGCAGCGAAAAAACCGCGCTGTCGCTGTCGCGCATCGAGGCGCATTATTTCGTCAACCACATCTTCCTGCCCGACAACAGCCTGCTTGCCAACATCGACCGCCTCCGCGCCATCCCGGCGGTGATCGTGCAGGGGCGCTACGACGTCGTCTGCCCCATCGTGTCAGCCGACGAGCTGGCGCGCGCCTGGCCCGAGGCGCGCTATGTGATCGTGGCGGACGCCGGCCATTCGGCGTTCGAACCGGGCATCGCACGCGAACTCGTCGCCGCCTGCGACCGCTTTGCCGCAACCGGAGCATTCGAGCCATGAGCCTGTCGCCTTACGTGTTCGACGCCAGCGCCGAGAACTTCAACCGGCTGGTGCTGGAAAACTCGCACAAGGGCCCGGTGCTGGTGCACTTCTGGACCCCCAAGGCCGGCCCCTGCTTCATCCTGATGCCGCGTCTGGTCAAGCTCGCCGCCGAATACGGCGGCAAGTTCCTGCTGGTGATGCTGAACACCGACGACCTGCCCGAACTTGCCCGCCGCTTCGGCGTGAATTCGGTGCCCACGGTGAAATTCTTCTGGCGCGGCGAAGTCGCCCACACTATCCACGGCGCCGATCCCGACAGCAGCTTCCGTACGGTGCTCGACCGCTTCATCGCAGGCGACGCCAACCGCGCCCACGCGCTGGGGGTGGCGGCGTGGCAGTCGGGCAATATGCAGCAGGCGCGCATGCTGCTCGCCAACGCGGCAATGGCCGAGCCCGACAACCTCGCGATCCCGCGCGACCTCGCCAAGCTGCTGTGGGCCGAGGGCGATGGCGCGCAGGCGCTGAAGCTGCTCGACAGCCTGCCGCCGGCCGCGCGCGCGGAACCCGAAATCGCCCGCCTGCATGCGCACCTGAGTCTGGTGGAAACCGCGCGCCAGGCGCCGCCGCTGGCCGACATCGACGCCGGCCTCGCGCACGATGCCGGCGACCTCGCCGCGCACTACCAGCGCGCGGCGGTGCTGCTGGCGGCAAACGATTTCGCCGGTGCGATGGAGGAACTGCTGTTCATCGCGCGTACCGACCGCGGCTTCCGCCACGACATCGGCCGTACCAGCCTGCTGGCGCTGTTCGACCTGCTCGGCAGCGCGCATCCGCTGACGCGGCAATACCGCCAGGCCCTGTCCGAATCGCTGCATTGAGTTTCGATCACCCCGCCTTCGCGCCTTACCGGGCGTTGATCGACACGCTGGAACTGGCGCGCGGTCTGCCCTCGCTGAATGCCCTCAACGCGCAGGCCGCCACCCGCGGCACGACCCAGGCGCGCGGCCTGCCGCTGCGTTTCTTTGTCCCCGACGGCCGGTTGTCGGCGCGCGATTACGAAACCCATATCCTGCACACCGGGCAGGTGCCGACCCGCGCCGACACCTGGCATGACGTGCTGAACGCGCTGGTATGGCTGCGCTTTCCACGCTTCAAGGCGGCGCTGAACGCGGCCCACGGCGAAGCCCTCGCAACCGAGGCCGACAGCCGGCGCGGGCGTCGCCGCGACGCGCTGACCATGCTGGACGAGTCGGGCGTGTGGGCGATCAGCCGCGACCCGGCCTTGCCCGAACTGCTGGCCGGACGTGAATGGCACGCACTTTTTTGGGAAGCCCGCCCGCGCGTCGAGACCGACATGCGTTTTGTAGTGGTGGGCCACGCGCTGCTGGAAAAGGCGCTTGCGGCCTACCCCTCGATGACCGCGAAATGCCTCATTTTGATGTCGGACACGCTCGATCCCGATGCCGCGGATGCGCAGGCGGTCACGGCTCTCGCGGCCATCGACACCCCGCGCCAGCTTGCCCCGCTTCCGGTGCAGGGGATTCCCGGCTGGGATGCGGCCAACGCCGACGACGCGTATTACGCCAACCTGGAGATTTTCCGGCCGGCGCGCCGAGGATAAAAACAGCCGGGCGGCTTCAGCTCGCCGCCACCGGCAGATCAGCGCCGGCCACCCAGGCCTGCGCCAGCTCCAGTTCGTCGAACAGCCGGATATCCGCCGACATGAACAGACGGTTCACCCACATGCTCCACGCCACCCACTGGTCGCCGGTGAGGATGGCGATGCGGCCGAAATCGTTCTTGTGCTCGCGCGAAAATTTCAGTTCCTCCCACGCCACGTCGACGCTGTACGACAGCATGTCGCGCAGGTCGAACAGCAGGTTGACCTTGCCCTGAAACTGGATGCCGTAGCACACCGCCTGCTCGAATTCACGGTAATCGTCCAGCGTGAACTGCCCCATCACGGTGACGGCAATCTGGTTGTCTTGGGTATTCAGACTGATCATGGTGCGCTCCTCATTTAGGTGTTCCCACTATAGCGGATCGGGCTGCGCGGGCGTCGACGCGCGCACCGCCCATATGCCGGCTGCCGCCACCACCGACATGCCGATCCAGGCCAATATCGGCAGCCGTTCATCGAACAGCAGCACGCCGTAGAGCGCGGAAAATCCCACCGTGGTATAGGCGAGCGAGCCGACCATGAGCGTGCGGCCGCGATGGTAGGCGCGCGTCAGTGCCAGCTGCGCCAGCGTGGCAGTGACGCCGATGCCGGCGAGCCACAGCCAGTCGCCCGCCAACGGCCGGTGAAAGCCGGCCACCGCCATCCATGCGCCGCCGCCTACGGTCGCCAGCAGGGTGAAATAGAACACCACCCGCCATTCGGGTTCGCCCAGCCGGCCCAGCTGCTTGACGTTGACATAGGCTACCGCCGCCAGCATCCCTGACGTCAGCCCGGCCAGCGCGGGCAGCCACTCCTGGCCTTGCACCTGTGGGCGCAACAGCAGCACGATGCCGACAAAGCCCAACAGCACCGCACCGATCAAGCCCCGCCCGTGGCGTTCATGCAGCCACCAGGCCGACAGTGCCGCCAGAAACAGCGGAGCGGTGTAATTGAGGGTGACCGCGGTGGCCAGCGGCAGCCGCCCGATGGCGTAGAAGAACAGCACCAATGCGACAAAGCCCGACAAACCGCGCCAGAAGTGTGTCCGCCAATGGCGCGTGACAAGCGGCGCCAGCAACCTGCGACGGCCGAGCGCGATTCCCCCCCAGATCGCGAGCAGTCCGAATGCCGAGCGATAGAACACCAGCTCGGCGGGTGAAAAAGTGGCGGACGCATGCTTCACCAGCACGCCCATCAACGCGAACAGCGCCGCCGCCACCAGCATCCAGCTCGACTTCATTGGGGACAGCCCATCGCGGACGGACAAAAAAACGGGCGGTGTGCGCCGCCCGCTGGGGGAATTATAAAAAAACGCATTTCTGATGCAGCTCGATTTTCGACGCAGGAAAGCATGAAATTACATCATGCCATCTTCCAGTTCCGACTGATACGGACCGGTTTCAGGGTCTCGCTGCGGGGACGGACGAAGATGACCCCTGTTCGCCATTCAGCAGGAAAAGCACACATTTTCAGCAGCCTCACCGGCCCTGGAGACACCGCCATACCGATTACCGTTAAAGCAGTGGGCTAAATTTGTTAAAGTGTCGGTCTTTACTCCGCCGGGTCCGAGTTCATGGCCAAATCCCGCGCCACCCCCCCCAAAGATTACGAATCCGCACTGGCTGAACTGGACACCATTGTGTCCGGAATGGAATCAGGCCAGCTGCCGCTGGAGGCTTCGCTCACCGCCTACAAGCGTGGCGCCGAACTGCTGCAGTATTGCCGCCAGCAACTGGCTGATGCCGAGCAGCAGGTGAAGATTCTGGAAAATGGCACCCTGCTCCCGTTCAAGGCTGAAGAAACCGATGACTGACTTTGCCGCCTGGACGCTAGTCTGTCAGACCCGCATGGAAAGCGTACTGGCCGAGTGGCTCCCCCCTGCCCATATTGCCCCGCAGCGCCTGCACGAAGCGATGCGCTACGCCGTGCTGGACGGCGGCAAGCGGGTGCGGCCGCTGCTGGCGTTTGCCGCTGGCGAAGTCGCCGGTGCGTCGCCCGAACGCGTGCAACACGCCGCCGCCGCGGTGGAACTTATCCACGCCTATTCGCTGGTGCACGACGACATGCCGGCGATGGACGACGATGCGCTGCGGCGCGGCAAGCCCACGGTGCATGTCGAGTTCGACGAAGCGACCGCCCTGCTAGTGGGAGACGCCCTGCAGAGCCTGGCGTTCGGCATCCTCGCATCAACGCCGCTGGCCGCCGATGCGGCCACCCAGCTCAACATGGTGCAACTGCTGGCACAGGCAGCCGGCTCGCGCGGCATGGCCGGCGGCCAGGCGATCGATCTCGCCAGCATCGGCAAGCCGCTCAACCTGACCGAACTCGAATTCATGCACATTCACAAGACCGGTGCGCTGATCCGCGCCTCGGTGCTGCTCGGTGCCCAATGCGGCAGCGTTCCCGACGCCACCCGCACCGCGCTCGACCATTACGCCAAGTGCATCGGCCTCGCCTTCCAGGTGGTCGATGACGTGCTCGACGCCGAAGTGCCCACCGCCACGCTGGGCAAGACCGCCGGCAAGGATGCCGCAAACAACAAGCCCACCTACGTCAGCCTGCTCGGCGTGACACGTGCGCGCGAACTGGCACAGGAACTGCGTGCCGACGCCCACGCCGCGCTGGACAGTCTGGGGATGCCCGCCACGCGGCTTCGCCAATTGGCCGACTTTGTGGTCGAGCGGACATTCTGAAATGACGACAGCCCCCCTGCTCGACACCCTCGACACGCCTGCCGACCTGCGCGCCCTGCCGCCCGATGCCCTGCCGAAACTCGCTGCCGAGCTGCGCGAATTTCTGGTGGAGTCGGTGGCTCGCACTGGCGGTCATCTGGCGTCCAATCTTGGGACGGTAGAACTGACCCTGGCGCTGCATTACGTGTTCGACACCCCGGCGGATCGCATCGTGTGGGACGTTGGCCACCAGACCTATGTGCACAAGATCCTCACTGGACGGCGCGCAGCGATGGCCGGCCTGCGCCAGCCGGGCGGCATCGCCGGCTTTCCGCGTCGCGCCGAAAGCGAGTACGACGCCTTCGGTGTCGGCCATTCCAGCACCTCGATCTCGGCGGCACTCGGCATGGCCGAGGCCTTCCATCAGCTGGGCTCCCGCCAACGCGCGGTGGCGGTCATCGGTGACGGCGCGATGACCGCGGGCATGGCGTTCGAGGCACTCAACAACGCCGGCACCACTGACCTGCCGCTGCTGGTGGTGCTGAACGACAACGACATGTCGATCTCGCCCAACGTCGGCGCACTCAACAATTACCTGGCGCGGCTGATGTCGGGCAGGTTCTATGCCGTCGCGCGCCGCGCCGGCGATAAAGTACTGTCGGTCGCACCGCCGATCCGCGAGCTGGCCAAGCGCGCCGAGGAACACATGAAAGGCATGGTGACACCGGGTACGCTGTTCGAGGAATTCGGCTTCAATTACATCGGCCCGATCGACGGCCACGACCTCGACGTGCTGCGGGACACCCTCTCCAACATCAAGCAGCTGAGCGGCCCGCAGTTCCTCCATGTCGTCACCAAAAAAGGCAAGGGCTACAAGCCCGCCGAAGCCAACCCCTGCCTGTATCACGGCGTTTCGCGTTTCGACCCGGCGACCGGCGTCACCGAAAAGTCCGGCGGCAAGCCGACCTACACGCAAATATTCGGCGACTGGCTGTGCGACATGGCCGCCGCCGATACCCGGCTGGTCGGCATCACCCCGGCGATGCGCGAAGGCTCCGGTCTGGTGCGCTTCTCGCAGGATTACCCGAAGCGCTATTTCGACGTCGGCATCGCCGAGCAGCACGCACTGACCTTTGCCGCCGGGCTGGCCTGCGAAGGCGTGAAGCCGGTGGTAGCGATCTACTCGACTTTCCTGCAGCGCGCCTATGATCAGCTGATTCACGACATTGCCCTGCAGGATTTGCCGGTGATGCTGGCGATCGACCGTGCCGGGCTGGTCGGCGCCGACGGCCCCACCCACGCCGGCAGCTTCGACCTTTCCTTCCTGCGCTGCATTCCCAATATGCTGATCGCCGCGCCTTCGGACGAGAACGAGTGCCGCCGCCTCTTGAGCACGGCCTTCCTGCACGACGGCCCGTCGGCGGTGCGCTACCCGCGCGGCTGCGGCGTCGGCGCCGCCATCGAACCCGGCCTCGACCCATTCGAGATCGGCCGCGGCGTGCTGCGCCGCAGCGGTCGCGAAGTCGCTTTCATCGCCTTCGGCAGCCTTGTCGCGCCCGCACTTGAGGCCGCCGCGGCGCTCGACGCCAGCGTGGCCGACATGCGCTTCGTCAAACCGCTGGACGTCGACCTGCTGCGTGAACTGGCGCAAAGCCACCGCCTGCTGGTCACGCTGGAGGAAAACGCGGTAGCGGGCGGCGCCGGCGCCGGGGTGGCGGAGGCGCTCGCCGAACTCGACGTACAGGTCCCCATGCTGCATCTGGGCTTGCCGGATCGATTCATCGAACACGGCGACCCCGCCAGGATGCTGTGTGGCTGCGGACTCGACGCAACGGGAATCGAAGCCACAGTGCGCCGTCGGATAACCCTATTACCCGAGTAGTTTACTCAAGTATTCTCACAGTTTATACTTAGTCTAAATCGAACTCAGCCATAACTGATCACACATCTAAGGATCCCGCCATGAACCAGATTTGCGACACTGCCGTATGCATGCCGGACGTGCAAAGCTCGCCTGACACGCGTCAGATCGCCATTGACAAGGTTGGCATCAAGAGCATTCGCCATCCGGTTCGGGTGGCGGACAAGAGTGATGGCGTTCAGCACACCATCGCCGACTTCAACATGTACGTGTACCTGCCGCACAATTTCAAGGGCACGCACATGTCACGCTTCATTGAAATTCTCAACACGCGTGAGCGAGAGATTTCGGTCGAGAATTTCGAAGGCATGCTGCGTCAGATGGTCGAGCGCCTGGAAGCCGAATCGGGCTACATCGAGATGAGCTTCCCCTACTTCATCAACAAGACCGCGCCTGTTTCCGGCGTGCAGAGCCTGATGGACTATGAAGTCACCTTCATCGGCTCCATCGAAAACGGCGAATTCACCCACACCACCAAGGTGCTGGTGCCGGTCACCTCGCTGTGCCCGTGCTCGAAGAAAATCTCCGACTACGGCGCACACAACCAGCGCTCGCACGTCACCGTCTCCGCCAAAACCAACGGCTTCCTGTGGATCGAGGATCTGGTACGCAAGGTGGAAGACCAGGCATCGTGCGAACTGTTCGGCCTGCTGAAGCGCCCGGATGAGAAATACGTCACCGAACGCGCCTACGACAACCCGAAATTCGTCGAGGACATCGTGCGCGACGTCGCCGCCGCGATGAACGACGAGCCGCTGATCGATGCCTACGTGGTGGAAGCGGAAAACTTCGAGTCCATCCACAACCACAGTGCGTACGCGCTGATCGAACGCGACAAGCGGAAAACAACCGCCTGAGATCTTTGCTGTCGCCCCAAAAACAGGCCTGTGGTTGCAGGCCTTTTTGCATTCAGGAATGCATGACGTCAGTAGCGCTGGATCAGCGTCATCGTCTGGCCGTCGCGCTTCATCTCCATCCGGTTCAGAAAACTCAGCCCCAGCAGCGGCACATTAAGGCCGCTCTCCACCACGAGGCCGTCCACGTGGTTAAGCGTAATGCTGCCGACCTTGACGGTAGCGAACTTGACGCGCCAGGCCGGCACCATGCCCGCAGCGGTGCCGACGCCGACAGCCTGACCTGACTTGTAGTCGAGACCAATGCGTTTGGCTTCTGCCGCGTTGATGGCAATGGAGGTGGCGCCGGTGTCGACCAGAAAGCTCACCGGGTAGCCATTGAGCGAGCCTGCCGCAGAAAAGTGGCCGCGCGCGTCGGCGGTGAGCGACACGCTCTGGCGCGCAGCCGCCGCGGAGCCGCCAGCAAACGATTGCCCCATGTGCAAGGTACGGCGCTTGCCATCGACATCAAAACTGGCGCTGTCGGAGTCGGCTGCAAGAAGCCTGACGCCATTGACGGTCTGCCCGATGCTGAGAGTGCGCGGCTTGCTGCCGTCGATGCTGACGATGGCCTTGTCCTTGAATAGCCCAGCCACCGACACGCTGACAGCCCCGGCCGCCGTGCACCCAAGCCACCCTGCGGCTATGATGAGTGCGATTGATTTTTGTTTGAAAGCCATCATGCATCCTGTTCTGATTTTTCGTCATTCCCAGAGCGAAGGGCCGGGCTATTTCACCACGTTCCTGGATCACCACGACATTCCCTGGCAACTGGTACGCATCGACGCCGGCGACGCCGTGCCCGAAAACCTTAACGGCGTTTCCGGCGTCTGCTTGATGGGCGGACCGATGAGCGTGAACGACGACCTCCCCTGGATTGAACCCGAGCTTGCATTGATCCGCGAGGCGGTCGCGGCGGACATTCCGGTGATCGGTCACTGCCTGGGCGGCCAGCTGATGGCCAAGGCACTGGGCGGCACGGTCGGCGCCAACCCGGTCAGCGAGATCGGCTGGGGCGACGTCCGCATCACCGATGCCGACACCGCACGCCCCTGGCTGGGCGATTCCGCAGCGCCCATGCTGGCGTTTCACTGGCATGGCGAAACCTTCACCCTGCCGCCAGGCGCCATCCGCATCCTCGACAGCGCCTTTTGCACCAGTCAGGCCTACGTACTGAACGACCGCCACATCGGCATGCAATGCCATGTCGAGATGACCCCCGAACTGATTGCCAGCTGGTGCGACCACGGCGCTGCCGAGATCGCTGCCAGCGACAGCCCGGGGGTACAATCGGTCGATGCCATCCAGGCGGACATGCCCGCTCGCACTGCCCAGTTGCACCGGTTGGCGGACAAAATTTATTCCCGCTGGATTCAAGGGCTTAGGCAATAATCGCGCCACCTTTCCGGAAAGACGCTAGACAGCCGCATCGCGCGGCGTAGGATAATTACCGAAGTCACATTGAGTTTGTAAGCACCACCTGAAAAACGGAGATCCCATGCAAAACATCGATTACGCCAACTTCGATTTCGGAGCGCGCCTGAACGGCTTCATCCAGGAAGTCATGAATTATGGCGGTTCACCCCGCACCGAAACCGACCTCACCGAAGGCCAGAAAGTCTTTGTGCGCGCGGTCAAGCGCGAAATGGTCAAATATGCCGACCCCAACCGCCAGGGCTACCCGCACAACCAGCTGGAGCAGATGGAATCCTTCACCCGCACCATTGGCGACCTGCATAACTCCTACTTCGACGGCGGCATGCGCAAGGTCAGCGACTGTCTCTACAACCGCTGGAAAATGCTCTACGAAGAAACCAAAAAGCTGGCCGCCGCCGGGGGCGACACCAAGCCCGCCTGGGTTGACGTCATCAAGACTGAGCAGACTGACATGCCCGCCTTCTTTGACGCATAAGAATTTGTTTCAAAAAGAAAAAGCCCGGCTTGTCCGGGCTTTTTCGTTCCTGCCTTTCTGTATCAACCCCGCTTATCCTCAAATAAAAATAAAGGATTATTCAGGTGCCAAGCCCAGTGCTATCCTGCCCGGACTCTAATACCCACACACAGTCTGAGGAGACAGCATGTCCAAACTGGTACGCCCACATGGTGGCGGCGAACTCAAACCCCTGCTGCTGACGGGTGATGCGCTTGCCGCAGAAAAAACCCGCGCAGCCTCGCTGCCCAAGGTCAAGATGAGCTCGCGCGAAACCGGCGACCTCATCATGATGGGCATCGGCGGCTTCACCCCGCTCGAAGGCTTCATGACCCACGCCGACTGGGAAGGCGTGTGCGACGGCTACAAGATGGCCAACGGGCTGTTCTGGCCGATCCCGGTCACCCTCTCTGCCGACGAAGTCACCGCCCAAAGCATCCCGGTCGGCGCCGATGTCGCGCTGGTCGACGGCGCAAGCGGCGAGATCATGGGCACCATGACCATCACCGAGAAGTACGCCATCGACAAGGCGCACGAGTGCATGCAGGTCTACAAGACCACCGACCTCGAACACCCCGGCGTGAAGATGCTGATGGACCAGGGTTCGGTCAACTTCGCCGGCCCGGTCAAGGTGCTGTCCACCGGCTCGTTCAAGGAAGAGTACGGCGACCAGTTCATGACCCCGGCCGAAACCCGTGCCAAGTTCGAGCAAATGGGGTGGTCCAAGATCGCCGCGTTCCAGACCCGCAACCCGATGCACCGCTCGCACGAATACCTGGCCAAGATCGCCATCGAGACCATGGACGGCGTGCTGGTCCACTCGCTGCTAGGCGCGCTGAAGCCGGGCGACATCCCTGCCGAGGTCCGCTCCGAAGCGATCAGCGTGCTGGTCGACAACTACTTCGCCCCCAACACCGTGATCCAGGCTGGCTATCCGCTGGACATGCGCTATGCCGGTCCGCGCGAAGCGCTGCTGCATGCGCTGTTCCGCCAGAACTACGGCTGCTCGCACCTGATCGTCGGCCGCGACCACGCCGGCGTGGGCGACTACTACGGCCCGTTCGACGCGCAGAAAATCTTCGACGAGATCCCCAAGGACGCGCTCGAAACCAAGAACATGAACATCGACTGGACCTTCTGGTGCAACAAGTGCGGCGGCATGGCCTCGCAGCGCACCTGCCCCCACACCAAGGACGACCGCATCCTGCTGTCTGGCACCAAGGTGCGTTCGATGCTTTCAGAAGGCCAGGATTTGCCGGTCGAATTCAGTCGCCCCGAAGTCGCCAAGGTGCTGCAGAAGTACTACGCCGGCCTTTCCTCGGAGCAGAACGTCAAGATCGAACTTAAAGGCCACTCGGCCGCATGAAGATTTTAGGACACGAGCCTACCGGAAGCGGATTCGCGATACGCCCCGGCCAAGGACGGGTTCAGTTCTAATCGGACCGCGACGTACGCGGATTGTTAGCTAACTTTAGGAGACTGTAATGCCAACCTATGTTCGTACCGATAAGTGCGATGGCTGCAAGGGTCAGGACAAGACCGCCTGCATGTACATCTGCCCGCACGATCTGATGAAGCTCGACAAGGACGGTTCGGAAACCGGCCATGCGATGAAGGCCTGGAACCAGGAGCCCGAGCAGTGCTGGGAGTGCTATTCGTGCGTGAAGATTTGTCCGCAGCAAGCCATCGAAGTCCGCCACTACGCCGACGTCGTGCCGCTGGGCGGCATGGTTCAGCCGCTGCGCGGTTCCGACTCCATCATGTGGACCATCAAGTTCCGCAACGGCACGCTGAAGCGCTTCAAGTTCCCGATCCGCACCACCCCCGAAGGCTCCATTGACTGCTACGGCGGCAAGCCCATGCCCAAAATGGTCGACATCGAATCCACGGGTTCGTTTACCCGGGACATGATGGGTGGTTATCGCGCCGGCAACCCTGCCGAACTGATCCGTAAGTAATCCAGATTTAATTGAAAGAGGTGTGAAATGGCTGGAGAATTTGGTAATCCCGAAGTTGTCCAAGAGGATGTCGACATCCTCCTGATCGGTGGTGGCATGGCTTGCTGCGGCGCCGGCTACGAAGTCATGCGCTGGGCAGACGCTGCCAAGGCCGAGATGGGCATCGATCTGAAAATCAAGCTGGTCGACAAGGCCGCAATGGACCGTTCCGGCGCCGTGGCGCAGGGTCTGTCCGCGATCAACACCTACATCGGCTCCGAGCAGGACCCCGCCGACTACGCCCGCATGGTCTCCAACGACCTGATGGGCATCACCCGCGACGACCTGGCCTACGACCTGGGCCGCAACGTGGACGATTCCGTGCACCTGTTCGAAGAATGGGGCCTGCCGATCTGGAAGACCGACGAAAACGGCGAGCGCCACGACGGCGCCCAGGGCCTGCCCGCACTGAAGGACGGCGGCAAGCCCGTGCGTTCCGGCAAATGGCAGATCATGATCAACGGCGAATCCTACAAATGGATCGTTGCGGAAGCCACCAAGAAAGCGCTCGGCATGGACCGCATCGAAGAGCGCATCTTCATCGTCAAGCTGGTCAACGACAAGAACGACCCGAGCCGCATCGCCGGTGCAGTCGGCTTCTCGACCCGCGACCACAAGGTTGTCGTCT
>JAGXGM010000049.1 GCA_024636675.1 Hydrogenophilales bacterium | reverse complement strand
GGCGGGCCGGTGGAGCAGGCCGGCGGCACGCCCTACGCGCTGTGCGGCGACCAGGCCGGCAACCTGTATCTCGCCTATGGCCAGTTCATCGACATCGTCACCCCGGACGGCATGCGCAGCCACCTTGCCGGCAGCGGTGAGCTCGGCTATCGCGACGGCGCCGCTCACCAGGCCGCATTCCGCCTGGGATTGAATGCCTATTACGGCGCCCACAACCTGGCCTGCGGCCCCGATGGCTCGGTGTTTGTCGCAGATGGCGGCAATCGACGCGTCCGGCGCATTCACCAGGTCCAGGGCCAGTGGCGGGTCGATACCTGGGCGGGCGGCGGCAAGCGGCGACTCGGCCCTGGGGAATCGGTGCTGTCGAATACGGTCGCATTTAGTGGAACCATTGCCGTCGCGGTGACCCCGGCAGGCGAAGTGACTATCGCAGACAACTATGGCGCCTATCGCATGACGGCGGATGGCAGCCAGATACGCTATTTGGCCAGGTGGCCCACTTCTGCCTCCTATCGTGACGCAAAGTCCGGCAGCCTCAACGTGATGATGGGAGATGCCGACCGTGCGGGCCACGTGTATTTCGTCTCGCGTACGCCCCATGCCGTCATCAGGGTCACCCCGGCAGGGGAACTACAGCACCTTGCGGGGCGCGTGACTCGGGAAAAAGCGCACCAACTGGCCGGGGATGGGGCGCCGCTGGAAGCTTTTTTTAATACCCCGACCAGCATCGCCGCGCAACCGGATGGTTCCGCCATTTATGTGTGCGGCGGCGACGAATACGACATCCGGCGGATACCGGGGGGCGGGACCGGCAACACAGCGACCCTGATGCAGAACGGGCAGTGGTACCGGGCATCGGTCCATCCCAACAAGAGCCGCGGCCCTGCCGTGGTCAAGCCGGATGCGAAGGGGAAACTCAAACCGGACGGCAATCTCACCATCCTCATGGTGAGCCACCTGCTCGGGCGCGATGCGCAAGGCAATCTTTACGGTTCGCTCAACCCTTGGTCGGGGATGACTCAGTTCGTTGAGGGGGAAGGGCTGCTGGGCACCCGGGTGTTCCGCCTGCAGCGCAGCATGCCGGGAGGCGGCCCGTGATTGCCCGTGCGCTGCTGGCGGTGAGCTTTGCTATTCTGCACGTCTCCGCCATCGCCGCGCCGGCGCTTGTTCCAGGCGAGGCCGTCGCCGTCATGCCGATGCCGGCTGACACGCGGGCCCAGCTGAACCCGGCTGTCGCCCATGACGGCAAGGGCAATTATCTGGTGGTGTGGCAGCAGGGCCGGTTTTATCATCAAAGCCAGAGCGCAGATATTCTTGCCGTCCGCATCGATTCCCGCGGCCGTGTGCTGGATCGCCAGCCCATCGTCGTCTGCAACGTCGAGGCCAGCCAGGAAAAGCCACAGGTCGCGTTTTCCGGAGGGACGTTTCTGGTGGTCTGGCACGACCTCAGGAACGGCCGCGACTGGGACGTCTACGGCGCACGGGTAAACCCTGACGGCAGGGTGCGGGAGTCCAACGGTTTTCTCGTGGCCGGAGGGGCGCGGAACCAGGCGAGCCCTGTTCTGGCGCCCGCGGACGACGGCTTCCTGGTGGTGTGGCAGCACCATGACCGACATTATCAGTTGCAGGCAACGACGATCCCGGCGGCTGGCGGTGTGCGGCCGGTCCAGCCGCTGCAGTTTCACGGTAACGCCCTGTGGGGCGGCGAGCACGCCCTGGCCCGGATCGGCGACGGCTGGCTGTTGTCGTGGAACGATGAAAAGGCCTGGTCGTTGTCCGGCGGGGCGACCACCATGATTACCCGGCATTTCGCCCGGCTGGCCGTCCGCAACGGCAAGCCGGCTGTGTTGGAGGTGCAGCGCTCACCCGCCATCCATATTGGACGAAGCGGTGGACGGTTTGCCAGCGCTGGCGCGTCCACCGCCCTCTATGTGGGCTGGGGCATTGCCGGTCGCGGCAACCGCACCGCCACGGCAGCGTTGTTTGGTACCGAGCGGGCGACAGCATTCAGGAACCCCAACCAAGAACAGGCCAGGGGGTGGTCCGGCTGGAATACGGAGCGCATGATCACGCTCTACAACCTGGGTGTCCCGGTGGACGGGCCGGTCGCCGCTGCCTTTGGCCTGGGCATGTACCTGACAGTGGCACGCGAGGCCTATTCCGGCAAGCCCTCCGACCGCAACCGGCTACTGGGATCGCGCCTGACGAAAGCCGGGGTGCGAATCGACAAGGCGCCTGCCTGGATCGTTCTTCATGATTCCCCGCACCGCATTGCCAATCCTGCGTTAGTGGGCGGAAGCAGTCATTTCCTGCTCGCCTTCGAGCAGGAGGACGCAGCCGGCCGGCGCCAGATATGGGCCAAAATCCTGAAAGCCGAATGATGCTGCTGCGTATCTTGCTGTTTTTCCTGAGTCTGTTTTTTGTCGGCCCGGCCACGGCCGCACTGGACACCAGTAGCAGCGCCTACGAGTGGCGCGATGGCATCTTCAGCGTGCCGCTGCAGATTCGCGACAATTCCGGCGTGGTGCGCCGCGACTGGCCCGTCACCACCGGCGTGCCGCTGCCTGTCGGGGTGGTGCAGGATGTCGGGCAATTGCGCCTGACGGACGCGGCGGGGCGCGAGATCCCGGTCCAGTTCACCGTCCTCAGCCGCTACGGGGCACGCGACAACTCGGTGCGCTGGGTCCTGCTGGACTTCCAGGTGGACGTGCCGGCCAATGGCGAGGTGACGCTGCAGTTGCGCAATGACCGCCCCGCCCAGGCAGTTCCAGCGCCGATCCGCATCACGGAAAACCGAGAGGCCATCACCGTGGACACCGGCGGGGTCGTCGCCACGATTTCCAGGCGCGATGGCACTCTGCTGGAGTCGGTCAGCGTCGGCGGCAAGCAGGTGTTGAAGGCCGGCGACAGCGATGGGCCGGTATTGCTCGCCGGGAAAATGCGTCAAATGGAGCGCTACCGTGGTCCTTCATGGAACAACCATGGCTGGGAGAAGTCGCGCAGCCTGGAAAAAATAAATATCGCAGAAACCCTTTACCGCGGCGGGCCGCCGCGGGAAGTCACGGTGGAGATGGCCGCGCCGCTGCGCAGCGTGATCGTGATACGCGGGCGCCATCTGCCGTCCGAGGGGGGGCGCGGCATCCTCAAGGCCGGGCTGTACGACTATGCGGTGCGCCTGCACTTCTACCGCGGCCAGAGCTACGTCAAGGTCGAGTACGCCGTCGAAAATGCCGATCGCGCCCAGCCGCAGTGGAGTCACTTGTTCCGCGAGGCCAGCCTCAACCACACGCTGACCCTGGGCACGGGCGCCATCGTGACCGGCGGTGGGGTGATGGCGCAGGACGGTCCGGCCGCTGCGTCCTTTCCCGTCTCCTCGCTGGAGGAAGGCTGGCTGGTCCAGCGCGCTGGTAGCAGCGAAAAAAAGTATGGCCGCCAGGTGGTTCATGAAGGGGGCTACCAGGTCGGACCAGGTACCGAAGGAAAGATTGACAGCCCCCGGGCTGCGGGAAAGCGGGGGCGTTTCCTTGACGTATCCGACGGCGAAAAGGGCGTCGCGGTTGCAATGCGCTATCTGTGGGAACAGGCGCCGCGCGCCATCAGTCTCTCGCCGAAACGGCTCCGGGCGGTGGTGCAGGCCGACAGTCCCGGGCATCGCGCCGATGCGGATCGCCCGGCGTACGATCTCGATTTAGGCGAGCGCAGCCTGCACGACATCCTGTACTACTTTCATACGGGCGATGCGCGCGAGGCCCGGGTCGCGGACGTGGCCGAGGCATTCGAATATCCGTTGTTCGCCCGCGCGCCGTCTGCCTGGTATTCCGATGTCGGCAACTGGTATTTCGAAATCGCCCGGGAGCCTGGCAAGGCCGCACGGTGGGCGGACTCGGATAAGCACTGGATACCGCAGCGCATTGGCGTCGGCAGGCACGGGGAAAGCCGCAGCTACAATTCCGGCGGCCATCACGACAGCCAAAGTTCCGGCTGGCTGAGCTTCCTGCGAAGCGGTAAGCTCGCAGACTTGGAGCGCAACCTCGCCATCAGCCGCTGGAGCATCGCCCACAATCCCGGCTGGGTATACCGGGACAATGTCATCCGCTTCGGCAACGGGGCGGAGCGCTACCGCGCCGTCGATCGCGCGCTGGACGAGTGGAACCGGCTAACCGCTTTCGGTCCCAAGGATTTTTATTTGTGGCGCAACGACCAGACCTACACCGAAAAGACGCCCAAGGGCGAGGTGCTGAGGTACAAGGGCGGCCGCAGCTACCTGAACGGCTATAAGGTGCTGCCGGACATGGAGCACTATGCGCTGTTCCGCCTGTTCGAGTACTACTACCTCACCGGCGACATGCGCGCGCTGGACGCCATCCACGGCTTCGTCAACTGGGACATCAATTTCCAGCACCGCCACCTGTTCCAGGGCAAGATGCAGCCGCTTGCCGTCACCGACCTGTTCGAGCGCGACCCGGACGCGCTGCGGCGCGGCCACTACAGCCGGGTTTATGCCTGGATGCTGTTCACCAACCTTACCGGCTACCACGCCACCGGCAGCCCGGTGTACGACGAATTTGCCCGCTGGCAGATCCGCCGGGCGCTCGCCCTGCTGCGCCACCGCCACGGCCAGCTGACCAGCTGGAACGTAACCGCCACCAGTGTTGCCGGCCGCATTTTCGGGCGCGAGGCGGCGGTGCAGGTGCAGCCATCCGGATCGCAGAGCTGGATGGAGGCGATGGGCACCATCGCGCTGCACGAGGCATACAAGACCTACGACGACGAGCGCATCCTCGACGGCATCTGGGGCCAGGCCGATTATTTCAGCCACCACGTGCTCAACTACCCGCGGCTGGGCATGATCAACAACCGCACCGGCATGCCCAACAAGCCGCTGGGCTACGGCAAGGGCCGGGGCGCAACAGTGACCCCGCAGCGCCACGACTGGATGATCCAGGCATGGCCCATTCTTTACCATTACACCGGTTGGCCGGATGTGGCCGAGCGCTACCGAAATTTCGAGCGTGCGCGCAAGGAAACCTCGACCCAGGATGTGTTCCTGCAAACGGTCTATTGGGAGCAGCAGAACGTCGCCAAACGCTCGTCACGGCCGCCGGACCCCATCACCGATCTGCGCGTCACCCGCGCCGACCGCTCCGGCATCGCATTGACCTGGACCAGCCCACGCGACGACGGCCCCACGGGTCGGGCCGAGCGCTATTTCGTGAAGTACAGCACCAAGCCCATCGTCGAGTTTGCCCCGACTGACAATCCCGCCCGCGACGGGGACAACGCGCGCATCGTGCAGAAGGCCGAGGAACTGGTCCTGTCCCGTTCCAAGGGCAAGCGACTGAAAACCAACATCCGCCCCGGCGAGGCGGGCACCGAGGCGAAGGACGTGCAGCGCGCCCACCCGGACTGGCACCAGGTCGACGCTTTCTGGATGGCCGAGCATGTGGCGGGCGAGCCGGCGCCGGCGCCGGCCGGACAGACCGAAACCTTCACCATCCGCGAACTGCGCCCGCATAACTGGTTCGGCGCCCCCCGGCAACCCGGGCTGGAGATCCTGCCGGCGGGCATCTACTACGTCACCATCTGTTCCTGGGACGCAGACAGGAACCTGAGCCGCCTGTCCAACGTGGTCAAGGTCAAGCTGCCTTAATGTTCGTTGGCCTGCAGCCACTGCTCCAGC
>JAGXGM010000048.1 GCA_024636675.1 Hydrogenophilales bacterium | reverse complement strand
GGCGGGCCGGTGGAGCAGGCCGGCGGCACGCCCTACGCGCTGTGCGGCGACCAGGCCGGCAACCTGTATCTCGCCTATGGCCAGTTCATCGACATCGTCACCCCGGACGGCATGCGCAGCCACCTTGCCGGCAGCGGTGAGTTCGGCTATCGCGATGGCGCCGCTCATCAGGCGGAATTCCGCCTGGGATTGAATGCCTATTACGGCGCCCACAACCTGGCCTGTGGCCCCGATGGCTCGGTGTTTGTCGCAGACGGCGGCAATCGACGCGTCCGGCGCATCCACCAGATGCAGGGCCAGTGGCGGGTCGATCCCTGGGCGGGAGGCGGCAAGCGGCGGCTCAGCCCTGGGGAATCGGCGCTACCGAATACGGTCGCATTTAGTGGAACCATTGCCGTCGCGGTGACCCCGGCAGGCGAAGTGACTATCGCGGACAACTATGGCGCCTATCGGATGACGGCGGATGGCAGCCAGATAAGCTATTTGGCAAGGTGGCCTACTTCTGCCTACCGTCGTGGAGCCAAATCCGGAAAACTTAATGTAATGATGGGAGACACAGATCTCACTGGTCATGTGTATTTCGTTTCGCGTACGCCCGATGCCGTCATCAGGATAACGCCGGCGGGAAAGGTACAGCATTTTGCCGGTCGCGTGATCTGGGACAGGAAACAGAAGTTGGCGGGGGATGGCCCGCCGCTGCAAGCTTTTTTTAACACACCGACCAGCATCGCCGCGCAACCGGATGGTTCCGCCATATACGTGTGCGGGGGCGACGAATACGACATCCGCCGCATTCCTGGCGATGGGGCTGGTAACACCGTGACCCTGATGCAGAACGGGCAGTGGTACCGGGCGTCGGTCCACCCCAACAAAAGCCGCGGCCCTGCCGTGGTCAAGCCGGATGCGAAGGGGAAACTCAAACCGGACGGCGATCTCACCATCCTCATGGTGAGCCACCTGCTCGGGCGCGATGCGCAAGGCAATCTTTACGGTTCGCTCAACCATTGGTCTGGGATGACCCAGTTCGTTGAGGGGGAAGGGCTGCTGGGCACCCGGGTGTTCCGCCTGCAGCGCAGCATGCCGGGAGGCGGTCCGTGATTGCCCGTGCGCTGCTGGCGGTGAGCTTTGCCATTCTGCACGTCGCCGCCATCGCCGCGCCGGAGCTTGTCCCAGGCGAAGCCGTCGCCGTCATGCCGATGCCGGCTGACGCGCGGGCCCAACTGAACCCGGCTGTCGCACATGACGGCAAGGGCACTTATCTGGTGGTGTGGCAGCAGGGCCGGTTTTATCATCAAAGCCAGAGCGCGGACATACTCGCCATTCGCATCGATTCCCGCGGCCGTGTGCTGGATCGCCAGCCCATTGTCGTTTGCAGCGCCGAGGCCAGCCAGGAAAAGCCGCAGGTCGCGTTTTCCGGAGGGACGTTTCTGGTGGTCTGGCACGACCTCAGGAACGGCCGCGACTGGGACGTCTATGCTGCCCGAGTGAGTCCGGACGGCAGGGCGCGGGAGCGCAACGGCTTTCTCGTCGCAGGAGGGGCGCGGAACCAGGCGAGTCCGGTCTTGGCATCCGCGGATGGTGGCTTCCTGGTAGTGTGGCAGCACCACAACCGGCACTACCAGTTACAGGCAGCGAGAATTCCGGCGGCGGCGGGGGGCGCACCAACCTACCCACTTGAAATCCACGGTGAAGACCTGTGGGGTGGCGACCTTGCGCTGACCCGGCTCGGCGACGGCTGGCTGCTTAGGTGGAACAACGAGAAGGGCTGGTCGAAGTCAGGCGGTGCGACCACCATGGGCACTTGGCATTTCGTCCGGCTGACCGACCGTAATGGCAGGCTGGACGTGCTGGACAAGAAGCGCTCGCCCGGCGCCTTGGGGCGAAGCGGCGGACAATTTGCCAGCGACGGCGTGTCCACAGCCCTTTATGCTGGCTGGGGCATCGCCGGTCGCGGTAACCGAATTGCCACGGCCGCACTTTTTGGCGCGGAGCAGGCAGCCGCACTTAGGAATCCCAATCCGGAACGGGCAAGAGGGTGGGCCGGTTGGAATACGGAGCGCGTGATCACCCTCCACGACGTCAGCGTTTCCGTGGACGGGCCGGTCGCCGCGGCATTTGGCCAGGACATGTACCTGACTGTGGCGCGCCAGGCCTATTCCGGCAAGCCAAACGACCGCAACCGACTGCTAGGCTCACGCCTAACGTCCACTGGAGTGCGTATCGACAAGGCACCCGACTGGCCGGTGCTGCACGAATCACCGCACCGCATCGGTAATCCGACCCTGGCAGCCTGGAACCGGCAATTCCTGCTCGTATTTGAACAGGAGGACGTGACTGGCCGGCGCCAGATCTGGGCAAAAATACTGAAAGCAGAATGATGATCCAACGTATCCTGTTGCTTGTCCTGAGCCTGTTTTTCGTCGTCCCGGCCACGGCCGCGCTGGATGTAAGCAGCAGCGCCTACGGCTGGCGCGACGGCGTCTTCAGCGTGCCGTTGCAGATCCGTGACAATTCAGGTTCGGTGCGGCGCGACTGGCCCGTCACCACAGGCGTGCCGCTCCCCGTTGGCGTGGTGCAGGATGTCGGGCAATTGCGCCTGACCGATGCGGCGGGGCGTGAGATCCCGGTCCAGTTCTCCGTCCTCAGCCGCTACGGGGCGCGGGACAATTCACTGCGCTGGGTTCTGCTGGATTTCCAGGTGGATGTGCCGGCCAATGGCGAGGTGACGTTGCAGCTGCGCAATGACCGCCCCGCCCAGGCGGTTTTCGCACCGATCCGCATCACGGAAACCCGCCAGGCGATCACCGTGGACACCGGCGGGGTGGTCGCCACGATTTCCAGGCGCGATGGCAGCCTACTGCAATCGGTCAGCATCGGCGGCAAGCAGGTGTTGAAGGCCGGCGATAGCGATGGGCCGGCATTGCGTGCCGGGGAAGTCCGCCGGATGGAGCGTTATCACGGCCCAGCATGGAACACCCACGGCTGGGATCACTCGCGCAGCCTGGAAAACGTCCACATTGCAGACGCCGTCTACCGGGGCGGGCCGCCGCGGGAAGTGGCGGTGGAGATGGCCGCACCGCTCCGCAGCGTGGTGCTAATTCGCGGGCGCCACCTGCCGGGGGCGAGCGGCGCTGGCATCCTCAAGGCTGGACTTTACGACTATACGGTGCGCCTGCATTTTTACCGCGGCCAGAGCTACATCAAGGTCGAGTACGCAGTGGAAAATTCCGATCGCGCCCAGCCGCAATGGAGCTATCTGTTTCGCGAGGCCAGCCTGAACCACACCCTAACCCTGGGCCCCGGATCTGTCGTCACTGGCGGTGGGCTGATGGCGCAGCAGGGGAGCCCAGCCCTGGCATCGTTTCCCGTCTCCTCGCAGGAGGAAGGCTGGCTGGTTCAGGGCACCGCACGCAACGAGAAAAAACATGGCCGCCAGGTGATTCATGAAGGGGGCTATCAGGTCGGACCGGGTACCGAAGGAAAGATTGCCAGCCCCGAGGCTGCTGGAAAGCGGGGGCGCTTCCTTGACGTATCCGATGGCGAAAAGGGCGTCGCGGTTGCCATGCGCTATCTGCGGGAACAGGCGCCGCGCGCGATCAGCCTGTCGCCGAAGCGTCTCAGGGTTATGGTGCAGGCCGACAGTCCCGGGCATCGCGCCGATACGGATCGACCGGCGTACGATCTCGATTTCGGCGAGCGCAGCCTACACGACGTCCTGTACTACTTTCACACGGGCGACGCGCAGCGGGCACGGGTCGCGGACGTGGTCGAAGCCTTCGAATATCCGCTGTTCGCGCGCGCGCCGTCTGCCTGGTATTCCGATGTCGGCAACTGGTACTTCGAAATCGCCCGGGGGCCGGGCAAGCCCGCACGTGGCGTCGACTCCAACCAGCATTGGATACCAGAGAGGACCGGCGTCGGCAGGCACGGGGAAAGCCGCAGCTACAATTCCGGTGGCCACCACGACAGCCAGAGTTCCGGCTGGCTGAGCTTCCTGCGGACCGGCCTGCTCGCGGATCTGGAGCGCAACCACGCCATCAGCCGCTGGAGCATCGCTCATAACCCCGGCTGGGCCTATCGAGACAACGTCATCCGCTTCGGCAACGGGGCGGAGCGCTACCGCGCCGTCGACCGCGCGCTGGACGAGTGGAACCAGTTGACCGCTTTCGGCCCCAAGAATTTCTATTTGTGGCGCAGCGACCAGACCTACACCGTTAAGACGCCCAAGGGTGAGGTGCTGAGGTACCACGGTGGGCGCAGCTACCTGAATGGCTACAAGGTGCTGCCGGACATGGAGCACTATGGCCTGTTCCGCCTGTTCGAGTACTACTACCTGACCGGCGACATGCGCGCGCTGGATGCCATCCACGGCTTCGTCAACTGGGACATCAATTTCCAGCACCGCCACCTGTTTCAGGGCAAGCTGCAGCCGCTTGCCGTCACCGACCTGTTCGAGCGCGACCCGGACGCGCTGCGGCGCGGCCACTACAGCCGGGTCTATGTCTGGATGCTGTTCACCAACCTCACCGGCTACCACGCCACCGGCAGCCCGGTGTACGAAGAATTTGCCCGCTGGCAGATCCGCCGAGCGCTCGCCCTGCTCCGCCACCGCCACGGCCAGTTGACCAGCTGGAACGTAACCGATGCCAGCGTTGCCGGCCGCGTTTTCGGGCGCGAGGCGGCGGTGCAGCAGTCCGAATCGCAGAGCTGGATGGAGGCGATGGGCACCATCGCGCTGCACGAGGCATACAAGACCTATGACGACGAGCGCATCCTCGACGGCATCTGGGGCCAGGCCGACTATTTCAGCCACCACGTGCTCGACTACCCGCGGCTGGGCATGATCAACAACCGCACCGGCATGCCCAACAAGCCGCTGGGCTACGGCGAGGGTCGGGGCGCAACGGTGACCCCGCAGCGCCACGACTGGATGATCCAGGCATGGCCCGTTCTCTACCATTACACCGGCTGGCCGGATGTGGCCGAGCGCTACCGGAATTTCGAGCGTGCGCGCACGGGCACCTGGACCCAGGACAGGTTTCTGCAGACGGTCTATTGGGAACAGCAGAACGTCGCCAAGCGCTCGTCACGGCCGCCGGACCCCATCACCGATCTGCGCGTCACCCGCGCCGACCACTCCGGTATCGCCTTGACCTGGACCAGCCCGCGCGACGACGGCCCCACGGGCCGGGCCGAGCGCTATTTCGTGAAGTACAGCACCAAGCCCATCGTCGAGTTCGCCCCGACCGACAATCCCGCGCGCGACGGCGACAAGGCGCGCATCGTGCAGAAGGCCGAGGAACTGGTTCTGTCCCGCTCCAGGGGCAAGCGCCTGAAAACCAACATCCGCCCAGGCGAGGCGGGCACCGAGGCGAAGGACGTGCAGCGCGCCCACCCGGAGTGGCACCAGGTCGACGCCTTCTGGATGGCCGAGCATGTGGCGGGCGAACCGACGCCGGCGCCGGCCGGCAAAGCCGAAACCTTCACTGTCCGCGAACTGCGCCCGCATAACTGGTTCGGCGCCCCCCGGCAGCCCGGGCTGGAGATCCTGCCGGCGGGCATCTACTACGTCACCATCTGTTCCTGGGACGCAGACAGGAACCTGAGCCGCCTGTCCAACGTGGTCAAGGTCAAGCTGCCTTAATGTTCGTTGGCCTGCAGCCACTGCTCCAGC
>JAGXGM010000047.1 GCA_024636675.1 Hydrogenophilales bacterium | reverse complement strand
GGCCGCACACCTGCGGGCGAATCCGCTATAATGCGCGCTGTTTTTCGCCGGCGTAGCTCAGTTGGTAGAGCAGCGCATTCGTAATGCGAAGGTCGCCAGTTCGATTCCGGCCGCCGGCACCAGTTGTAAAAAAACGCCGCTTGTCAGCGGCGTTTTTTCTTGCCTCCAATCCGCGTCTAAACCACCAGCTCCAGCATCAGTTCGTCGAGGCGGCAGGGCTTGTGGATGGCATAGCCCTGGGCATAGTCGACGCCGATTGCCTGCAGCGCCTCCAGCAACCGGGGAGATTCCACGTATTCGGCCACGGTGCGCAGGCCCAGCGAATGGCCGATGTCGTTCATCGACTTGACCATCGCATAGTCGCCTGGATTCTGCAGCATATCCTTGACGAAACTGCCGTCGATCTTGAGGGTGTCGGTGCGCAGGTTCTTCAGGTGGGCGTAGGAGGTGAAGCCGCTGCCGAAATCGTCCAGCGAGAATTTGCAGCCATAGCGGCGAATTTCCCGGATGAAATCCTGCGCGGCGCCGTAACTTCCGATGGCCGCGCTTTCGGTGATTTCGAAAATGATCTTGTCGGTGGGGAAATTGCTGTCCGGCAACACCTTTTGCAGATAGCGCATCACCTCGGGATTGCTGAGCGAGGTGGCGGACAGGTTGATGGCGAAGCCGCCCACGGATGCAAAGTTCGAGCGGTTGGCCGCGATCCACTCGAACACCTTGCGCATCACCCAGATGTCCACTTCGTGGGCGCGCTGCAGGCGCTCGACCGCGGGGATGAAGTGCGTCGGACTGATCTCCAGCCCATCCTTGCTTTCGATACCCAGCAGGATCTCGTAATAGGGCAACAGGGACGTACCCGCGCCGATGGGTCGCACCTCTTGACAGCGCAGATGCAGACCGCCTTCATTGAGGAAGGCGTCGAGGCGCCCTGCCCAGTCCATCAGGGACTCCTGGGACAGCAACTGGGCGCTGGCCTGCTCATATATCTGCATCCGGTTGCGGCCCTGGGCTTTGGCCGTGATGCAGGCCGAATCGGCGCGCCGGATCGCTTCAGCGGGGCTTATCTGATCCGGTGCATATTCGGCGATGCCGATATTGAATCCGATGCTATAGCTGTGTTGCTCGTGCTGGAACGGGTAGTCTTTCACCTGGTCGAGCAGGCGGTCAATGGCATGGCAACCTGCTTCCCGGCTGCAGTTGGGCAGGAGAAGCGCCAGGGTGTCGTCGCGAAGTCCGGCAAGGACTGCATCAGGCCCGATTTGCGCCCGAACCACGCCGGCCAGGCTGCGCGCCAGTTTTTCCGCCGCTGCGACGCCGCAGCTGTTGTAGATCATGCGGAACTGGTCGAATTCGATGATGCCGATTGCGTGCGCTTTGTCCGCCGCCTCCGGCATCGCCAGATGATTCATGCGATGCATGAACCCATTTCGGTTGAGCAGGCCGGTCACCGGATCGTGCATGGCCTGATTCAACAAGCCCTGATACGTCTCGTCGAACAGCGCATGTTCCGAACGCTCGATCAGCGGCAGGTCGAGATCCTTGCCGGGTTTGGCGACACCGCTCTGGATCTGCCGGGAAAGCTCGATGAGCGTGAACTCCCGTTTATGGGTGGCAGAGCGGTTGGCGAAAGCACAACTCGACGGTGGCTGGCTGATCCAGATGAGCTGCATCGGCACCCCGCCGCCGTCCTGGCTGAAATCCCACCAGTCGCCTACCCGCAATCGCTCGGCCAGCCGGCGATGCGCCGCCCGGGTTTCGTCTCCTTCGCCTTGCTGCGCGGACAGTCGGCCGGACGGCACCATGACCGTCGCGGAACCTGCGGCAGGAAGGGCCGATACGTCGGCCAGCCTGTCACCCAGTTCGTCAATGAACGCGGCCAGCAGCTGGGCATCCACATTGACCGCCGCCAGCACGCGCTCGATCTCGGTCAGCAAGGTCTGCGCGGCCTCTACAGTCCGCGCTGCGTCCGCATCCGGGCCGAGCCAGGCGAACAGCCGGTCCAGTACCGCCAGGCCGGCGTCCCAGGCTTCGCCCCGCGCCCCTTCGCGCATTTCCAGCAGCACGAGATGCTGGCGCCAGCCCGCATCGAGCAGGCGCAGCAGCATGGCGGGCACCTCGCGTCCAGCCAGACGCTGTTCCAGTGCTGCATTGACCCGGGAATGGGCGGTCCGGATGCGCATCCGGCCCTCGCTGGCCTCCTGCAGGCGCGCGATCCGCGTTCTGCGGATCCGCAGGATCGGCAACAGCACCTTTTCGAGGCTGTCGCGAACCCGTTCGAAAATGCCGGGGTCGTCGTCGGCCCGACTGCAGATGCGGTCCACCAGCAGGGTGAGAAACCGTTGCAGCTTGGTATCGAAAATTCTGCCCTGGTCGTCCGCCGCCACGGCGTATTGCTCGATGAGGTTGAGTACCTGGCGAGCGGGATGATCGGGCAGATTGGGGAAGTCCGTGTCCTGCAGCGCCAGCTTGAGCAGCGGACGCTCCAGTCGTTTCACCAGAGACTCCACGTCCGAACCGCCAACGAAGTCCGTCTGCGCCCGGGCGAACAGGTTCGAAGTCGTATCCAGTATCTGCCGGTGACCAGGCGCCAGGCGCCTTGCTTCCCCGGAGCGGGCGATGCGTGCATCGATCTGCCCGGTCAGTGGCAGCATTGCGCTGGTCGACGTCGCCGGGTTCGCCAGCGGGATACTGTTCAAAACCATCAGCAGTTCGTTCAGGCTGATCGCCGGCACGCTCTCTGCATTCGAAGAAACCAGCGCCGGGGCATCCCGTCCGGCTATCTGGCGGACAGCCTGTTGCAGGCTCCCGACCACTTGCAGAACATTGGGCCGGGCGGCAACCCGCCCCATCGACACCCCCCCTTGGACAGTCGCACGCGTTCCCGTAGCGGCACCCCGAGAGGCGTTGAGGGTGGCCAGAATCCGGTCCAGGCTGTAATCGGCCCTATCCGGGGTTAGGGGAATACTGGCCGGATCCTGTTTGAAGAGCTTGTCCAGGGTGACGGCAATTTCGGCCAGGTCCAGTTCGGGCCTGCCGCTATCGGCACGATGCGACCCGACCGCTGCGGCCGGCGCCGGGCGCGTTTTTTCGTGTTCCGTGACGGCCGGCTGCAGGGACGCCAGCGCCTGGTTGAGTTGGGCGTACAGCACCGGGGCATGACTCGATATCGCTTGGCCCAGAACCTCATAGAGGTGCGCTCGTGTGCGATTGGAAAAATCCATGTCCTGGATCACGCCCTGGAAACTGCGGCAAATCACTTCGGGTCCGAAGGGATTGCTCTTCCTGTCGACGGGCATGCCGGTCAGCTGGCTGTAGCGCTGCTCGAACGCATACAGCGGTTGGGCGATCTCCGTCTCGATCAGCTTGATCACCGCCGCCAAGCTCAACCAGTCTTCGAATGCTGCCTCGTCGACGAGAGCCAGTTTGCTTTTTTCTGGCGCGCCGGGGGAGATTGCGGCTGTCGGCCCGACATTCTGGATGCGGTTGAGCACAGCATTGAAGAAACCATCCTCAATCACGCTGCGGCGCTGCATCAGTACCTGGACACCGTGGTTGTAGTGGGACCGCTCCAGAAAATCAATCTCGTTCTGCTCGGCTTCCCCCAGGCGTTCTGCCGCGCACTCGAAAAAATCCTGCATTACCGCATCGAGAAACGTGCGAAACAGCGTCATGCATTCCAGTTGCAGCGCTTGCGCCTGTTGCAGGGTCGTGCCCAAGCCAGTTGGGCTCAAACCTGACCGGGCCAAGCGTTCGTTCGCCGTGCGCAATGCCAGCAACGTGCGCTCCGGGATGCCGGCAACGAAGACGCCCACCCCGCCGGGGGAAACATGCGCGACCCGGCCGTTTACCCGGAACATGCCGAAATCATCCACCGCGAATGCTACCTGCACGCGGGAACCCATCAGGGCGGGAATGGCGGCATCCGGCGTCATTCCCTCCGGGAAAGCCACGAACAGCCCGTTGGGACAATAGTCGCGGATTTCCGTACGAATGCCCCCTCCCTCGCCAAAACGGGTGCGCGCTGCCTGCAATATTGCCTGCCGCGCGTGACGCCGTTGTTCCTTGCCATCTGCTCCGGAAGCGGTGTGGGTCATATTATTCTGATTGGGATTTTCGTTAATAAGCCACGGCTTGCGCCAATATGCAAGCGTTCACCACAATCAGCCATACAGCTGCCGTTTCCGGCAGCAGCGTCGGGCACGCCTCGCCGCCACACCCAGTGCAAAACTTTCGTGACTACCCGCCGGGGCTGATGAGCAGCACGTCGCACACCACTGCGAAAGCCACATCCTTGCTCACACTGCCCAGCAGCCATTCCTGCAAGCCGCCGCCATGGCCATGACGGCCCAGCACCACCAGATCGATCCCCATTACCTCGACGGACTGGCAAATGACCGCCGGCGGCAAGCCTGGCTGGACCAGCCGCCCGGCTGCCGCGCCTTTTTCGACCGGTGCCAGCAGCGCATCCAGCTGTTTTTCCGCCTCCGCGCGCTGGCGCGTGAGCCAGTCCGCGATGTCCACCCGGACAAACTTCGCCTTGCGCAAACGTTGCTCGACCTCGCTGCCCAGTACGTGCAGGGTTTCCACTCGTGCGCCATCGGCGAGACTGATAGCATGGCTGACCACAGCTGCCGACACCGGGGAGAAGTCCACCGCCGCCAGCACCTTGCGGTAAGGTTCATCCGCCGGCTTCTTGACAAGGAGCACCGGGCAGGTCGCCACCCTCAGCAGGCGTGAAGCGGTAGACCCGAGAAACAGGTCCATGAGGGTGCTCTCGCCACGCGAACCGGCCACCACCAAATCGGCCTCTACTGTCTGTGCGTAGCCGGCGATTTCGGTATGCGCCCGGCCCAGGCGAGTGACAGGGTGGACGCGAATACCCGACTGATTGGACAGGGTTACCGCCATGGCATCCACCCGGCTCTGCTCCGCCTGCTGCAGGTCCTGATCACTGTGGCCGAACTCATCCGGGGTCAGTGTCAGGCTGGGGTAGAGATCGAGGGGACGCACCACATGCAGCAGATGCAACTCGGCATTGTGCTGTTTGGCAATGTGCGCGGCACGCTGCACGGCACGCTCGGAAAAATCGGAGAAATCGGTGGCGACAATGATGCGGCTGATGCTGGGCATAGAGGTACTCCAGGGAAATGAGCGACCTGATCTACACATCATAGTCATCCCTTGAGATCACAGTTCCGGCATTGCCTGCCCGCATCCGCCACATGGGTGGCCAATCGAAAAACGTTCTACTGCGATTCGAACTCGACGAATGCGAGAACGCGGGGGATATCCGCATTGCGGTCGAGCGTTTCAGACAGCGGCTCCATCTGGCGCGCGGCGGCACCCCACCTGATCGGCGAGGAAGTCAGGGCTTGAAGTCAGCCCGGGCATTCAGGGTGAATCCAGCCGTAGCGGCCAGCACGAGCAGGGCTAATCGTTTCAGCATGAGGGTTCTCACCGGGAAGGCAAACCCGCTTCATACCATCCTTTGCTGCGGTTGACGATCTTCACCACCAGCAGCATCACCGGAACCTCGATCAGCACGCCCACCACGGTGGCAAGCGCTGCGCCAGACTGGAAACCGAACAGCGCAATCGCCGCCGCCACCGCCAGCTCGAAGAAATTGGACGCGCCGATCAGCGCCGAGGGACAGGCCACGCTGTGCTTCTCGCCCACTTTTCGGTTCAGCCAGTAGGCCAGGCCCGAGTTGAAGAACACCTGGATCAGGATGGGCACCGCCAGCAGCGCAATGATCAGCGGCTGCGCGATGATTGCTTCGCCCTGGAAGGCGAACAGCAGCACCAGTGTCACCAGCAAGGCGATGATGGAGGCGTGACCGAGCTGTGCCATGGTCGCGTCGAATGCCGCCTGCCCGCGCCTGAGCAAGGCCTTGCGCCAGACCTGCGCCAGGATCACCGGGATGGCGATATACAGCACTACCGAGGTGAATAGCGTGTCCCACGGCACCACGATCGCGGAGAGCCCAAGCAAGAGGCCGACGATGGGCGCGAAGGCGAAGATCATGATGGTGTCGTTCAACGCCACCTGCGACAGGGTGAAGTACGGGTCGCCGCCGGTCAGCCGGCTCCATACAAAGACCATCGCGGTGCACGGCGCGGCGGCCAGCAGGATGAGACCGGCGACGTAGCTGTCGAGTTGCTCCGCCGGCAGATACGGAGCGAACCAGTGGCGGATGAACAACCACGCCAGCAGCGCCATCGAGAACGGCTTTACCGCCCAGTTGACGAAGAGCGTGACGCCGATGCCCTTCCAGTGCGACTTCACCTGATGCAGCGCGGAAAAGTCGATCTTCATCAGCATCGGGATGATCATGATCCAGATCAGGATGCCGACCGGCAGGTTCACCTGCGCGACTTCCATGCGCCCGAGCGCCTGGAACGGCGCGGGGAACAGCTGGCCGAGCACTACACCGGCGACGATGCACAGCGCCACCCACAGCGTGAGCCAGCGTTCGAATACGTTCATCGGCGCCGCTGTCCCAACCATTCTGGCTGCCGCCTTGGCGGTCACCTCACACTGCGCGCTCATCGGGCGCACGCCAACGAATGCAATGCGCTCATGCCGCGGCAGCGTGCAACCCGAGCTTCTCGCGCACCGCCGCCACCAGACGGCTGCGGATGTCATCGCGCACCGCGATGAAGCTTTCCAGCGGCTCGCCGTGCGGGTCATGGAAAGGCAGGTGGATGGCCGGGATCGGCTTCGGGAAAATCGGGCAGGCTTCCTTCGCGTTGTCGCACACCGTCACCACCAGGTCGATGGCCTCGTTCATCACCGCGTCGATGTCTTTCGGATGCAGGCCGGCGGTATTGAGGCCGGCCGCTTGCAGCGCGGCAATTGCGCCGTCGGCCACCTTCGGCTGCGGCCGGGTGCCGGCAGACAGCGCGCGCACCTGGCCGGCTAAATCGTGGTTCAACAGCACTTCGGCCATTTGCGAGCGGCAGGAATTGCCGGTGCACAGCACCAGCACGGTGTAGGTCTTTTCAGCCACGATGGCTCCCTTGATGGATGAACAAAAGAAAAACTCAGCAACAGCCGCCCGTAGCCGGCTTGCCCTTGACCGGAATGCAGCCGGACACCTTGGCCACGGCAGGCTCGGGCACGCAGCAGCCGCTTGCTTCCTGGCCGCCGAACACCGGAATGCTGTCGAGCGTGTGATACGTCTCCCAGGCGATGCCGGTGGGGTCGGTCGCCCAGTACTTGTCCGACCTGGCATAGCAGCAGGCGGTGCCCATTTCCTCGACCACCCCGCCCTCCAGCTTTTGCAGGCGGGTATTCATTTCAGCCAGCTCCTCGGCGTTCTCCACCTGCACGCCCAGATGGTTGAGACCGGCCGGGGCGCCGCGTGACGAAATCGCGAAGTTGACGCGCGGATCGTCGAGCATCCACTTCGCGTAATCGTCCTTGGCGACGGTCGGACCGGCGGCGAACATGGCGGAATAGAACTTGATGCTGGCGGCTAGATCGTCGACCGCAACGTGTACGTGGAGGCGTTTCATGAGGGTTCCTTTTCAGTCGAACAGGCCGGGGTGCAGACCGGCGAGCAGGGATTTCCGCCGCAGCAGTTTTCGGTGAGAAAACCGAGCAGCGCGTTCATGGTTTCAAATTCTGCGGTGTAGATGACGAAGCGCCCGGCCTGCCGAGAGTCCACCATGCCGGCGTGCGACAGCTCCTTCAGGTGGAACGACAGCGATGACGGCGCGATACCGGTGAGTTCACTGATCTTGCCGGCAGCGAGCCCGCCCGGACCGGCCTGAACCAGAGCGCGAAAAATCGCCAGACGCGAATCCTGGGCGAGTGCGGCGAGTGCGGTGACTGCATTTTTCGTTTCCATACTTTGATAATAATCAAAACATGGAAACGATGGCAACTTTTTTATACTGAAATCTACTGTAAATGCGCCGCGCCCAGTGGATCGCTTCAGGACTCCCGTTGCGGGTCGGGGAAGAATGTCCTTTTCCCAACCACCCAAAGACAGAACCCGCTTTAAGTCACTCCAAAAGAGGCATTTTCAAGAATCGAGCCGGGTGCAACTGTTGCACCGAAGCCGGATTGCATTGATTCAGCGAACGCGCTGCAAATAGTGGCCCTCGCTGAAAACTTGAATAACCGGCCGATTCCACGCAGTAAAAATCGTTTCCTATACTATTTTTTATGGCCTTGGCATGGTCACAGGGCATTCAGAAAAAACCACGTCCTTACTGCCAGCAGGACACCCACATTCCCATGAATTTCAAGGAGCATCAATATGGATTTGAGCGCGTTTTCCACATCGATACAAAACGCTCTTGGCGCCCATTTGCCAGGCATTCTAGGGGCCGTCGCCATCCTGGTGGTGGGTTACGTCCTGGCGCTGCTGACCCGAGCCGCCGTCCGCAAGCTGCTTTCCATGGCACGCGTCAACAGTTTCATCCGCGACACCATTGGCAAGCCAATGGACCTCGAGGGCGGCATTGCACTGGGCGCTTTCTGGTTCGTTTTGCTGATCACATTGCTGGGGGTATTCAACAGCCTGAACCTGGAACAACTCTCCAGCCCCTTCGCCGAAATGATGTCCCGGATCTTGACCTACCTGCCCAGCCTCCTGGCGGGTGTGCTGTTGTTGCTGGTGGCCTGGGTGACGGCGACAGCCGTCAGGACAATCGCCAACCGTGCACTGAAGGCGACCGAGTGGGATGAGAAGCTCACCGAGCATGCCGGCATGGCGCCACTGGGAGAGAATGTGGGCAATGTGTTGTTCTGGCTGGTCATTCTGTTGTTTCTGCCAGCCATACTCGGCGTGTTCCAGCTGGAAGGCATGCTGGATCCGGTGCGCAACATGGCGAATGAAACCCTGGCCATGCTGCCCAATATCTTTGCCGCCGCGCTCATCATCATCGCCGGCTGGCTGGTGGCCAAGATATTACGCGGGCTGGTGACCAACCTGCTTGCTTCGGTAGGGGCAGACCAATTGGGTGAAACTGCGGGTTTGAAGGACCGGCTGGTATTGTCCAGGCTGGTGGGTCAACTGGTGTTCGTCCTGGTATTCGTACCCGCCTTGATCGCCGGGTTGGATGCGCTCCAGATCACTGCGATCTCGAGCCCCGCCACCGCCATGCTGGGGATAATGATGGCAGCCCTCCCCAACATTTTCGCCGCCATACTGATCCTGTTCGTCACTTGGTATGTGGCGCGCTTTGCAGCGGGCATCCTGAGCGGGTTGCTGGCAAATGTCGGCCTGAACAGCCTGCCGGGAATGATGGGATTGAAGCATGTCTTCTCCGATGACTTCACGGCGTCCGAGCTGGTAAGACGCGTCGTAATCTTTTTCGCCATGCTGTTTGCCACGGTTGAGGCCGCCAATCGCCTGGACTTCGTTCAAGTGGAAGCTCTGGTGAGCATGTTTATCCAGTTTGGCGGCGATATCCTGCTCGGTGGGGCCATCCTGCTGGTCGGTTTCTGGCTGGCCAATCTGGCCCATCACGCCATCATGCGCGCGAGTGACAACACCGCAATCGCAATGGCCAGCATCGCGCGTTATGCCATTCTTGGGCTGGTACTGGCCATGGGCTTGTCCGCCATGGGCATCGCCGACGACATCGTCAATATGGCCTTTGCCTTGGTGTTTGGTGCAGTGGCCGTTGCCATCGCCCTGTCCTTTGGTCTCGGCGGGCGTGAAGCCGCCGGCAAGCAAATGGAATACTGGCTGGCGAGGCTGCGCAAGGACAAGCAGGAGCCGCAAAAACCGATACAGCAAAAACCTTGAATTGAGGCATGGTCAGATGCCGCGTGTTAACGGGGCGTCATACCGGTAAAGAGCCACTAAGCTGCGCCGCCGCGGGATTGCGTATCGTCCGGTGGCGGCGGCACAGTCTGTCCCAGAAGATCGAGCGCTACCGCTTCCGACACCTTGATACCGTCAATGCCGGCGGACAGGATGCCCCCAGCGTAGCCCGCGCCCTCGCCTGCCGGATACAGGCCTTTGATGTTCAGGCTCTGGTAATCGTCGCCGCGCGTAATGCGCAGGGGGGATGACGTTCGGGTTTCCACACCGGTGAGCACTGCATCCTTCATCGCGAAACCCTTGATCTGCTGGTCGAACGCCGGCAACGCCTCGCGGATCGCCTCGATGGCATAGTCCGGCAGAACGGTGGCAAGGTCGGTGAGATGCACGCCGGGCTTGTACGAAGGCTCGACGCTGCCAAGCTGGGTGGACGGCTTGCCCTCGACGAAATCACCGACCAGTTGTGCCGGCGCGTCGTAATTACCGCCGCCCAGTTCGAACGCGCGTGCTTCCAGTTTCCGCTGTAGCTCGATCCCGGCGAGCGGCCCGCCGGGATAATCGTCGGGCGTGATGCCCACCACGATGCCGGCATTGGCGTTGCGCTCGTTGCGCGAATACTGGCTCATGCCGTTGGTCACCACGCAGTTCGGCTCGGAGGCGGCCGCCACCACGGTGCCGCCCGGACACATGCAGAAGCTGTACACCGAACGGCCGTTCCTAGCGTGATGCACCAGCTTGTAGTCCGCCGCGCCGAGGAGCGGATTGCCCGCGTTCGGCCCCAGCCTGGCCTTGTCGACCAGCGATTGCGGATGCTCGATGCGAAAGCCGATGGAGAACGGCTTGGCCTCCATGTAGACGCCGCGCGCGTGCAGCATCTCGAAGGTATCGCGCGCGCTGTGGCCGAGCGCGAGGATGACATGACTGCTGGAAAGCGTCTCGCCACCGGCGAGCGTCACGCCACGGATACTTTTACCCTTGGGTCCCGTCTCGATCAGCACGTCGGTCACGCGCTGCTGGAAGCGGACTTCTCCGCCCAGTTTTTCGATTTCGTGGCGCATGGCCTCGACCATGCCGACCAGACGGAAGGTGCCGATGTGCGGCTTCGACACGTACAGGATTTCATCCGGCGCGCCCGCTTTCACGAACTCGGTCAGCACCTTGCGCCCGTAGTGTTTGGGGTCCTTGATCTGGCTGTAGAGCTTGCCGTCGGAAAACGTTCCCGCCCCGCCCTCGCCGAACTGCACGTTGGATTCGGGATTGAGCACATGTTTGCGCCACAGCCCCCAGGTATCCTGCGTGCGCTCGCGCACCGCTTTGCCGCGCTCCAGCACGATCGGCCTGAAGCCCATCTGTGCCAGCACCAGCGCGGCGAAGATGCCGCAGGGGCCGAAGCCGACGACGAGTGGGCGCTCCGCCAGACTCTCCGGGGCATGGCCAACGAATGAGTAATCCATGTCCGGCGTCGGCACAAGGTGGCGATCGTTGCGGAATTTCTTCAGCAATGCCGCTTCATTCTTAACCTCGAGATCAACCGCGTAAACCATCAGCAGCGCATGCTTTTTGCGCGCATCGTAGCTACGCTTGAAGATGCTGAAGCCGACCAGGTGGTCGTCGGCCAGTTCCAGGCGCTTCAGGATCGCCGCGCGCAAAGCCTCGGGCGGATGGTCGAGCGGGAGTTTGAGTTCAGTCAGTCGCAGCATGTGTTTAAAACATATCGGTTGAAACAGTCATCCCCGCCGCAGCGACATCGCGATCCATTGCCCCAAAGGCGGGGTTCCTGCACCACCGGCTCCCGACCCTCAACTCGCGGCTCTCACAAACTCTAGCGCGCCCTGCCCCGCCGCGCGTCCGCTGGCAAAACAAGCCGTCAGCAGGTAGCCGCCGGTGGGCGCTTCCCAGTCCAGCATCTCGCCCGCGCAGAACACGCCGGGCAAGTCACGCAGCATCAGGTGTTCGTCGAGCGCCTCGAAGCGCACGCCGCCTGCGCTGCTGATCGCCTCGTCAAGCGGACGCGGGGCAGACAAGATGATCGGCAGCGATTTTATCGCGTGGGCGAGCGCCACCGGGTCGTTCAATTGCGCAGACGACAGAATTTCGCGCAGCAGCGCCATCTTCATGCCCTTGATCCCGGCCCGGCTTTGCAGATGACTGGACAGTGACCGCACGCCGCGCGGATGGGCGATTTCGGCAATAACCCGATCCAGTGTCTTGTCGGGCGCCAGGTCGAGCTGCACGGTCACCGTGTTCTCCGCCGCAATCGCGTCGCGCAGCGGCGCCGACAGCGCATATACCAGGCTGCCCTCGATGCCGCCGTCGGACAGCATCAGTTCGCCCCTGCGTTCATGGATGAGGCCGGCCGCATCGGTGAATCGCAGCGCCACGGTTTTCAGCGGCTGGCCGGCGAAGCGGCTCTTCAAATGCGCGCTCCAGCCGCCCGCCACGTCGAAACCGCAGTTCGACGGCAGCAGGGGCGCGACTTCGATCCCGCGTTGCGCCAAGAGCGGAACCCACGCGCCGTTTGATCCCAGCTTTGCCCAACTGCCGCCGCCGAGCGCCAGCACCACAGCATCGACCCGCACGGCCAACTCGCCCTGCGGCGAGACAAAGCGCAGCGCGCCGTCCTCGCGCCAATCCAGCCAGCGATGCCTTACATGAAACCGCACCCCGGCTTCGCGCAGCCGATGCAACCACGCGCGCAGAAGCGGCGCCGCCTTCATGTCCCTGGGAAACACCCGTCCCGATGAACCGACGAAGGTCTCGACCCCCAGTCCGTGTACCCACTCGCGCAGCACGGCAGGAGGAAAGGCCTTGAGCAACGGTTTGATGTCAGCCGTGCGTGCGCCGTAGCGCGACAGGAACACGTCGAAGGGTTCGGAATGGGTGATATTCATGCCGCCTATCCCGGCCAGCAGGAACTTGCGGCCCACCGAAGGCATGGCGTCAAACAGGTCAACCTGCACTCCGTATTGCGAGAGGACTTCGGCCGCCATCAGGCCGGCGGGGCCGCCACCAATTACAGCGGCGGTTTTCATGGTCTGCACATGCGGGGTCATCTACGCGCTCGAATGCAGGGCTTCGCAATCATCAAAATCATTCCGTCACGCCGGGACTGATCCTTCCAACACGAAGGCGTGATCAATTTTGTCGATGCGAAAAGCCACCGAACACAAAGCGGGGGAGACGTCGGAACTGCCCGATCTCGCCAGGCAGGATGCACGGGATTTTGGTCGCCATTAACAGACGCCCAGGCAATCACTGAATCGCAGGAGATCCCCCGGTTTCGCAGTGGCTACTTGACCAGGAACGCTTCTCTTGAACGCCCTTTGGCCTCTTCTTCCGCCAGCCACTTCGGTGTACGACCGCGACCCGACCAGGATTCGCCAGTGGCAGGATTGTGATACTTCGCAGCCACGCCAGTACGTGCCTTGGTCTTTTTTGCCCTTCCCTTCAGGTCGTCAAGGGTGATCCCATATTCCTTCATCCTTGCCTGAATCTCAGCGACAACGGAAGCAGTTTCTGCCCGCCGCGCCACCTCGGCTTGTTTCAACAAGGCCTCAGCCTGAGCTTTCAATTCCTGATAAGTCGCCATCGTTTTTTCCTTTAATCGGGGCAATATCAAACTAGTTTAGTCTGCATTGGCCAATGCTTCATTCCCACTCGATCGTCGCCGGCGGCTTGCCGCTGATGTCGTAGACGACGCGATTGATGCCGCGCACCTCATTGATGATGCGGTTGGAAACCTTGCCGAGCAGCGTATAGGGCAGTTCAGCCCAATGAGCGGTCATGAAGTCCTGCGTCTGCACCGCACGCAGGGCGACGACATAATCGTAAGTACGGCCGTCGCCCATGACGCCGACGCTCTTCACCGGCAGGAACACGGCAAAGGCCTGGCTGGTTTTCTCGTACCAGGAGATTTCCCCGTCGCCATGGGCACGCAGCTCTTCGATGAAGATGGCGTCGGCGCGTCTGAGCAGTTCGGCGTACTCCCGTTTGACTTCGCCGAGGATGCGCACGCCGAGGCCGGGGCCGGGGAAGGGGTGACGGTAGACCATGTCGTGCGACAGGCCGAGCGCTATGCCCAGTTCGCGCACTTCGTCCTTGAACAGTTCGCGCAGCGGCTCCAGCAGCTTCAGATGCAGGGTATCGGGCAGGCCGCCGACGTTGTGGTGGCTCTTGATGCTATGCGCTTTCTTGGTCTTGGCGCTGGCCGATTCGATCACATCCGGATAGATGGTGCCCTGCGCCAGCCACTTGGCTTTGGGCAGTTTCTCGGCCTCTTCCTGGAACACGTGGACGAATTCGCGGCCGATGATCTTGCGCTTCTGCTCGGGATCGGACACGCCTGCGAGTGCGTCCATGAAGCGGTCGCGAGCGTCGACGTGGATAACCTTGACCCCGAGGTTGTCGGCGAAGGTCTGCATCACCTGCTCGGCCTCGTTCAGGCGCAGCAGGCCGTTGTCGACGAACACGCAGGTCAGCTGGGTGCCGATGGCGCGGTGCAGCAGCGCTGCCACCACCGAAGAATCGACACCACCGGACAGGCCCAGAATGACTTCGTCGCTGCCAACCTCGCTGCGCACGCGGCCGATGGCTTCGTCGACGTAATCGGGCATGTTCCAGTCGCCCGCGCAGCCGCACAGATCGCGCACGAAGCGATTGAAGATGGCCTTGCCCTGCGGGGTATGGGTGACTTCCGGATGGAACTGCACGCCATAAAATCTGCGTGCCTCGTCGGCCATCGCGGCAACCGGCGTAGCGGCATTGCTCGCCATCACCTTGAAGCCGGCCGGCAGCGCGGTCACCTTGTCGCCGTGGCTCATCCACACGTCGAGCAGGCCGTGGCCCTCGTCATTGACGCGATCCTGGATGTCGCGCAGCAGGGCGGTGTGGCCGCGCGCGCGGATTTCGGCATAGCCGAATTCACGCTTGGCGGCGGATTCGACCTGGCCGCCGAGTTGCGCCGCCATCGTCTGCATGCCGTAGCAAATGCCCAGCACCGGCACGCCGAGGTCGAACACGATCTGCGGCGCGCGCGGCGTTTCATCCTCGTACACCGAACTGGGCCCGCCTGACAGGATAATGCCAGCCGGCGCAAACTCGCGCACGAATTGCTCGGTCACGTCGTTGGGATGCAGTTCGCAATAGACGCCGGCCTCGCGCACACGCCGCGCGATGAGTTGGGTGTACTGGGAACCGAAATCAAGGATGAGAATTTTCTGGTGCATTTTATTAAGAGTCAGAGGTAGAGGCAGGAGCAGGAGTCAGGGGGCGAGGCCGCACGTTAGGCGTATAGAAGCCGTTAGTCAGGCGTCGCGGGCATTAAAGAAAAAGCCGCGCACAGCGCGACTTTTCCTGAGCCCTGAATCCTGACTCTCTATCCCTACTCCACACGATAATTCGGCGCTTCCTTCGTAATCTGCACATCGTGCACGTGCGACTCACGCACGCCGGCCGAGGTGATCTCGACAAATTCGGCTCTGGCATGCATGTCGAGGATGGTGGCAACGCCGAGGTAGCCCATGCTGGAACGCAAACCGCCCACCAACTGGTGGATCACCGCCAGCACGCTGCCCTTGTATGGCACACGACCCTCGACACCTTCGGGAACCAGCTTCTCGGCGCTTTTTTCGTTGTCCTGGAAATAGCGATCGGAGGACCCTTGCTGCATCGCACCCAGCGAACCCATGCCGCGGTAGGACTTGTAGGAGCGGCCCTGGAACAGTTCGATTTCGCCTGGCGCTTCTTCGGTGCCTGCCAGCAGGCCGCCGAGCATGACGCAGTTGGCACCTGCGGCTAGAGCCTTGGCGATGTCGCCGGAATAGCGGATGCCGCCGTCGGCGATGACGCCGACACCGCTGCCTTTGAGGGCATCGGACACATTCGCCACTGCGGTGATCTGGGGCATGCCGACCCCCGCGACCATGCGCGTGGTGCAGATCGAACCGGGACCGATACCGACCTTGACTGCGTCAGCCCCATGCTCGACCAGTGCAGCGGCTGCCGATGCGGTGGCGATGTTGCCGCCGATGACCTGCACGTGGGGGTAGTTCTGCTTGACCCAACGCACCCTGTCGAGCACGCCCTGGGAATGGCCGTGCGCCGTGTCGACCGTAATCACGTCGACGCCGGCAGCCACCAGCGCGGCCACCCGCTCTTCGGTGCCCTCGCCGGTACCGACCGCAGCACCGACGCGCAGGCGGCCCATCGCGTCCTTGCAGGCCAGCGGATGCTCGCTCGATTTCTGGATGTCCTTGACGGTGATCAAGCCGCACAACTCGAAGTCATCATTCACGACCAGCACGCGTTCCAGCCGGTGCTTGTGCAGCAGCGCCATCGCCTCGTCGCGGTTGGCACCCTCTCGCACCGTCACCAGCCGCTCTTTCGGCGTCATGATGTTGGCCACCGGCTGATCGAGACGAGTTTCAAAGCGCAGGTCGCGGTTGGTGACGATGCCGACCACCTTGCCGCCGTCAATTACCGGCAGGCCGGAAATGCGCTTCGCACGGGTGATCTCGAGCACCTGACGCACCGTCATCTGCGGCGTGACGGTAATGGGGTCCTTGACGACGCCCGACTCGAAGCGTTTGACTGCAGCGACCTGCGCGGCCTGCATCTCGGCATTCATGTTCTTGTGGATGATGCCGATGCCGCCTTCCTGCGCCAGTGCAATTGCCAGCCGCGCCTCCGTCACCGTATCCATCGCAGCGGACAGCAGCGGCAAATTCAGGGTGATCGTGCGGGTCAACTGCGTAGACAGGCTGACTTCGCGGGGAAGGATGGCAGAATGGGCGGGAACGAGCAGAACGTCGTCGAACGTCAGCGCTTTTTGCAGAACACGCATGGGCTTTCCTTAAACGCAAAGCGGAATTATACGCGCCTGCCCCTGCCCCGCACAAACCGCCAATAGCCCCGTCTCTTTTGGTTGTAATCTACCAATCCATTTATGCGGCTGACGGTTGACTCCCGTGCCTGATACGGCTAACTTTGCGTCAGCATTCAATCTGCTAGGGCGCGCGGTTCAATAGCCCGATCCTGAACGCCATATAACTCGAGGAGATAAACAATGTCCAAAGTTTTGCTTGCCCTGACTTCCGTAGTCCTGCTGGGTCTGTCTGGATGCGCCAATCTTGACGCCAACAAGTCGGGCGACAAGCCCGCGATGGCCAAGGCCGCCATCAGCGCCGAAGCTCAGGCTGCACTCAGCGCCGCCCAGGCTGACGTCAAGGCCGCCAAGGCTCAGTTTGCACTGTGGACGACCGCCGATGCCGCGCTGGAGGCGGCCGAGGAAGCTGCCGAAAAAGGCGACAGCGCCACGGTCATCAAGAAGTCCAATCTGGCAAGCGCCCACGCGAAGAAAGGTCTGGCCCAGCTCAACTACCCGATGCTCAAAGTCGGCGACTAAGTCAGCCCGCTTCAGCAAAAAAGGCCTTCCGGTGGAAGGCCTTTTGTTTTGGGGCGCGCGGCTTATGTGACCTGGGACTTGTCGGGCGCTGCTTCGCCCCCGCCCTTTCTGGTGACCTTGCCTTCTTCTGCGCGTTTGCGACGCACTTCCTTGGGATCGGCGATCAGCGGACGATAGATTTCCACCCGGTCGCGATCACGCACCGCCTCATCCAGCTTGACCAGTTTGCTGAAAATCCCGACCTTGTTCCTGGTCAGGTCGATCTCAGGATGGGTATCCAGCACGCCGGATGCGCGAATGGCATCTTCCACTGTCGCGCCTGGTGCGAGCTGGATCTGCAACAGGCTCTGCTGCGCCGGCAGGGCATAAACGACCTCGACGCTGATATTGACTGCGTTCATATTGCATACACCTCGTCAGCGCGACGCACGAAGGCATCGACAAAGGTATTGGTGATATGACTAAAAACGGGCGCCAGCAAGGTTTCCAGCATCCGGTTCGAAAACGTATACTGAAGACGGAACTCAATCTTGCAGGCATCTTCCCCCAAGGGCGAAAACAGCCAGTCGCCTTCCAGTTCGGAAAACGGGCCGTCCTGCAGAACGATTCGCATTTCGCGTGGATGTGTTTTGGTGTTTTCCGTGGTGAAGCTCTGGCGGATGCCCATGTAGGCGATATGAATCGTCGCCACCGTGCTCGCTTCATCACGCCGCTTCAACTCGGTGCCCCCACACCATGGCAGAAAAGCTGGGTAATCCTCGACCCGATCCACCAATTCAAACATGCGTTCGGGAGGATGCGCCACCAGTACACTTTTTTGTACACGCGCCATATGACACTGAAGCCTTGTAAAATCAAGAATTGTACGCAAGCCCGTCTGCCATGAGCATCGTCGACAACAAAAAAGCCTTTCACGATTATTTCATCGAAGAGCGATTCGAGGCCGGCATCATGCTCGAAGG
>JAGXGM010000002.1 GCA_024636675.1 Hydrogenophilales bacterium | reverse complement strand
GATCTGGCGCGGCCTGGCGATCTGGCTGGTGGCGGGATTGCTGGTCGTCATTGCCGGCTGGTTCGCCTAAGCCCGAATGCTCAACGCGCTGTGGATCGGCTTCTTTCTGGCCGCCTTCCTGATCGCGTCATTCAAACTGGTGTTCCTCGGCGATGCCGATATTTTTGCTGCGCTGGTGAAGGCGCTGTTCGCCAGCAGCAAGACCGCGTTTGAAATCGCCCTCGGCTTGACCGGGGTGATGGCGCTGTGGCTGGGGGTGATGAAAATCGGCGAGCGCGCCGGCATGCTCGAGGTGCTGACGCGCGGCCTGGCGCCGCTATTCCGCCGCCTGTTCCCCGACGTGCCCGCCAACCATCCCGCGCTCGGCGCGATGACCATGAACATGGGCGCCAACATGCTGGGGCTGGACAACGCCGCGACGCCGCTTGGCATCAAGGCGATGCAGGAACTGCAGAAACTCAACCCGTCCAGCGATACCGCCAGCGACGCGCAAATCCTGTTCCTGGTGATCAATACCGCATCGGTCACCCTGTTGCCGGTGACCATTTTCACCTTCCGCGCGCAGCTGGGCGCGGCCGATCCCACCGACGTGTTCGTGCCGCTCCTCATCACCACCTATATCGGCACCCTGGTCGGGCTCTTCGTCACCGGCTTCTTCCAGCGCCTGCACCTGTGTAACCGCGTCACCATGGCCTACCTGGGCGGCGCCACGGCGTTGATCGGCGGGCTGGTGCTGTATTTCGGCAGCCTCGACGCCGCGGCGATGACGCGGCAGTCGTCGATCCTGAGCAACGTGCTGCTGTTCGGTCTCATTGTCACCTTCCTGCTGATGGCGGTGCGGCGTCGGGTCAATGCCTACGAGGCTTTCGTCGAGGGCGCCAAGGAAGGCTTTCACACCGCGGTCACGATCATTCCGTATCTGGTCGCCATGCTGGTGGCGATCGCCGTGTTCCGCGCCAGTGGCGCGCTTGATCTGCTGATGGGCGGGATGCGCGGCATGGTGCTGGCGCTGGGATACGATGCGCGCTGGGTCGACGCGCTGCCGACCGCGCTGATGAAGCCGTTTTCCGGCAGCGGCGCGCGTGCCATGATGATCGATACCATGCAGGCACACGGCGCGGATTCGTTCGCCGGCCGCCTGGCGTCGATTGTGCAGGGCAGCACCGAGACGACTTTTTACGTGCTGGCGGTGTATTTCGGCGCGATCGGCATCAAGCGCGTGCGCCACGCCGTTGCCTGCGGCCTGATCGCCGACGTCGCCGGCATCCTCGCCGCCATCGGCATGGCCTATCTGTTTTTTGGTGCCTCTGTATGAAAACCTATGACACCCTCGCGGCGGTCGACCTCGGCTCCAATTCCTTCCGTCTGGAAGTGGCGCGGGTGACTGGCGACCAGCTGTATCCGCTCGATTCGCTGAAGGAAACCGTGCGCCTGGCCGGCGGGCTTGCCGCCGACAAGCAGCTCGACGAAGTTACCCAGGCACGTGCGCTGGCCTGCCTGCAACGCTTTGGCGAACGCCTGCGCGGCCTGTCGCCGGAAACGGTCCGCTGCGTCGGCACCTCGACCCTGCGCATCGCCCGCAACGCCAACGCATTTATCCGTCAAGCCGAAGCCGCGCTCGGCCATCCGATCGAAATCGTCGCCGGACGCGAAGAAGCGCGGCTGATCTACCTCGGCGTCGCCCATTCGCTACCCGTCTCGCCCGACCGCCGGCTGGTGGTCGACATCGGCGGCGGCTCGACCGAACTCATCATCGGACATGGCCTGAAGCCGCACGAGCGTGAAAGTCTGCACATGGGCTGCGTCAATTTTTCGCAGCGTTTCTTTGCCGGCGGGGCGATCGACAAGGCCGCGCTGAAAGCCGCCGAGGTCGCTGCGCGGGTCGAGGCCGAAATCATCGCCAAAGCGTTTTCCAACGCCAACTGGCAGCAGGCCATCGGCTCGTCCGGTACCGCGCGCGCGCTACGCGAAATCCTCGAGCAGAACGGCTGGTCGGCACGCGGCATCACCGCCGACGGCCTCGCCCAGTTGCGCGCCCAGTTCATCAAGGCCGGCCATGTCGACGCGCTCGAACTGCCCGGCCTGTCGCGCGACCGCCGCCCGGTCATCGCCGGTGGTTTCGCCATCATGGCCGGGCTGTTCGCCGAGCTCGGGATCGAGCAGATGGACGTCGCCGAAACCGCCATGCGCGAAGGCATCCTCTACGATCTGCTGGGACGCTTCCACCAGCAGGACATGCGCGAAGCGACTGTGGACGAATTCATGCGCCGCTATCACATCGACCTTCAGCAGGCTGCGCGCGTCAGTCGGGTGGCGCTGAAGCTGCTGGAGTCCGCCGGCGGCGGCGGCGAAAACGACGTGCGCTTTCTCGACTGGGCGGCGCGTCTGCATGAAATCGGCCTGTCGGTGTCGCACGGCGGCTTCCATCGCCATTCCGGCTATATCCTGGAAAACGCCGACATGCCGGGGTTTTCCCGTTCTGATCAGGCGCGCCTGGCGCTGCTGGCGCGCGCGCAGCGCGGCGCGCTGGTCAAACTGCCGCAGTTTTCCGCTGGCGCCGTATTGCCTGACAACGACCGCCTGCTGGTCTGGTTGCTACGCCAGGCCGCCATCCTGTGCCGCAGCCGCGCTGAGCCCCCACTACCCGACATGAAAGTGGACGCCAGCGGCAAGCGCTTTCGGCTGACCCTGCCCGAAGGCTGGCTGGCGTCGCGCCCGCTCACCCAGCGGGCGCTGGAGGAAGAGGCGGCTCACTGGCACGCGACCGGGATGAAATACACGTTTGGCTAGCAGCGCCAGTCCTTTAAGCAATCCGGAATAACAGCATGGATCGCCCTGAAAATGAAAACGCAGTACCGCCTCAAGTGAGTCCGGCCGAGATAGACGAAAGGATGTCGGGTGGCACACTTGTCATCGACGTGAGGGAGCCGGATGATTACGCGAAATCGAATGTTCCCGGATCGGTCAACATCAGCCTCTCGGTTTTGGCCGGGCAGGCTGCAGCATCGATAGCGGACAAGAATGCGCCGGTGATTTGCTACTGCAATGGCGGCACGCGCGGACCGCGCGCCGTCGTCGAACTGGAAAAGCTGGGTTATACCAACGCAAGCTCAATCGCTGGCGGGCTGCGCGCATATGTGTCGTTCAAACACGGACCACCGTGAGCGGACACCGCGAGGCCGCTGGTCGACAGCGCTATACCGTCGAAAGCGCCACGGATAATTGCCGTGAAATGAGGTCTCTCAGCCCAAAAGCATCAGGGACACAGGCAGCACAAGCAGCACGACAATTACGAGGCGCAGCGCGTCATTGCCTGGTGCGCGTGGCCTGAGACCGCAAAAACAGCATTTCGGGTCGGGTGCATGTTTTGATCGAGCAGGAATATACATGGCGGCCTCCCTTAAGGGCGATGGCGCCCTTTGCCTGGGGCGCGATGATTAAACATAGGACAAATACCGGGCGACTGCAGCCGGATGAGGCGAATGCGCGGAAGGCCTCAGGCGAAGCGCTGCTGGCCGTCGCGTGCCAGCAGCGCAGCACCGTAGGCCGCTTCGGTATGGATGGCGCGCGCCACTGGAACGCCAAGCAGGCGCTGGCGGATGCGCGTCCAGGCAGGATTGCGGGCGCCGCCGCCGGCAGTGTCGACCCGGCGCAGCGGCGAGGCACCGAGTTCGGCCAGCAGGCCATAGCCGCGCGCCTCGATGCGGGCGAGACTTTCCAGCAGCCCATGCAGGAATTCGGTGTCCTCTGCCGGGCGCGGCGTGAGACGCGGCGACAGCTGCGGGTCGTTGAGCGGGAAGCGCTCGCCGGGTTTGGGCAGCGGCACATAGTCGAGCGGGCTGGCAATGGCCGGATCGATTCTTTCGCTGAGGGCGGCCAGCTGGCGGTCGTCGAAAAACTGCCGCAGCATCACGCCACCTGAATTGGACGCGCCACCCGCCAGCCAGCGGTCGCCGAACCAGTGGCTGTAGACGCCATGTTCGGTCGATTCCACCCGGGTGTCGGACAGGAGCTTCAACACCTGGGTGCTGCCGAGCGAGGTGACGGCATCGCCGCTGTGGGTGACACCGGCGGCCAGAAACGCGGCGATCGAATCGGTGGTGCCGGCGTGCACCATGCAGCCGGGGTTGATGCCGAGGTAGCGCGCACGCGGACGCGACACGGTGGCGAGCCGGGCGCCGGGGGGGATGGGCACCGGCAGGTAGTCGATGTCGGCCAGGTATTCCACCCATTCCGGCCATTTCAGCGTGTCGAGGTCGAGCCCCATCTTGAGGGCGTTGTGGTAGTCGGTCATCCCGACCCGGCCGGTCAAGAGGCCCGACAGCCAGTCGGCCTGGTTGAGATAGAGCCGCGCGCCGGTGAGGCCGAGCCGCTTTTTCAGCCACAGCATCTTGGCCAGGCCCGAGGTGACGGCGGCGGCAGGGTGGCCCGGGGTGGCGGTTTTCGCGATCAGCTTCGCCTCGTCGACCGCGCGGTCGTCGTTGTACAGCAGGGGCGGGTGGCGAGGCGCCAGCGCTTCGTCGCAGGCGAGCACGGTGCCGGAGGTACCGTCGAGCGCGATATTCGACAGTTGCGTGCGAATTGCGGGCGGCAGCGCCGCGACCAGATCCCACAGCGCCTCGCGCCAGATGCCGGCGCGCTCGTATTCGGCGAGTTCGCCGAAATCGCGCAGGTCTTCGGCAATGACCGTGCCTTCGGCATCGATAACGCAGGCGCGTGCGCCGCTGGTGCCGAAATCGATGCCGAGAAAATACAAGGGTCTATCCGCGCGTGTTCGACTGGTGTTCGAACTGGGTGAGATCGACGCGCGCGGCCGGTGTCCAGCCTTTCTTGCGGTATTCGGCCACCACATTGGTGAAGATGCCGCCGCGCACGTAGAACTTGGCGGTCAGCCGCATGAAGCGCGGTTTGGTCACCTTGGCCAGGTCATCGAGGATGCGGTTGGTGACGTCCTCGTGGAAATGGCCCTCCTCGCGGAAGCTCCACATATAGAGCTTCAGGCTCTTCAACTCGACGCAGGTCTTGTCGGGGATGTAGTCGAGAATCAGGGTGGCGAAATCCGGCTGTCCCGTCTTGGGGCACAGGCAGGTGAATTCGGGGATTTCCATGTGGATGTGGAAGTCCCGTCCCGGTTTCGGATTGGGGAAGGTTTCCAGGGTCTTGGCGGGCGTGGAGGACATAAAAGAGCTCGGTGTAGAATGGCGGCGATAAAAACGCCCCCAGGGGCGTTTGGAGACCCCATTATAAAACCCAAGGTTCCGCTGTCTTGCGTTTAACCCACATCAAACTTGCCGGATTCAAAAGTTTCGTTGATCCCACGGTCATTCCTGTCCCTGCGCAGCTGACCGGCGTGGTGGGACCGAACGGCTGCGGCAAGTCGAACGTGATCGACGCGGTGCGCTGGGTGCTCGGCGAATCGTCGGCCAAGCATCTGCGCGGCGAAACCATGCAGGACGTGATCTTCAACGGCTCGGGTACCCGCAAGCCGGCGTCGCGCGCCTCGGTCGAACTGGCGTTCAACAACGAGCTCGGCCGCGCCGCCGGGCAGTGGTCGCAATACGCCGAGATCTCGGTCAAGCGCGTGCTCGACCGCAGCGGCGACTCCACCTATTACATCAACAACATGCGGGTGCGGCGGCGCGACGTTGCCGACCTCTTCCTGGGCACCGGGGTCGGCGCG
>JAGXGM010000046.1 GCA_024636675.1 Hydrogenophilales bacterium | reverse complement strand
GATCAACACCGGCGACGGCCTCGGCATGGTGCTGCGCGCCGGCCTGCCGCTGCAGGACATGGAGTTCTGGCAGTTCCACCCCACCGGCATCGCCGGCGTGGGTTCGCTGATTACCGAAGGCGTGCGCGGCGAGGGCGGCTACCTGCTGAACAAAAAGGGCGAGCGCTTCATGGAGCGCTACGCGCCGCATGCGAAGGATCTGGCCGGGCGCGACGTAGTGACGCGCGCCATCGCGATCGAGATCGCCGAGGGCCGCGGCTGCGGGCCGCGTGCAGACTACATCGATCTCAAGCTCGACCACCTGGGCGAGGCACTCATTGCCGAAAAGCTCCCCGGGATCCGCGACCTGTCGATCCGTTTTGCCGGCGTCGATCCGGCCCGGGCGCCGATTCCGGTTGCTCCCACCGCGCACTACATGATGGGCGGCATCCCCACCAACCTCAACGGTCAGGTCGTCGCCCCCGCGCGCTTCGGTCCCGAGGAGCCGGTGCCGGGCCTGTATGCCGTCGGCGAATGCGCCTGCGTCTCGGTGCACGGCGCCAACCGCCTCGGCGGCAACTCGCTGCTCGACCTGATTGTGTTCGGCCGCGCCGCCGGCAAACACATGCAGGAATATCTGCGCGACAACCCCTATCCGCGCCCGCTGCCGGAGAACGCGGCCGAGCAAAGCCTGGCACGGCTCGCGCGCTGGGAGCAGCCCGGCAGCGAACGGGTGGCGGCGATCACCGATGATCTGCGGTGGATGATGCAGGCGCACGCCGGCGTGTTCCGCACCGATGCGGTGCTGCGCGAGGGGCTGGACAAACTGGGTGTGCTGGAAGACCGTCTGGCGCGCGCCGGATTGCAGGACACCAGCCGCGTCTTCAACACCGCGCGCATCGAGGCGCTGGAACTGGAGAACCTGATCGGCGTGGCGCGCGCAACGCTGGTGTCGGCGATCCATCGCACCGAGAGTCGCGGCGCGCACACGCGGGAGGATTTTCCTGAGCGCGACGACGCGAACTGGCTCAAGCACACGCTGTATTCGCGCGCGGGGGATCAGGTGGATGCCAAGCCGGTTCGGTTGAAGCCGATGACAGTGGAGTCGATACGGCCGAAGGCGAGGGTGTATTGATGGGGAGCATGGTTTTCCCGGGCTTGCGACGGCTTCGCTTTTCGCCTCTGGGCGAGTTACTTTCTTTTGCTTCGCCAAAAGAAAGTAACCAAAGAAAAGGCGACCCCTGGTGTGTCGGCCTTCGGCTTCCCTGCGATGCTCGCCAGCCGGGGCGGTGCGGGAACTCGCCCTGTCGGGCTCAGACACCCCGCACCTTTCTTCCCCGTCCGGCTGCGCTTCTCGGCGACACACAAGGGGCGTCCTTGCGTGCGCCAGTGCTTGGCGGCGAGATGGCATTACGCGTGGACGGCACTTGGGGTTATTCCCCTTCAGCGCTGCCGATTTGGCGTGTGCGGGCGGGAAAAAAGCGGAACCGTGTCCGAGCTCCGCAGCAAGGCACGTTTTGTGTGCCTTGCCAGGGCGAGTTGGTGGAGCGCCCGCCCGTGCGCGCCAAATCGGGAACCCGCAGGGCAGCGATGTGGGGTCGCCTTTCTTTGGTTACTTTCTTTGGCGAAGCAAAGAAAGTGACTCGCCCAAAGGCGAAAAGCGAAGCCGTCGCGTTCCCTTGGAGGGCAGCATGAAATTCCGCCTCTACCGCTACAACCCAGAATCCGGCGAAAAGCCCACCATGCAGGACGTCGAGCTCGATATCGAGCCCGCCGGCAAGATGCTGCTCGACGCGCTCTTGGCAATCAAGGCGCACGACGAGACGCTCTCCCTGCGCCGCTCCTGCCGCGAAGGCGTGTGCGGCTCGGATGCGGTGAACGTGAATGGCAAGAACCAGCTGGCCTGCATCACGCCGCTGTCCGAACTGAAGCAGCCGATCGAGGTGCGTCCGCTCCCGGGATTGCCGGTGATCCGCGACCTGATCGTGGACATGGAGCCGTTCTATAAGCAGTACCGCTCGATCAAGCCGTGGCTGATCAACGACGAGCCCGAGCCCGAAGTCGAACGTCTGCAAAGTCCTGCAGACCGCGCGCTGCTCGACGGCGCCTACGAGTGCATCCTGTGCGCCTGTTGCACCACCGCTTGCCCATCGTTCTGGTGGAACCCTGACAGCTTCGTCGGCCCGGCCGGGCTGTTACAGGCTTACCGTTTCATCGCCGACTCGCGCGACGAGGCGACCGCGGCACGACTCGATAATCTGGAAGACCCGTACCGGCTGTACCGTTGCCGCGGCATCATGAACTGCGTCGACGCCTGCCCCAAGGGCCTGAATCCGACGGCTGCGATCGGGCGGATCAAATCGCTGCTGGTAAAGCGCCGTGTCTGATGCCTTGACCTGGCGTTGCCGGCGCGGACTGCTGGAGCTGGATCTCTGGCTGGGTGGCTTTTGGGCGGCGCACCGCGCTACACTTCAGCCTTGCGAGACAGCCGCGCTGGAGCGGCTGCTGGGCCTGTCGGACATGGACATCCTCGACCGGCTGCAAGGCCGCGCGCCTGCGGGCGATGCCGGACTGGAAGCCCTCATTCAACGCCTGCAACGCTATCGGGCAGCAACACTTTTGGAATTGTAATGACAAAAACCGTCACCCTCACCTTCAGCGACGGCAGCCCCTCGATTGAACTGCCGATCGAGCAGGGCACCTACGGCAAGCCGGTGATCGACATTCGTGCGCTCGGTTCGCACGGCTATTTCACCCATGACCCCGGCTTTACCGCTACCTCCAGCTGCAACTCGGCGATCACCTACATCGACGGCGACGAAGGCCTGCTGTATTACCGCGGCTATCCGATCGAGGAACTCGCCTACCAGTCGGACTACATGGAAGTCAGCTATCTGCTGATCCACGGTGAACTGCCGACGGCCGAACAGAAGACGTCGTTCGTGCAGTCGATCCGCCATCACACCTTGCTGCACGACCAGATGGAAAACGTGTTCCGCGGCTTCCGCCGCAGCGCGCACCCGATGGCGGTAATGATCGGCGTGACCGGCGCGATGTCGGCCTTCTATCACAAGGGACTGGACAACTTCGATCCGCAGCATCGCGCCATCGTCGCCCACCGGCTGATCGCCAAGATTCCCACGGTGGCGGCCTGGGCCTACAAGTTCAACGAGGGGCAGCCCTTCGTCTATCCGCAGAACCGGCTGAGCTACGCCGAGAACTTCATGCACATGATGTTTTCCAGCCCGTGCGAGCCCTACGAGCCGAATCCGGTGCTGGCGCGCGCGCTCGACCGCATTTTCATCCTGCACGCCGACCACGAGCAGAACGCCTCGACCTCGACCGTGCGCCTGGCCGGTTCCAGCGGTGCCAACCCCTATGCCTGCATCGCCAGCGGCATGGCCTCGCTGTGGGGGCCGCTGCACGGCGGCGCCAACGAGGCCGTGCTCCATATGCTGGAAGAGATCGACGACGTCTCGAAGATTCCAGGGTTCATCAAGCGCGCCAAGGACAAGTCCGATCCGTTCCGTCTGATGGGCTTCGGCCACCGCATCTACAAGAACATGGATCCGCGCGCCGCGATCATCCGCCAGACCTGCTACGAAGTGCTGGACGAGCTGGGCCTGCGCGACGATCCGCAGTTCAAGATCGCGCTCGAACTCGAGCGCATCGCGCTGGAGGACGAGTACTTCATCGAGAAGAAGCTCTATCCCAACGTCGATTTCTATTCCGGCATCATCTTCCGTGCCCTGGGCATTCCCACCAGCATGTTCACCGCGCTGTTCGCCATGGCGCGCACCGCGGGCTGGGTCGCGCAGTGGCACGAAATGCTGTCCGACCCCGCGCACAAGATCGGCCGCCCGCGCCAGCTCTACACCGGTTCGGCGCGGCGCGCGTTCGTGCCGCTGGACCAGCGCGGAGCCTGAACCCACGCCTTCCCACATGAGCGCACCTGACTGGTCCAACACCTCCCCGCTGTATGCCGGCAATGCGGCGTACCTGGAGCAGTTCGGCGACGACGCCCTGGCGCCCTGGCTGACACAGCCCCTGCCGGGCGCGGTGCCGGCATCGGATGCCGCGCAGGTCGCGGTGCTGCGGCTGATCAACGCCTACCGCTACCTGGGAGTGCGCCGCGCCGAACTCGATCCCCTGCGGCGCTTCGAGCCGCCGCCCTCGCCAGAACTTGATCCTGAACACTACGGGTTGACCGAGGCGGACCTGACACGGGAATTCGAGTCTGGCTCCCTGTTCGGGGTGGAGCGCACCACCCTCGCCGACATCGTGCAACGGCTCAAGGCGGCCTATTGCGGGCATGTCGGCATCGAATACATGCACATCAGCGACGTCGCGCGCAAACGCTGGCTGCAGGAGCGCATCGAATCGGCGCAGGGTCGCTTTGGGGTGTCAGACGACCTGAAAAAAAAACTGCTCAAGCGCCTGACCGATGCCGAGACGCTGGAGAAATTCCTGCACACCCGCCACGTCGGCCAGAAGCGTTTTTCGCTCGAAGGCGGCGAGAGCCTGATCCCCCTGCTCGACCAGGTGATCGCGCGCTGTGCCCGCCACGGCGCCAAGGAAGTCGTGATGGGCATGGCCCATCGCGGGCGCATCAACGTGCTGGTCAACATCATGGGGCGCACCATCGACAGCCTGTACGAGGAGCCGACCAACAATGCCGGCTTGCCACTGTCGGGCGACGTCAAGTACCACCAGGGGTTTTCCACTGACTTCGCGACGGATTTCGGCCCGGTACACGTGGCGCTGGCGTTCAATCCCTCGCATCTCGAAATCGTGCACCCGGTGGTGCGCGGCTCGGTGCGCGCGCGCCAGGACCGGCGCGGCGACGTGCTCGGCTACGAGGTGGTGCCGGTGATTCTGCACGGCGACGCCGCGCTGTCGGGGCAGGGGGTGGTGATGGAAAGTCTCAATATGTCGCAGACCCGGGGCTTCAGGAACGGCGGCGCGATCCATGTGGTGATCAACAACCAGATCGGCTTCACCACCTCCGACCCGCGCGACGTACGCTCGACGCTGTACTGCACCGACGTTGCGAAAATGGTCGAGGCACCGGTGCTGCACGTCAACGGCGACGACCCCGAGGCGGTGGCCTTTGCGGTGCAGACGGCGGTCGATTTCCGCTACACCTTCCACAAGAACTGCTTCATCGACCTGGTGTGCTACCGCCGCCACGGCCACAACGAGCAGGACGAACCGCTCGCCACCCAGCCGATGATGTACCGCCGCATCCAGGCGCATCCCAGCACGCGCACGCTGTACGCGCAGCGGCTGGTCGACGAGGGCGTGCTGACGCAGGGGCAGGCCGACGATCTGGTTGACGACTGCCGCGCGCGGCTGGAGCACGGCGAATCGCTGAGCCCGCCCGCATTGTCCGATTTCAAGCAGACATTCGGCACCCACTGGGAGCGCTTCATGAGCAGCCCCGCCGCCGAAGTGCCGACTGCGGTGCCGGCCGGCCGCCTGGATTTTCTGGGCGAGCGCATCACCACCCTGCAACACGACATCGAACTGCATTCGCGGGTGCAGAAGGTGCTGGACGACCGCCGCAAAATGCGCGCGGGCGAACTGCCGCTGGACTGGGGCTACGCCGAGAACCTGGCCTACGCCAGCCTGCTCGACGCCGGCCACAACGTGCGGGTGTCGGGCCAGGATTCGGCGCGCGGCACCTTCTTTCACCGCCACGCCGTGTGGCACGACCAGAAGCGCGAGCGGCGCCAGAGCGGCGTCTATGTCCCGCTCGAGCATATCCACAACCAGCAGGGCGACTTCACCATCATCGATTCACTGCTGTCGGAAGAAGCTGTGCTGGCGTTCGAATACGGCTACGCCACCGCCGACCCCGACACCCTGGTGGTGTGGGAGGCCCAGTTCGGCGACTTCGCCAACGGCGCGCAGGTGGTGATTGACCAGTTCATTGCCGGCGGCGAAGCCAAGTGGGGGCGGCAGAGCGGGTTGACGCTGCTGCTGCCGCACGGTTTCGAGGGGCAGGGGCCGGAACACTCCTCGGCGCGGCTCGAACGCTTCCTGCAGCTGTGCGCGCAGGACAACATCCAGGTCTGCGTGCCGACCCTGCCGGCGCAGATGTTTCACCTGCTGCGCCGGCAGGTTGTGCGCGCCCAGCGCAAGCCGCTGGTGATCATGAGCCCGAAGAGTCTGCTGCGTCATCCGTCCTCCACCTCGTCGCTGGCGGATCTTGCCAGCGGCACATTCCTGCCGGTGATCGACGATCCGCGCTCACCGCACAATGCCGAACGTGTGGTGGCATGCAGCGGTCGGGTGTGGTTCGATCTCGATGCGGCGCGTGCGGCACGCGGCCTCGATGGCATTGCCCTGGTGCGTGTCGAACAGCTCTATCCCTTCCCCGAAGCGGCATTCCGGGCGGTGCTCGATGCCTATCCGCAAGCCGCCACCTTCGTCTGGGCGCAGGAGGAACCGATGAACCAGGGCGCCTGGTACCAGACCCTGCATCACCTCAACCACTGCGCACCCGGCGGCAAGCGTTTCCATTACGCCGGGCGCCCCGCTGCCGCCGCGCCGGCGTCCGGCTATCTCTCGCGCCACCGGGCGGAGCTGGAAACCTTGCTGACCGATGCCCTGGAGACTCCTTATGAAGCTTGAAGTGCGGGTGCCGACGCTGTCCGATTCGGTTGCAAGCGGCACCTTGCTGCCATGGCACAAGCAGGTCGGCGAGACCGTCGCGCGCGACGAAACCCTGGTCGACCTGGAGACCGACAAGGTGATCCTGGAGATTCCCGCGCCAGCGTCCGGCACCCTGGTCGAACTGCGCAGGGAAGAGGGCGCGGTGGTCAAGGCCGGCGAGGTGGTGGCGGTGATCGAGACCGGCGAGAACGTTGTGTCGCCTGTTGCGCCCGGGAAATCCGTGCCGCCTGTTGCCACAGCGCCGGTCGCGCCAGGCGCCGCCATCGTGTCGCCCGTGCCCAGCGTGCCCAGCGTGCCCCTGCCTGCCGCACCGGAAGCGCCCGTCATCCCCCAAGGCGAAAGCCGCCGCGAGCCGATGTCGCGGCTGCGCAGCCGCGTCGCCGAGCGCCTGGTCGCGGCGCAGCACACCGCTGCCATGCTCACCACTTTCAACGAGGTGAACATGGCAGCGGTGAACGAGCTGCGCCAGCGTTACAAGACCGAGTTCGAGGTCAGGCATGGCGTCAAGCTGGGCTACATGTCGTTCTTCGTGCGTGCGGTGTGTGCCGCGATGCAGCAGTTTCCCGTCGTCAATGCCGCCATCGACGGCAACGACATCGTATGGCGCGGCGATGTCGACATCGGCATCGCCATTTCCAGCCCGCGCGGGCTGGTGGTGCCGATCCTGCGCCGCGCGCAGACGCTGTCGTCGGCCGAAATCGAAGCAGCCATTGCCGACTTCGCCCGCCGTGCGCGCGACGCCAAGCTCATCCTCGAAGACCTTTCCGGCGGCAGCTTTTCCATCACCAACGGCGGCGTGTTCGGCTCGCTGCTGTCCACCCCCATCCTCAACCCGCCGCAGTCGGCCATCCTCGGCATGCATACCATTCAGGAACGTCCGGTTGCCGAAAACGGCCAGGTGGTGATCCGCCCCATGATGTATCTGGCGCTGACCTACGATCACCGGCTGATCGACGGCCGCGACGCGGTGCAGTTCCTGGTGGCGGTGAAGGCCGCGCTGGAAGCGCCGGACCTGCTGCTGCCGGCGCCCTGATCCAGTGCGCCGTTGAGCACGATGAAGCCACCTGTCCCGGAAATCAAAACCTTGAAGCACACATCAGAGAATCTGCTCGAAGTCAGCGACCTGCATTTTTCGTTCGAGGGCAATGTGGTGCTCAAGGGCGTCAATCTCGTCATTCCCCGCGGCAAGGTGGTCGGCATCCTTGGCGTCAGCGGCTGCGGCAAGACCACCCTGCTGCGCCATTTCGGCGGCCAGTTGGAACCGTCGCGTGGCAGTGTGAAATTCAATGGCCAGGTGGTGCACAAGCTGAACAACACCGAGCTCTACGCGATGCGGCGCAAGATGGGCATGATGTTCCAGGTCAGCGGGCTGTTCAGCGACCTGTCAGTGTTCGACAACATTGCCTATCCGATGCGCGAGCACACCGACCTGCCGGAAGACGTCATCCACGACCTGGTGTTGATGAAGCTGCACGCCGTCGGCCTGCGCGGCGCCCGCGATTTGCGCACCGCCGAACTGTCGGGCGGCATGGAACGCCGGGTGGCGCTGGCCCGCGCGATCGCGCTTGATCCCATGCTGATCATGTACGACGAGCCCTTTGCCGGGCTCGACCCGATCTCGCTCAACACCATCGCCAATCTGATCCGCCGTCTCAACGATGCGATCGGACTGACCTCGGTCGTGGTGACTCACGACGTCTCGGAATCGCTGAAAGTTGCCGATTATGTCTATTTCATCCATGACGGCGTGGTGGTGGCCGAAGGCAACGCCGCCGGGATGGTTGACTCCACTGACCCCTTCGTCCACCAGTTCGTCCACGCCAAGCCGGATGGACCGGTTGCCTTCCAATATCCGAGCCAACCCTACGCCGACGAGTTGGAAATCCCTTCGGCCGCATCCTGAAAGCCCACCAGACAGCGCACTGCGGGGCCGTCTCAGGTTCAGGAATGCCCAAAACCACCGTTATTCCCATTAGACCAATCGTTCAAGGAAAACGTGCAGTGATCAGGTGCCATTTCCAATGCCGCTCGATTCAAGCGTGAACCCGGCCCCGGGCCGCGCCAGCGATGCATTCATCGACTACAGCGCATTGCGCGCGCTGGTGGTGGAGGACTACCCCGGCATGCGCAATGCGTTGCGGCTGTCGCTCAACAACTTCGGGATCACCCGGGTGCAACAGGCCGCCAACGCCGCCGAGGCCATCTACCAGGTCAAGCAGAAGCCCTATGACTTCATCCTGTGCGATTTCAATCTGGGCGAGGGACGCGACGGCCAGCAACTGCTGGAAGAATTGCGCCACAGCCATCTGATTTCACTCGGGACGGTCTTCATGATGGTCACCGCCGAGTCCTATTACGAGAAGGTCGTTGCGACCGCCGAGCTGGCGCCGGACGACTACATGATCAAGCCGTTCAGCCCGGAAATCCTGCGCAGCCGGCTCGAAAGCGTCCTGTTGCGCAAGCGGGCGTTTCGCGAGGCCTACCGGCACTTTCACGCCCAGGAACTGGATGCTGCCATTGCTGCCTGCGACTTCCTGATCCAGGACAAGCCGAAATACCTGGTGGACGCCATGCGCTTCAAGGGCGAACTGCTCGTGGCTCTGGGCCGTTTCGAGGAAGCGGAGGCGCTATACCAGAAGGTCATTGCATTGCGCGCCATTCCCTGGGCGCGCCTGGGTCTTTCCCGCGCACTGCACCTCCAGGGCAAGGATGAAGCCGCCGAGGTGGAGCTGCGGGATGTGATGGAACAGGCGCCAGGAATGGTCGCCGCGTACGACCTCCTGTCCGATGTCTGCCTCGCCAAAAAGGATGCCCGCGCTGCCCAGGAGGCGCTTGAACAGGGCGTTGCAATTTCCGGGAGAACGGTGCGCCGGCAACAGAAGCTGGGGGAAATCGCCCACACCAACGGCGACCTTGAAACCGCGTCCACTGCCTTTGCCAATGTCCTGGAGAAGGGGCGGCATTCCATTTTCGTCACGCCCGGAGATTTCGGTAATCTGTGCCGGGTGCAACTGGAGCAGGGCGATCTGAAGGGGGCTGCCGACACACTGAAAAAGAACAAAAGCGCCCTGCAGGCCAGCCCGGAAGGGCAACTGGTGATGGCCGTCACGCAGGGGAGGGTGCAGGTCGGCTGCGGCAACCTGAAGGAAGCCGCGAAAGCCGTGGAAGCGGCTGCCGCGCTGCGTGCGAGCGGAACGCGCGGCGATGCCAACCTGATGCTGGATATGGCCGGCATCTGCATGGCCAGCGACCGCCAGGACGAGGCCGACAGCATTGTCGCCGAGGTGGCGCGCAACGCGCACGACAGCGAGGTACTGCTGGCCCGGGCCCGAAAAATCTATGATGACGCCGGACGAACCGACGCCGGTACCGCCGTGCTGGCCCTGGCGACGGCCGACGTGCGCAAGCTCAACAACGAGGGGGTGGTGCTGGCGCATCGGGGTGATTTCCGCGCTGCAGTCGACACCTTGCTGACGGCATGTGCCGAAGCGCCCCACAACCCGCGCATCATGATGAACGCCGTATGGGTGATCCTCAAATACATCGACCAGGCCGGCCTGGACGAAAACATGATCGAGGCCGCCCGGCGCTACCTGGGTGAAGCGGAACGCCTGGCCCCCGGCCATGCGCGTCTTGCAGGCCTTCGCCTGCAGCTAAAAGCGGTGGAAAACCGGTTTGGCATCCAGCGGAAATCCTCTGCATGAAATTCGACGGCACCGACCTCTATGCCGCGCTGATCCATGAGCTGAAGAACGATCTCGGCCTGCTGTCGATGACCATTGACGGTATTCCCCGGCAGGGCGAGACCGAACACGATGCCACGGTCGACGCGGCGCAACTACTGTGCCAGAGCGTGGTCGACCGGCTGCAGCAGGCGTTGCTCATCTATAGGACGATCGACCAGCCGATCCGTCCGGCCATCGACGCCTGGTCGCCGCAGGATGCGGTGCACGAAATCCGGGACCGGGCGGCGGCGCTCGCGCGCGGCCGCATCCGGGTCGAGGCCGCGCTGACGCCGGACGTGCCGGAAATCTGGTTTTTCGACCGCGACCTGGTCGAAATGGCCCTGATCAACGCCATCCACAACTCCCTCGCCCATGCACGTTCCACGCTGCGCATCGAAGCGAGCATGACGGACGGCTGCCTCGCCCTGACGGTACGCGACGACTCGCCAGGCTATCCGCAACACATTCTGGCCAGTGCGGCCGCAAACGTCCCCTGTCGATCAAAGGGAACCGGCCTTGGCCTCCAGTTTTCCCGCCTGATTGCGCACAGCCACGACAACCAGGGACGGCGGGGCGAACTGCGCTTGCACAACGATCAGGGCGCGGTTTTCTGCCTGCTTCTGCCCTGATCCCAGGATTTCAGCCCGCCTATTCCGCCAGCAGCGTCGCCGTGACTGCGGCCGTCGCCATGTCGATGTCGAACTGCACCACGCAGTATTCGTTCGATTCGTCGATCGGCGTGGGGTCGTCCGCGCAACTGCAGCCGGCGATGACTCCCGTATAGAAAATCCCCGCCTTCACCCGCAGCAGGCCGGCGTCCTCGCTGGCGCCGATGAGCATTGCCTGGAACGGCCGCGCCGTGACGTGGCTGCTGTGGGCCAGACCCTGCTGCAGCGGCAGCTCGGCGGCATCCAGTTGCGCGACTTCCTGGATGAAGACATCCCTGAAGGCGGGTGTTGCCCAGGCGTTCAGTGAGTGGGGCAATCGGATCATTGAGGGGTATCTCCTGTAGATGAGCGCCGGGCGCAGTTACGCTGCCACAGCTTCGCCCCAGTAGTTGAAAGTCAGCGGCCGCGGCCCGGGCAGGTATCGCGTCTGCAGTGCGTCGCAGCGGAATCCGGCCTGCGCCAGCGGCGCCGGAATGTCGCGGTCGAGATGACAGCCGCCGGCGATCTTCTGCCAGTGAGGCGTCAGCCTGACCTGCCAGCGTCGCACGCTTGCGTCGGGCGCGCGACCGTGCTCGCAGAACAGCAGCCTGCCGCCCGGGGCGAGCACGCGGCGCATTTCCCTCAGCGCTGCGACCGGATCGGGGATCGTGCAAAGCGTATAGGTGGTGACGACGGTGTCGATGCTGGCGTCCTCCAGCGGGAGCGTCTCGGCCGAAATTGCGACCAGTTCGACGTCTAGCCCCGCCCGGGCGATGCGCTTCGACGCCAGATGGTGCATCTGCAGCACGGGATCCACGCCGACGATGCTGCGGACCCGAGACGGATCGTAGAACGGCATGTTAAGGCCGGTCCCGATGCCCACCTCGAGCACGCGGCCGTGCGCCAGCGGCACGATCATTTCGCGCTGGCGGCGGACCGGTTTCATGCCGCAGGCGAAGTCCACGAGATGCGGCAGCAGGTAACGGTCGTACCAGCCAGTGCTCATGCGGGCACCCGGGCAGGATCGGCCGGTCGCGGCTCAGACATGGGGGAAGTCCGGGTTGTGCGCCACTTCCCAGACAAAGCCGTCGGGGTCGGTGAAATAGCCGGAGTAGCCGCCCCAGTCGGTCGGCCGGCCGGGCCGGGTCACGGTGCCGCCGCAGACGGCTGCATGCGCCAGCAGCGCCTCCACCTCGGCCGGCGAGCGCACGTTGTGCGCCAGCGCGAAGCCGCGAAACCCCGAGCCCTCCGGCGCAAGACCGGCGTCGGCCGCCAGGCTTTCGCGCGGCCATAGCGCCAGCCAGGTCTTGCCGAGTTCGAAGAAGGTAATCGACGGCGGCGTCTCCAGTTGCGGCAGACCCAGGCATTCCTTGTAGAAGCGGGTTGCGCGCGCGAGGTCAGCCACGCCGAGGGTGATGAGACTGATGCGGGGTTCCATGGCCTTACTCCTGGTGAAGCGGTCCGTCCCCAGGGGCTGACGCTTCAAGCGTTTCGATGAACCGGGTCATGTCGGCGCAAACCCGTTTCGAGTTCATGATGAAGGTGTGAAGGGACGGCACCTCAACGGCCATCGCTTGATGGCGGCCAGTGGCTTCCGACACTGAGAGGATGCCGTCGTTGGCTTCCATACCGAACGGCAGCCAGGATGCGCGCGGCCCGCCGACCCCAGCATAGATCCTGGTGGGCCCAGGCGGCATCGGCAAGCGCAGCATGAACGTCTCGTCCGCCAGCAACTGGCCCATTTCACCTACTAATAATCTGTATAGCCGGAAACGGGAAAAATACCGGGCGGCCCTGCAGGCATGCATCGGTGGCGCCAGGAAAAAACAGGCGGTGGGGGTCCGGTTTTGCAGGCGTTCGAGTGCAGCCCGGATGATCACCGTCCCGAGCGAATGCCCTACCAATGCGTAATGCCGGGCGTCCACCCGCCGTTCGATCAGCTTCACCAGGCGTGTGGTCGCGCCTTGCAAGGTTTCAAACGTCGGGGAGTAGCCAAACAGGAGCGGATGGTGGCCGGCCCGCCGCAACTGCCGGCGCAGCCGCAGCATGGAGAGCGGCGTTCTTCCCATGCCATGAATCAGCACCATGTCCATGTGCAGTCAGTTCGCTGGATCGGCAAGCAGTGCCAGGTAGACAGCGAGGTCGGCCGCAGAATGGCAGCAGAAGATCACTTCCCGGATGGCCGGAAACGCCGGCACGGTGGCGCCCACGGTCGCCACGGCTATCCGCGCCGCACGCTCGACAGGATAACCATAAACCCCGGTGCTGATGCCCGGAAACGCCAGGCTGTGAATGCCGTTCTGCGCGGCCACCTCGATGCAGCGCCGGTAGCAGGATGTGAGCAGTTCGGGCTCGCCCCGATTGCCGCCGTGCCAGACCGGGCCGACAGTGTGGATGACGAATCGGGCTGGAAGCTGGTAGCCTCGGGTGAATTTTGCGTCGCCGGCCTTGCAGCCGCCAAGCGTGCGGCATTCGTCCAGCAGACCGGGGCCGGCGGCACGATGAATCGCGCCGTCTACGCCACCGCCGCCGAGCAGCGACGAATTGGCTGCATTGACGATGGCATCGACTGCCAGGGAGGTAATGTCGGCCTGAACGATACGCAGGGCAGCTGGCATATTGGAATGGGGTGCAGCAATTGTTTGTCCCGGGAGAGCGTGAACGCTTTCATCGCCCCAAGACATCGCCACGTGGGAGCCTCATCGCAGCAGGATGCCGCGAAGGCCGAGCGGGGTCAGTCGGCAGGTTTCTCGTCGTCGGTCGTCTGCGGCGGAACCTCTTGCTGCTCATCATCCTGAGGCTGTTCTTCATCCTGAGGCGGATTGTCGCTTGGGCCTTCGCTTTTCCGCCTCAGTTTGTCTTCCTTTTTCTGTTTCTTGGCGAGGTCTCGCTGGCGCTTCGCAAACGAATAATTGGGTTTGGCCATATGACGTCTCTTCTACTGGTTTCAAATTAAGTTAATAGAGTAAGGCATTTACCCGTCGGTTGTCTTCAGCCGTTCGCAAGATGAGGAAGAATTCCACACGAATGCTGACCCCCGGCATTCGCATCACGGGGCACTCTGATGGTTGATGAGAATCGATCAGTCCTTCTGCGATCTGCAGCGACGATTTCGCCATCGCGGCCAGAAAGACTTTGGAAGGCTGGTTTTGATGACAAACAACCCATGGCCCCGGTGTCGTCTGGAAAACGGGGCATCAAGCTACGGGGTTCGGCGGACGCAATCCGTATGGCGCCGCGCGTAGTCATGGCGGACCTGCGAGAAAGCCGCCAGCCGGTGAAGAAAGGGCTCAGACAGCGTTCACCGAGTCGGGCAGATCGCTTCGTAGTCCGGCGATGAAACCGGCACACGCCTCCTTCGGCATGGGTCTGCTGAAATGATAGCCCTGCAGCATTTCCACCCCCATTCCCTGCAGAATCGTTGCGGTTTCCAGATCCTCGACACCTTCCGCAACGAGCACCAGTCGCATGGCATGGCCCATGTCCACAATCGTCTTGACCAGGACTGCGCCTTCCGGTGTCCTGATGCGGCGCACGAAGGAAATATCGATCTTGATTTCGTCGAGCGGCAGTTCGTGCACGTGCGACAGCGACGAAAATCCGGTGCCAAAATCATCCAGTGACAATGTAAAGCCCGCATCCGAGAGCCTCTGCAGATAGAGCTTCGCCTGTTCGATCCCATCCAGTGCAATGCTTTCGGTGATTTCCAGCTTGATCTGGGTGGGGCTCATTCCGTAGCGCCCAACCAGGTCGAGGAGCATGGGGTAAAAATCCGCCGACATCAGCTGGCGCTTCGATACATTGACGGCCAGTTTCAGCCCCGAACATACGCCGCTGCACTGGCTGAAATGATCCAGTGCCTGTTCCATCACCTGGCGACCCACCTCGTTGATGAGTCCTATGTTCTCGGCCATCGGGATAAAACTGGCCGGACTGACCCAGCCATATTTGTCGTCATGCCAGCGGGCCAGCGCCTCGACGCCGACAATATGTTTATGATCGCCGGCATCCATCACCGGCTGATAGTGCACCTGCAGCTTGTTCTCCTTGACCGCGACGACGAAACGGGACGTCATTTCCGCATCCTCGAATCCCAGCGTGTGCGTCTGCAAGTCGCCGAACATCTGGATGTTGTTGCGGCCCTGCGACTTGGCATGGAACAGCGCCTTGTCGGCCTGCACCAATAGCGTCTCGCCAGTGCGGGCATCGTCGGGATAGACGGCAATGCCGATACTCAGCGTGACGAAGGTGCCGCTGTGCTGCGCTTCCAGTTCGATCTGCAGCTTGTTCATCAGTTTGTTGACCACCTTGCGCACGATTTCGGCATCGCGCTGGAAGGGCAGCAGCACCACGAACTCGTCGCCGCCCCACCGCGCCAGGACATCGGTTTCGCGCAGCGTGGCGCGCAGGATGTCGCTTACCCTGACCAGCAACTGGTCGCCCGTCTTGTGACCGTGCAGGTCATTGATTCTCTTGAAATTGTCCAGGTCGATAAACAAAAGGGCAAACTTCGATCCGGCGATATTCGAACGTTCGATCGCCTCGCTGATTCGCTCGTCCAGGTACATCCGGTTCGGCAAGCCGGTCAGCGCATCGTGCATGGCCATGTGGCTGATGCGCTTTTCCTGCATGTGCGTATCGGTCACGTCGCGCAGCACGCCGCGTGTCCCCTGGACCTTTCCCTGCTTGCGGTACAGGGCGAATTTCCCCTCGACCCAATGTTCCTGCCCGTCTTCGCGAATCATTCGAAAGCGGAAGCTCATCGTCTCGCGATAGCCTTCGAGCAGGCCGCCCAGCATGATTTCGAGTGCGCCACGATCATGATTGTTGATGAAGGAGAGAAAGGGATGTCCAATAAACTGCGACTCGTTCTGGTGGCTGCAGCCGAGAAGCTTGAACCAGTGATCAGACAGAAAAGCCAGTTTGCCATCGCACGAGAGTTCGATGACGACCTCGTTCAGCAAGCCGAGCGTGTCATAGAAAGCCGCCCGTGCCTCGGCTTCGGCATTCGCCTCGTTGAGGTTCCTGATTTCGTCCAGTTCGCTTCGGAAATGCAGTTTCCTAAGCAGTTTTTCCATCATGCAGAATTTCGTGAAGCCCGACTGGAAAAGATTGAAACCGACGAAAATCAGGGCGAGCAGCCAAAGCAGCAACCATTCAGGCTTCAGGTAGACCAGGGCGCTAAAGGCCACGATGAATGCACCCACAATCGTGCGGATGGCTGGCTCGACGTAAGGCTGCGGTTTCATACAGGCTCAGAATGCGGTGCGGACATGGCAGGTGGACAGGAAATGAACTGCCATGCCCTGTGCGGCATGACAGCGGCGCTAACGGGGCTCTGCCCGGGTTTGCCGGCAAGCGCACTGATCAGGAATGTCGAAAGGTCGATACTCCGCAAGCGACATGAGGTGTTCATTATGTTTTTTCCCGTTTTTATTCAAGTGCTGGGAATCTCCTGAATTTGTCATCGGCAAAAAATCCACGTTCTTAAGAGGGTGGGGGGCGGGGCGAGGGGACAGCGGGCGTGGATGATGTCCGCGCACCCTCAGGACCAGAACCATAGATTGCGGCTGTCTGGAATTTGATCAAGAATCGGGTTTGCCTGCGGGATCGGCAAATGAGAGGGGAAGGTATGGCAAACAAGCAAGCCTCGGCCGATGAACTGCCGTCACGGGGGGATGGACAACCGGATCTTATGGATCATGCCCAGTCAGATTCCGGAAGGTCCCCCTCGCCAGCCGTCGAGAACCTGCGGGAAGAGTTGCGGGGGGCATGGCAGGCGCTGGAGGAATCGAGTGAAAAGGCACAGCTTCTGGCGGGGCTGATCGAGTCGGCCATGGATGCCATCATCAGCGTGGACGAGCGCCAACACATCGTACTGTTCAACCCGAGAGCCGAGCGGATGTTCGGCCTGCCGGTCGCTGACGCCCTAGGCCAGCCGCTTGAGGTGCTGTTGCCGGAAGCAACCCGCCAACGGCATGCAGAGCATATTCGCGCCTTTTCACAGACCGGGGTGAGCAGCCGTTACCCGATGGGCCCGGGCTGTGCCCACGGCCGGCGGACCAATGGCGAGCTCTTTCCGGTTGAGGCATCGATCTCCCAGATCAATGTGCAGGGTCGGCGGCTGTTTACCGTCATCCTGCGCGACATCAGCCAGCGCATGCATGACGAACAGGCCTTGCGCGAAAATGAGGAACGCCTGGCGCTGTTCGCCGCCACGACCTTCGAAGGCATTGCCATCAGCCAGAGCGGTCGCATCCTGGACTGCAACGAACAACTCGCGCGCATGCTGGGCTATACGGTCAAGGAACTGATCGGCCGGCTCATCGACGACCTGATCGTGCCCGAGGATCGTGAACGCATTGCGGAAAACATCCGGCTCGGTCGCGAAAGCATCGTCGAGCACGCAATGCTGCGCAAGGACGGCCGCCGCATCTTCGTCGAGGCCCACGGCAAGACGGCCCCGGCCAGCGCAGGTCGCCGCTTTACCGCGGTGCGCGACATCACCGGACGCAAGAAGATCGAGCAGGCTTTGCGCGACAGCCAGGCGGACCTGAACCATGCCCAGTCCGTCGCCCGGATAGGCAACTGGCGGCTCAATATTCAATGCAATGAATTGCTTTGGTCTGATGAGAATCACCGCATCTACGGCATTCCTCAGGGCACCCCCCTGACGTATGAAACCTTCCTCGCGATCGTGCATCCGGATGACCGGGCCTATGTGGACACGATGTGGCAGGCCTGTTTGCAGGGCGAGCCCTATGACATCGAGCACCGGCTGCTAGTGGATGGCAGGGTGAAATGGGTGCGGCAGAAAGCCGAACTGGAATTCGATGAGCAAGGACAGCTTCTGGGAGGCTTCGGCACCTGCCAGGACATTACCGGCCTCAAACAGGCCGAGCTGGAATTGCTGGAAGCCGACCGGCGCAAGGACGCGTTCCTCGCCATGCTGGCCCATGAGCTGCGCAATCCGCTGGTGCCAATCCGCAACGCTGCGCACGTGCTGGGGCAACTGGGGCCGCAGGAGCCGCGGATGCAATGGGCGCAGCAGATCATCGAGCAGCAGGTGGGCCACCTGACCCGTCTGGTAGACGACCTGCTGGACGTCTCGCGCATTGTTCGCGGCAAGGTCGCGCTCAAGGTGGTCCCCATCGAAGTGGCCGCCGTGGTGAATCAGGCCCTCGACATGGCTCGCCCCTTGATCGATGCCATGGGACACCAGGTCGCGGTGCGGCTGCCCGAGCAGAGGGTCTATCTGAAAGGTGATCCGGTGCGGCTTGCCCAGGTGCTGCTCAACCTGCTGGACAACGCTGCCAAGTACACCCCGGCGGGCGGAAAGATCCAGATTGATGTCGAGATTGCCGGGGCGGTCATCGAAATCAAGGTGTGCGACAACGGCATGGGCATTCCGGCCGAACTGCTGCCGCAGGTCTTTGACATGTTCAAACAGGGCGAGCGCTCCCTGGACCGCAACCAGGGTGGACTGGGGATCGGCCTGACCCTGGCAAAAGAGCTGGTGGAGATGCACGGCGGGCTGCTGGAGGCCCTCAGCACGGGGACGGGCCAGGGCTCGACGTTCACCATCTGGCTGCCCGCCCTGGATGCCAGCGAGGTGCTCAATGACCATGAAGTGCCGGCTGCGCCACCTGCCGCGTCGTGCTGCCGGGTGCTGGTAGTGGATGACGATGAGGCGGTGGCCGACAGCATGAGCATGCTGTTGCAGATCAAGGGCCATGACGTCAGGGTCGCCGCCTGCGGCAGTGCTGCCGTGGAAATCGCACGCAGCTTCCGGCCCCAGGTCGCCCTGCTCGATATCGGGCTGCACGGTATGGACGGTTACGAGTTGGCCCGGCAGCTGCGAGCGGAGCAGGGGGAAGATATTTGTCTCATCGCCGTGACGGGCTACGGCGATGAGGAAGCCCGCAGCCGTTCCGTCGCCGCCGGGTTTGACCAGCATCTGGTCAAGCCGGTACCGCCCGACATCATTTTCGGGTTGCTGGCCGAAATCGGGGGCGGGCAGACTGACTGATCTGGTTTCTGATCGCTTCGTCCAATGCTTGTCTATCGCAGGCGATTCACCTGGCTGAGTCCAAGAGAAAAATCAGGCTGCGCAACACCCGAGCCGCGGATCGGGATGGGCGGCGGCGGATACGCTGTGGCCCAAGCCTGTGATTTTTTGAAGTGGTGGACTCGCGGGTGCGCGAACGGCGCCCGCCTAGTTGTGATGTTTCAATAGGTTGTTCACCCGGAAGGATCTGGGAAACTGGAGTTCTCGACGCTTCAGTACTCCCAGGGGGCCAACCGGATGAACAGCCATAAGAATGCCAGAACCACTTACGAAGGGCGCAAATTGCTT
>JAGXGM010000045.1 GCA_024636675.1 Hydrogenophilales bacterium | reverse complement strand
GAGCGTGGCATCGCGCGCGCTCAGCATGCGCACCTGAGGGTGGCCCGCGATGATCTGCTCAACCAGCATCAGGTTGGCTGGATTGTCTTCCACATAGAGCAGGGTGCGCAGCGGTGCGCCGTCATGTGCCTGCGGCGAAAATTCTGCGGGCATTGCATCTTCCGGAACCAGTTGCGGCATCACGTCGCGGATCAGTTCGAACCAGAACTCGCTGCCCACGCCGACCGTGCTTTCCACGCCGATGGTGCCGCCCATCAGTTCGACCAGTTGCTTGGTGACCACCAGGCCGATGCCCGTCCCTTCTTCGGTGCCGGTCTCCTGCCCGAGACGGTTGAACGGCTGAAACAGTTGCGCCAGCTTGTCCGGCGGCAAGCCCGCGCCGCTGTCCCGGATGCGGATGCGGACGCGTTCCGGGCTGATCGCGGTGCACGTCACCTCGACCATTCCATGGTCGCGGTTGTACTTGATTGCATTTGAAAGAAGGTTGATCAGCGCCTGCTTGACCCGGGTATGGTCGGCATGGGCAAACCAGGTGGGATCGACTTTGTCGAAGATGATCTTGATGCCGCGCTGTTGCGCCTGCGGCCCGATCATGGCCTCGCATTCGAGCAGCACGATGGACAGCGATAAGGGCTCCAGCGACAGCGATAGCTTGCCGGACTCGATCACTGCGAGATCGAGGATTTCGTTGATCAGGTCCAGCAGATACCAGCCGGCCTTGATGATCTGGTGCAGCCTGATAATTTGCGTGGCCGTTGGCGCCGGTGCGCCCGTCTCCAGCAACTGGGCAAAGCCGAGGATGGCATTGAGCGGCGTGCGCAGCTCATGGCTCATGCTGGACAGGAAATTCGATTTCGCCAGGTTGGCCTTTTCCGCCACCGCCTTGGCGTTCTCCAGTTCGGCGTTCTTGTCCTGCAGCGCCTTGTAGAGCTGGGCCCGCTCCGCTTCCACCTGCTTGCGCGCGGTGTTGTCGGTGCCGATCAGCAGGTAGCCGATGATGGCGTTTTGCGCGTCGCGCAGCGCCGTGACCGACACCACCGCTGGAAAGCGGCTGCCGTCCTTGCGGATGTAGGTCAGCTCGTAGATGTCCTCGATCCCGCGCGAGGCCTTGAACACCAGTGCCTCGAAGCCCGGCGTGATCGGGGTGCCGAGCTCGACGCTCAAGGCCTCGGCGCGCACGACCACTTCCTGCGGGTCGGAAATGTCGGCCGGTGTGATCTTGTTGAGGACGTCGGCGGCGGTGTAGCCCAGCATGCGTTCGGCGCCGACGTTGAAAATCTGGATCACGCCCTTTTCGTCGGTGGCGATGCTCGAAAAGTTGGCGCTGTTGAGGATCGCATTCTGCAACGCCCCCGTTTTAAGCAAGGCCTTCTGGCGCCGGACTTCGGCGGCGAGGCCCCTCGCATTGCCGGCAAGGGTGGGACCGTTTCCTGTTTTTGGCATGGTGGTTTCCGTGGAAGGCGTGCAACGACCCAAGGGCGGGCTGTGCTTGTCGGGCCGGCAACAGAAGGTTGCGGCCTCCACAGTCGGAAAAGCGTCGCCTCAGACAGGGCGAGTATGGATCGTCATGGTCTTTCCGAAGGGTGTCTGTGTACCGGGGGTACACAAGCCGCTTGATAATACCCGGCTTTGCCAGGCGCGGGGGGTTATGCCGCGGCTGCCGAAACGCTTCTTTTTGGCATGCCCCACCCGCTCGCAGCGCGGGACAGAATATGCCCCCCTGCATGGTCCCTTTCAGCGCGGCTTTGGTCGCCGGGCGCAGAGCCGGCAGGACGGTGTCAAGCGTGTAGGGCGTGTGGACGCGATGGCGCGCCTGCCCGGTTCCTGCCATGCCCATCATTATTCGCCTCGATAGAGGAAATCTCGCTGCATTAATGCAGCGCCGTGGCGAAGCTGCGCACGCGTCAAAACCGGGCCGTGTGCGCCGGCCTTTTTAATTGCACGGCTTTTCGGTAGGCTTCGCGCTAATCTCACGAAACCGCCCCCATGCATTTCACCCCAGATACCTTCCGCGCCTGGCCGACCAAGCGAATTACCCTGCTCGGCATGTCCGGCGTCGGCAAGACGCACATTTCCTCCATGCTGCGCGGCCACGACTGGTTCCATTTTTCCGGCGACTACCGCATCGGCACGCGTTACCTCGACGAGCCGATTCTCGACCTGATCAAGCATCAGGCGATGCAGGTGCCGTTTTTGCGCGACCTGTTGCGGCGCGACTGGATCGACATCAAGAACAACATCAAGATTCACGACCTGGGACCGGTGCTCACGTTCGTCGGCAAGCTCGGCGGGCCGGAATGGGGCGGATTGCCGCTGGACGAGTTCTCGCGTCGCCAGGCGGCCTACCGCGATGCCGAGATTGCCGCCATGCGCGACGTCCCGGGTTTCATCCGCAAGGGCCAGGACATCTACGGCTACCCGCATTTCGTCAACGACGTCGGCGGCAGCCTGTGCGAGCTGGACGAGCCCGGGGTGGTCGAATTGCTGGCCGCGCACACGCTGATCCTCTATATCCAGACCACCACGCGCGAGGAAGAGGACACGCTGATCAAACGTGCGCAGTCCGACCCCAAGCCGCTGTATTTCCGCCCGGCCTTCCTGGCCGAGCATCTGCCCTTGTATCTCGCGGAAAAAGGCCTCGAATACGTGGCCCAGGTCGAGCCGGACGACTTCGCCCGCTGGGTGTTTCCGCATCTGTTTCATTCGCGTATTCCGCGCTATGAGGCGATCGCCGGGCCGCACGGCTACACCGTGACCTCGCAGGAGGTGGCGCAGGTTCGCGACGAACGCGATTTCCTGGCGCTGCTGGAAAGCGCCATTGCCAGAAAGGAGTCAGGGGTCAGAGATCAGGATTCAGGGGAAGCACATGCCGCTGGTCGCGCATAACGCCCTGCCCACGTTCGACCGCCTGCGTCGCGACGGCATCACGGTGCTGTCGACCGACCGTGCGGCCAAACAGGAAATCCGCGAACTGCATGTCGGCCTGCTGAACATGATGCCGGATGCGGCGCTGGAGGCGACCGAACGGCAGTTCTACCGGCTGGTCGGCGAATCCAACCCGATCGCGCAGTTCTACATGCACCCCTTCACCCTGCCGACGCTGCCGCGCGGCGAGTCGGCGCAGGCGCACATTGCGGAGTTTTACGAATCGTTCGACGCCATCCGTGAGGCCGGGCTCGACGCGCTCATCATCACCGGCGCCAACGTCAGCCATCCCAACCTCGCCGACGAGCCGTTCTGGCAACCGCTGATCGAGGTGATCGACTGGGCCTGGGACAACGTCACCTCGACCCTGTGCTCGTGTCTGGCCACCCATGCGGTGATGCAGTTCCGCCACGGCCAGACGCGGGTCAAGCAGGCGGAGAAAATCTGGGGCGTGTTCGAGCATCGTGTCACCGATGGCCGCCACCCGCTGGTGGCCGACGTCAATACCCGCTTCGACGTGCCGCATTCGCGCTGGAACGACGTCTCGCACAGGCAGTTCGAGACGGCCGGACTCAAGGTGCTGGTCGAAAGCGCGGAAGCCGGCGTGCATCTGGCGGTGAGCCACGATGGCCTGCGCACGGTGTTCTTCCAGGGTCATCCCGAATACGACACGGTGTCGCTGCTGAAGGAATACAAGCGCGACCTGCTGCTGGCCGCGGCCGGAAACCTTTCCCACTGGCCGCCCTTCCCGGCGCGCTACTTCGACCGCCAGGCGCAGGCCCTGCTGGCCGAGTTCGCCAGCCGCACGCGGGCGGGCGAGGTGCTGGCCTTTCCCGAGGCGCTGCTGCTGCCGCTGATCGACAACACCTGGCACGACACGGCCGAGGCGGTGATCGGCAACTGGGTCGGCTGCGTCTATCAGGTCACCCACCGCGAACGCGGCTTGCCTTTCATGCCCGACATCGATCCCAATAACCCCTTGGGCCTGGCGTGACGGAAGCACGCGCGCGTTTCGACGAGGCGCAGGGCGCACTGATCGCCAGCGGTGTCTGGCGCGCCGAGGCGGCATCCGCATTGCCGCATCTTGCCGGCAAAACCGTGCGCATTATCGACGGCACCGACGTTACCCAGCTCGATACCAACGGCGCGTGGCTGTTGCTCGCCGCCGCGCGTCCGCAGGCCGACGACCCGATGCCGGAGCTGCGCGGCTTCCAGCCGCAGCATCTGGCGATGTTCGAACTGGTGGCGCCGCACAGCGCGGCTACCGCTGAGCAAGTCGAACCGCGCAGCGAAGGCATGCTCGCGCTCATCGGGCGCAGCAGCATTGCCATGTGGGACCATGTAGTCGGCCTGCTCAACTTTGTCGGCCGTCTGGCCATCGAATTGATGTGGATGCTGCCGCGCCCGGGCTGCTGGCGCTGGCGCGAATTCGGCGCCCAGGTTCGAACGGTGTTCGTCGGCGCAATTCCGATTGTGATCGGCATGCTGTTTCTGCTCGGCGTGGTGTTCGCCTATCTTCTCGGCTCGCAGGCGCAACAGTACGGCGCCAACATTTTTGTCGTCGATGGCCTGCTGCTGGCGATCCTGCGCGAGATCTCGCCGGTCATCGTCGCCGTCCTGGTGGCCGGACGCACCGGTGCCGCCATTACCGCGCAGATCGGCACCATGAAAGTGACCGAGGAAATCGATGCCATTACCACGCTCGGCCTGTCGCCACTGGCGGTGCTGGTCATCCCGCGCATCCTGGCCTTGTTGCTGGCCTTGCCGCTGCTGGTCTTCATCGGCGATATCGCCGGGATCGCCGGCGGCATGCTGGTGACGCAGGAGCAACTGGATATCTCGTATTACATGTTCCTGGATCGGATGACCGAGGTGCTGGACCTGAAAACCCTGCTGGTAGGGCTGGGCAAGGCGCCGGTGTTCGCCGTCTTCATCGCGCTGATCGCCTGCCGCATGGGGCTGTCGGTTACCCGCGACGCGCGCAGTGTCGGCGCGAACACCACGTCCACCGTAGTGCAGAGCCTGGTCGCCATCATCATCCTCAATGCCATTTTTGCCGTCATGTTCGTGAAGCTGGATATCTGATGGCGGACACTGTCATCGACGTTCGCGGCCTCGTCACCACGCTGGGCGGAAACAGCATCCATCGCGATCTGGACCTTTCCGTTGCGCGCGGCGAAGTGGTCGCGCTGATCGGCGGCAGCGGCTCCGGCAAATCGGTTCTGCTGCGCGAAATCATCGGCCTGCTGAGGCCGCAGGCCGGCCGCATCGCGCTTTTCGGACAGTCGGTGCTGGACAGTACGTCCGAACAGATGAACCAGCAGCGCCAACGCTTTGGCGTGCTGTTCCAGGATGGCGCGCTGTTTTCCTCGATGAACGTGGAAGACAACGTCGCCACCCCCCTGTTCGAGCACACCGACCTGCCGCATGCCACCTGCCGTCGGCTGGCGCGGCTGAAACTCGCGCTGGCCGGATTGCCGCCGGACGCCGCCCGGAAGCGCCCGAGCGAGCTGTCGGGCGGCATGCGGAAACGGGTGGCGCTGGCACGTGCACTGGCGCTCGATCCCGAACTGTTGTTTCTGGATGAGCCAACCTCCGGTCTTGATCCGACTTCGGCCCGCGACTTTGATGCGCTGATCCGGCTGTTGGCCGACAGCCTCGGCCTTACCGTATTCCTCGTTACCCATGACCTGGATACACTATTTTCAATTATCGACCGCATCATCGTGCTGTCGAACGGCAGCGTGCTGGGTAGTGGTACGGTGGCCGAACTGAAAACCATCGATGATCCGTGGCTGCGCGATTACTTCGCCGCACGGGTGTCGAAAGGAGAAATTAACCATGGAAACTGAAGGTCGCTACACCCTGGTGGGCATCCTGGTTCTGGCGGCGATCGCGCTGATGACGCTGGCCATCGTGTGGCTCGCCGGCGGGGCCGACCGTATCGCTTATCAGACCTATACGCTCTATTTCAAAGAGCAATCGTTAGACGGGCTGGCAGTCGGCAGTCCGGTGAAAATGCGCGGCATCAAGGTTGGTGTGGTCGATAGCTACAGCTTTGCCGAAGGGGGCGACGAAGCGGTCAGCGTCACCGCGCGGATCGACGAGGGCGTGCCGGTGCACGTCGGTGCCGAAGCCTATATCAAGCGCAACCTGGTGACCGGCATCGCATCGGTTGAGATCAATAACGGCCCGAGCGACAGCCCCCTGCTGACCGAGCCCCCCCCGGGCGAACGCTATCCGGTGATCGCGGAGGGCTCTTCCGATATCGACAAAGTGGCCACCGCGGTGACCTCGCTGGCGGAAAACGGCGCGCAGGTGCTGGATAAAATGAACATGCTGCTGTCCGATGAGAACCAGCGTTCCATCAGCCAGACACTCAACAACCTCAACGAGGTGTCGGGCCATCTCGCCGCCAATACGCAGAGCCTTGAAACGCTGGTGCAAAGCATTCGCGATGCCGCCGACGAATTCCGTTTTGCCGGCGCCAGCATCAGCCAGGCCGCCACGCGTGCCGAAGGCAGCATTGTCGAAGTCGGCCACAACGCCGACATCGCGCTGAAAGAAGCCACTGCGGCGATGGAAAAACTGCAGCACGAAGCCAGTCTGATTTCAGGGCAGATCCAGCAACTCACCGAAACCGGTACGCTGGAGCTGACCAACATCAGCCGCGACGTGCGCACCACCGCCGATACGCTTACCACCACCGGGCAGCGCCTGTCCAACCCGCGCACCATCCTGTTCGGTCCGGACAAGCAGCAACTCGGGCCCGGAGAAAAAACGCCATGAAATCCGGCCTTGCCTTGCTCTTGCTTCCTCTTGCGCTGACCGGCTGCGTCAATTTTGGCGGAAAGGCCAGCACGCCTCCGGTGGTGTATTACGTGCTGGACGATCCCGCGCCCGCCGCCGGTCTCGCCCCCACTCCGCTAAACGCTCAGGCCCCGCAGGGCGGGGTGGAATCGCATCGGCCGACTCTGCTGGTGCTCGACACGACCACCGGCGGTTTTTACGATACCGACCAGCTTGTTTTCAGTCGCAGCACCGGCACGCGCGGCCAATACCAGTTCGCGCGCTGGACCGAACGTCCCGGCAAGCGCTTCGCGGACTTGCTGCGTGTCCGCCTCGACCGCGCAGGGACGTGGAATGTCAGTGCCGCCGGCGGCTATGTGCGGGGTGACTTGCTGCTGGACACCGAGCTGGTCGAGTTTTATCACGACGCCGCCAGCGAGCCGGGCCAGATGCGCCTGGTGCTGCGCGCCGAGCTGGTCAACCTGAAGCAGCGTGCCTTGATAGGACGCCGCCTCTTCGAACAGGCGGTGCCATTGACGACCTATGATGCGGACGGTGCCGCGCAGGCAGCGAATCTGGCGGTCGGCCGCGCGCTTGACGAATTGACCGCCTGGCTCGCCATGCATCAATAAACACCTACAATTCAGACAGATCACAATAAAAGGAGAGAGATCATGAAGCGCCTGCTTGCTGCCCTGTGCCTGTGTTCCGTCACCGCCGTTGCGCATGCTGAAATCTCGCAAAAATTCGGTGCCTATGAAATCCACTACAACGCGCTTACCACCGACGAACTGCAGCCTGAGGTCGCACGCGCCTACAAGATCGAGCGAAGCAAGACGCGAGGCATGCTCACAATGTCGGTGCTGAAACAGAACAAGGTAGGCGTGCTCTCCCCGGTTCCGGCCAGAATCAGCGTCTATGCCACCAATCTCAACCAGCAGCTGGCCAATGTGGAGATGCGTGAGGTCAAGGAAGGGACAGCAATTTACTATTTGGGCGAATTCCGCGTCACGCCGCCCGATACACTGAAATTCGTCGCCACCGTCGAAGTGGCCGGCGAACCCAAACGCGAGATGGTTTTCAGCCAGAAGTTCTATAGGTGAGTCGTTACGCCGGGGTGGCCCACCCCAGGCACACAACCCCGTTTCAGGCGTTCGCGAACGTCGAATAAGCCAGCGTGAGCAGGCCCCATACGCCAAATCCCGCCACCATCAGGCCTGCCGCGCGGCGTACCCAAAGCTGCTGCATGAAAGGCTGAATCTGCCGGGCGAACAGGCCCATCCCCAGTAGATTCGGCAGCGTGCCGAGCCCGAATGCCAGCATCAGCGCGGCGCCGGAGGTGGCGCTGCCCGCGGCCAACGCCGACACCAGCACCGAATACACCAGTCCACACGGCAGCCAGCCCCAGGCCATGCCCGCCAGCACCGCCTGCGGCAGCGACTTCACCGGCAGCAGTTTCTGGAACAGCGGCTTCACCACGCGCCACAGCATCCCGCCGACACGCTCGAAGATCAGCACCCAGCGATTGAAGCCCGCCAGATACAGGCCGAGCAGGATCATCACGACCTGCGCCAGCACATACAACAGCATCTGCACCGGCATGAAATCCGCCAGTTTGAGCGAGGCGCCGAGCGCGCCGGCCAGTGCACCGAACAGCACATAAGACGACACCCGTCCCAGGTTGTAGGCCAGATGCAGGCGGAACGGCGGCGTGCTGCCGTCGGCACGGAAGGAGAAGGCCGCGACGATGCCGCCGCACATGCCGACGCAGTGCACGCCGCCGAGCAGGCCGGCGAGGAGGGCGGCGAGGAGGGAGAATTCGATCATGGTTGTTTATGTACAGGACGGAAGGTCAGGCGCAAGCCTCAAACCGGCTTGTCCTCAGGTTCTCTACGTACAAGCCTGTCTGGCTGCCGTCCCACCAGCCAGACCAGCAGCAGCACGGGCACTCCGATCAGCGCGGTGCCGGTGAAAAAGTTCGCCCAGCCCCAAGCATCGACAAATTCGCCGGAAAAGCCCGCGATGAACTTGGGCAACAGCAGCATCACCGAGGTGAACAGCGCGTACTGGGTGGCCGAATATGCCTGGTTGACCAGGCTGGAGAGATAGGCGACGAAGGCGCTCGAAGCGATGCCCGCAGAGAGATTGTCAGCCGATATCGTGAACACCAGCGCGCCGACGTCGTGGCCGCGCCCGGCCAGCCACACGAACAGCAGGTTGGTCGCCGCCGACAGCACTGCGCCGAGAAACAGCGTGCGCATCACGCCCATGCGCATCACCAGCAGGCCGCCGAGGCCGGCGCCGAGAATGGTCATGGCCACGCCGTACACTTTCGACACGGTCGCCACCTCATCCTTGGTGAAGCCCATTTCCTGATAGAAGGGATTGCTCATCACCCCCATCACCACATCCGAGATGCGGTAGACCGCGATCAGCGCCAGCATCAGCACGGCCTGCCACTTGTAGCGCTGGATGAAATCGATGAAGGGCGCCAGCACCGCGCTGTGGAACCATGCCGTGGCGGTCAGCAGCCAGCCCGTGAGACCGGCTGCGGCAAAGCGTTCCCGCGTGCGTGCTTCGCGCTCGGTGGTCGCGGCGTAAATCTTCTTTTCCGGCTCGCGGATGGTCAGCGTGGTGAGGACGCCGACCGCCATCAGCGCCGCCATCACCGTGTACGCTATTTGCCAGGGCCGGAAGTCGTAGGTTGCCTCGGAAGGGTCGAACGCCGCCGCGATCCACAGCACGCCGGCGCCCGCCGTGATCATCGCGATGCGATAGCCCGCCTGATAGGTCGCCGCCATCGCCCCCTGCTTCTCGATTTCAACCGCCTCGATGCGGTAGGCGTCGAGCGCGATGTCCTGCGTCGCCGAGGCGAACGCCACTGCCAGCGCAAAGAACACCATGTGTGTCAGGTTCAGCACCGGGTCGGTGTTCGCCATCCCCAACAGTGCAGCTGCGATGCACACCTGCGACAGCAGCAGCCACGCCCGCCGCTTGCCCAGCCACGCGGTCAGGAACGGCAGCGGCAGCCGGTCCACCAGCGGCGACCACAGAAACTTGAAGCCGTACGCCAGCCCCACCCAGCTCAAATGCCCGATCGTCGCTCGCGCGATGCCCGCCTCCGACAGCCAGAACGACAGCGTGCCCAGCACCAGCAGCAGCGGCAGACCGGCGGAAAAGCCGAGGAACAGCATGCCGACGACGCGCGGGTGGGTGTAGACCCTAAGGGCGGCAAGCCATGGGTGGCTTGTAGTAAGGGGAGGCATAAGTTTGTTTGACTTTAAGTAAACAAGTTGTTTATATTGGCTGCAAGTGGATTGGGACTACCCGATCGGCGCTGGGCTTCTGGGACTACCCGGAGGCCCTTCTGCTTTCTAGGGGAAGATTTTCAAGCCCACCCCGTCTTTTCTGCCAGTTTCTCCACGGCAAAACTTTTTCTCTAATACAGCCATCGCCCGGTTTTTCTGAGCCGGCCGCAATACGGATAAGCCAATGGGGCGTGCTGTCAGATCGGCAAGCTGCATCCCTTCCGAATTGGTTTTCTTGTCCGCGATCATCAACTCGAAGGGCAATGGCTTGTGGAAGTAATTGCTGCCGTCCCGAATTCGGCGAAATTCGAGTTCCAGTTCAGCATCTTCCTTCGCACCACGCGCTTCGCAGACCAGATGGGTGAGCCGGTCATCCTGGCCCATGCTCTGCAGGTAGCGGTAGATACGTTCCAGGCCAAACTCCATGGCCAGGTGATAAGGATGGCCGGGATTCGAGTAACGGGCCTTTAACTTGTTCTTGTCGATCACCACGGCAACCAGCCTGAAATCTTCCGCCTGGATGATGTCGGTCAACCTATTCAAAAAAGCTTCGCGTGCTTCCTTGCCCAGCTTGGCGAACGCACCCTTTTTCTTGCGGATGTCGATCTCATGCAGCACGACCATGTCGTGGCCGAAGGTTTCGAATTTCAGCTTGCGTACCGCGGGTGTCATGGTGCTCGCATAGGCATCTTTGCGGAAAATGCAAAACGACAGCACGAATAACGGATATTCCGGGTTGATCGATTCCAGGCTGTGGTCGCCGCTCTCGTCCACATAGACACTGTAGTCGCTGAAGGGCGTCGTCATGGGGCAATCGTGCTTTCTTCCCGGAGCGTTTTTGCCTTGCTAGTGCGCTTTTTCACCGGCACCTGAGGCAGCAGCGATGTCAGCGCCTGATAGCGCTGGAACAGGAACGCCACCCGCTCGGCGTCGGATTTGAAGCCGGATTTTCCGTAAGCCTTGTCCACCGCCGCGTCGAGTTTCTGGTGTGCGCGCAGCAGTGCGGGCGGCATGGTCAGTGGGTCGTAGAGGTCGGCGAGGGTGGCATCGGGGAAGTACGCGCGGGCGGCGAGCACCGCCTGGGCGGCGCCTTCTATGGCATGTCTGGCTTTTTCGTCAGGGGCGTCGGGCCATGGGAAATTATTGTAAACAATGCCGACGGAGTAGCGGTAATCGCTTTTCAGGCGACCGCATACCGAACGCACCCAAGCCATGTGCATGGCCGAGGTCAGCACGCCGAAGTGGTAGAAGTTCGCGCTTGGAACGATTAGACACAGGTTGCTTGCGATTACATCGGATGGCATGAAACCAATTGGAATGTAATTTCGACGTTCCGAAGAAACACTCGGCAATAGCAAATAAGGCGTTTCAGGGTGCGAGACAAAGGCGAATTGTGCAGGGGTGTGGGCCAACTCACGTGTGGCCTCACGTGTGCTGGTAAGGCGGAATTTCTTTACTGCATCCAAGCGGCCTCGAATGTATGGCGAATTACGCAAAATTTCCGGTGGAGTTCTCTCCAACCAGAGGCAGTAACGTTCTCCGCCATTTATGAATTCGTCTGCGCCAAAGAACCGACGTATATATCCAGCAATACCCGGCTCGATTTTCAGAATGAAAGACCTTTCTTCTGGCCCCAAAATTAGATGGCCGCCATCGATCGGCTGATTGCCGAATTTCATTTCAGGGCAATCCGAGATAGGGTTTCTTCGCTTTGCCAGAACTACGTCTGCAGCATCGACTAAGTAGGGATTGATATTTGCTGCCACCACCGCCAGTGGTTCGCCGCGAATGTCTTCATATTCGTAAATTCTCTTTTCCACGACCTCGTCTAGCCCGAATCCGACTATGACGCAGTGCACCGCGGCCTTGCCGCGCGCCTCGTTGCTCCACGAAAAGGTGCGGTGGGCGAAGTGGATTTTCATCCCATGATTCAGCAGCCAGCCCCACAGCGCGCCGACCTGTTCGCCCTGGGTGATGGAGTTGGTCGAGACGAAGGCAGCGCGGGTGCCGTCGTTGCGAGGCGCAGCAATCCATTTGCCGGCGTCTGGATCGCCACGCCCCTGCGGGTCTCGCGATGACGCCGACATGTAGCGCGCCGCCTTCACATACCACGCGGCGACAAAATCCAGCAGGCCGGCATTGCCGACGCCATCGAACACCGCGCGAGCGTCGGCGCGCTGGGCATCGTCCATGAACTTGGCGCCGACGAAGGGCGGGTTGCCCATGACGTAGCTCGCCCGTTCTGCGGGCAGTACGTCGTTCCAGTCGAGCGTGAGGGCGTTGCCGTGGACGATTTTCGGGCTGGTCTTCAAGGGGATGCGGGCGAAATACATGCCGAATTCCTCGCTCACCTTGAGGTTCATCTGGTGGTCGACCAGCCACAGCGCGACCTGGGCGATCTGCGCGGGGAACTCCTCGATTTCGATGCCGTGGAACTGGTCGACGTCCAGCGCGATCATCTGGTGCACGTCGAGCGCGAGCTGGCCGGTGGTATGGGCGGCGCGCAGCAGTTCCAGCTCCAGTTGCCGCAACTCGCGGTAGGCGATGACCAGAAAATTGCCGCAGCCGCAGGCGGGGTCGAAGAAGGTGAGGCCGCGTAGCTTTTTGTGAAACTCGAACAGCTTGTTCTTGTTGCCCTTGATCTTGTGGAACTCGGCCCATAGTGCATCGAGGAACAGCGGCTTGATGAGCTTCTGGATGTTTTCCTCGCTGGTGTAGTGCGCGCCCAGGTTGCGCCGCGCCTTGTCGTCCATGATCGACTGGAACAGCGCACCGAAGATAGCGGGCGAGATTGCGGCCCAATCCAGCGCGCAGCAATCGAGCAGTGCATCGCGCATGGTGGCGTCGAAAGCGGCGATGGGTAGCGTCTCCTCGAACAGCTTGCCGTTCACATAGGGAAAGGCGGCGGTCTGTTCGTCGAGATTTTTCGAGCGCTTGTCTTCCGGCGTGTTCAGCGTCTGAAAGTACTGCGTCAATTGCGCGCCGAGGTCGGAACCGTCCTGTGCGGTGCGCTCGTCGAGCCAGATCCGAAAACTGCCGGCGGGCTGGAAGATGCCGGTGTCCTCAGCGAACAGACAGAACAGCAGGCGCACCAGCAGGACTTCCAGTGGGTGGTCTTCGTACCCGCTGGCCTTGAGGCGATCATGCAGCTTGCCCATGCGTTCGGCGGCTTTGATGTTGACCGGGTTCTGCGGCGCGATAACCTGGGTGCGGTAACCGGCGATGAAGGCGAAGTGCTTGATGCGCTTTTGCAGGTCGGAAAGCTTGAATTCGGTCTCGGTGTCTTCCTCCAGGTCATATAGGCGGAAGCGTTCGAAGTCCGACACTAGGATGTAGCGCGGCAGGTCGCGCTCGACGATGCCATTAAAATAATCCGCTGCTTGCGAGAAGGCGCGGTTGAGGTTCGCCCCCCGGCTTTTATGCTCGATTAGCAGCATGCCTTTCCAGAAAGCGTCGATGCGCCCCTGCTTCAACCTCTCGCCGACGCGGGCGATTTGCACCTGCTTTTCGAAAATGGCGACGCGTCTGCGTTCGATGCCGAACACGGCGAAGAAATCGTTCCAGAAACTTTGCGCCTCAGCTCGTTCGGAGGCTTCGCCCGCCCACTTGTGCGAGAAAGCGTGAGCACGGCTGCGTATTTCGTTCCAGGAAAGCGGCATGGCTACGGAGTGTAGTCGTAATCGACAATCAGCGGCGCGTGGTCGGAAAAGCGCTGATCCTTGTAGACGCTGGCCGAGGTGGCCTTGGCCGCGATGCCGGGCGTGGCGATCTGGTAGTCGATGCGCCAGCCGACGTTCTTGGCATACGCCTGGCCGCGGTTGCTCCACCAGGTGTAGGCCTCGCCGGTGTGCTCGGGGTAAAGGCTGCGGTAAACGTCGACCCAGCCGAGTTCGTCGAACAGGCGGGTCATCCAGGCGCGTTCCTCGGGCAGGAAGCCGGAGTTCTTCTGGTTGGATTTCCAGTTCTTGAGGTCGGCTTCTTTATGCGCGATGTTCCAGTCGCCGCAGATGACGATCTCGCGGCCGCTCTTGATCAGGGCTTCAAGGCGCGGGAAAAAGGCGTCGAGGAAGCGGTACTTGGCCTGCTGGCGGTCTTCGCTGCTGGAGCCGGACGGCTGGTAGAGCGAGATGACCGCGAGCTGGCCGTAGTCGGCCTCGATGTAGCGGCCCTCGGCGTCGAATTCCGGGACGCCGAGACCCTCGATGATCTGCTGCGGCGCCTGGCGGGTGTAGACACCGACGCCGCTGTAGCCTTTCTTCTCCGCATAGTGGAAGGCGCCGGTGAGGCCGTCGCACTGGATGAATTCGGGCTTGAGGTCGGCAGCCTGCGCCTTGAGTTCCTGCACGCAGACGACGTCAGCGCCCAGGGTGGGCAGCCAGTCGAAGAAACCCTTGTTGGCGGCGGAGCGGATGCCGTTGAGGTTGACCGATATAATTCGCATCTAGATTGATTCAAGAAATTAGAAGAATGTCCGATTACAAAGCCGAGTTTGTGGAATTCGCCATCGCGTCGCAGGTGCTGTGTTTTGGCGAATTCAAGACCAAGGCGGGGCGCATGAGCCCCTACTTTTTCAATGCGGGGCTGTTCAACGACGGCGACAAGCTGCGTCGGCTGGGCGAATTTTACGCGAAAGCCATCGTCGACTCGGGCCTCGCGTTCGACGTGCTGTTCGGCCCGGCCTACAAGGGCATTCCACTGGCGGCGAGCATTGCGATTGCGCTGGCGGGGATGGGCAGGAACGTGCCGTTTGCCTACAACCGCAAGGAGGCCAAGGACCACGGCGAAGGCGGCACGGTGGTTGGTGCGCAACTGCAGGGGCGCGTGCTGATCGTGGACGATGTGATTTCGGCGGGCACCTCGGTGCGCGAATCGGTAGACCTGATTCGTCATGCCGGTGCCGAGCCGGCCGGGGTGGTGATTGCGCTGGATCGCATGGAGCGCGGCAGCGGCGACAAGTCGGCGGTGCAGGAAGTCCGCGAGCAATATGACATTCCGGTGGTGGCCGTGGTCACCCTAGACAACTTGGTGGAGTTTCTTGGACGTAATGCAGACAGACAACAAGAATTACAGGCTGTGGCAGGCTACCGGGCAAAGTATGGCGTTTAGCGCACTGGCAGTCGCTTTACTGCTGAGCGCGGGCGTGGCGCATGCTCAGATGTACCGCTGGGTGGACGGCAACGGCCGCGTGCATTACAGCGATACCCCGCCGGTGACCTACCAGAAGAGCGGCGGCGCCGAATTGAGCAAGCAGGGCAATATCATCAAGCGTACGCAATCCGAGGCCGAGCGCCGCGCAGAAGCCGAGCGTGCGGCCGAGCAGAAGCGCATCCAGGCGGAACAGAACAAGCAGGCGCAGCTCGATCGCGCGCTGACCCAGACCTACACCAGCGAAGCGGAAATCGATCTGGCGCGCGACCGCGCGCTGGAGCATCATCGGTTGGCGATCACGGGGGCTGAAATCCGCGGCAAGGCGGTGGAGGCGAACGTGGCCGAACTGAAGGCGCGCATCGTCAATATCGAAAAATCGGGCCGCCCGGTTTCGCCCAACCTGAAGGAACAACTGGATCAGGCCAGCCGGGAGAGTCTGGATCTCAAGCGCACCATCCTCAACAATGAAGAGGCGATGCTGCAGGTGCGCGAGAAATATGCGGCCGATAAGGCGCGCTTCCGCGAGCTGACGGGCAAGCCGTAAACAGCGGATGCCGTCCTTGCACAGGGCGGAATTGAAACAGGGGATAGGGAGAAGCGAACGGGCCGGATATCCGGCCCGTTTGCATTCGGTTTACTGCAGCCGGGCTTTCAGCAACTCGTTGACCTGCGCCGGGTTGGCCTTGCCGCGGCTGGCCTTCATCACCTGCCCCACCAGCGCATTGAAGGCCTTTTCCTTGCCGGCGCGGAATTCCTCGACCGACTTCGGGTTGGCGGCAAGCACCGCGTCGATGATTTTCTCCAGTTCGCCGGAATCGGACATCTGCTTCAGGCCGCGCGCTTCGATGATGGCGTCGACTTCGCCGGCACCTTCCCACAGACCCTCGAACACCTGTTTGGCGAGCTTGCCGGACAGCGTGCCATCCTGGATGCGGGCGATCAGTGCACCCAGGTGGGCGGCGGAGACCGGGCTTTGCGCGATGTCGAGCTCGGCCTTGTTCAATGCGGCCGAGAGTTCGCCCATCACCCAGTTGGCGGCGAGCTTGCCCTGGCCGCAGGCTTGCGCGGCGGTTTCGAAGTAGTCGGCCAGCGCGCGCGACCCCGTCAAAACAGCTGCGTCGTAGGCCGACACGCCGTAATCATGCTGGAAGCGTACCTGCATTGCGACGGGCAGCTCGGGCAGGGTGGCGCGCACGGCTTCGATCCAGTCCTCGTCGAGTTTCACCGGCAGCAGGTCGGGATCGGGGAAGTAGCGGTAGTCGTGCGCTTCTTCCTTGCTGCGCATCATGCGCGTCTCGCCACGGTCGGGGTCGAACAGCACGGTCGCCTGTTCGATGCGGCCGCCGTCTTCCAGCGTCTCGATCTGCCAGCGCACTTCGTAGTCGATCGCCTGCTGCAGGAAGCGGAAGGAGTTGAGGTTCTTGATTTCGCGGCGGGTGCCGAGTTCGACCTGCCCGACCGGGCGCACCGAGACGTTGGCGTCGACGCGGAAGCTGCCTTCCTGCATGTTGCCGTCGCAGATGCCGATCCAGGTCACCAGCGTGTGCAGCGCGCGGGCGTAGGCCACGGCCTCGGCGGAGGAGCGCATCTCGGGTTCGGAGACGATTTCCAGCAGCGGCGTGCCGGCGCGGTTGAGGTCGATCCCGGTCATGCCGTGGAAGTCCTCGTGCAGCGACTTGCCGGCATCCTCCTCCATGTGGGCGCGGGTGAGGCGGATGCTTCTTTCCGTATCGCCCACCACGATGTTCAGGGCGCCGCCTTCGACGATGGGTTTCGCCAGCTGGCTGATCTGGTAGCCCTTGGGCAGGTCGGGGTAGAAGTAGCTTTTGCGGTCGAACACGTTGATGCGGTTCAAGGTGGCGCCGATGGCGAGACCAAATTTGATCGCGCATTCCACCGCGCCGCGATTCAGCACCGGCAGCACGCCGGGCAGCGCGATGTCGACCGCGCTCGCCTGGGTGTTGGGCGCCGCGCCGAAGGCGGTGCTGCTGCCCGAAAAGATTTTTGATCGGGTGGCGAGCTGGGTATGGACTTCCAGCCCGATGACGGTTTCCCATTGCATGTTCACTACCCCGTATGGCGTCTGGTGAATTCGACGCCTGGTTTAATTCAGATATTCAATTCAGATCGTTGTCGATCAGTTGATCGCGCAGCTGGCGCAAGCCTTCCGGCATGGTCAGTGTCGTCTTGTCCCATCCTTCCAGGTCGAGAACGTCGTCCAGGCACTGCTCCAATTCGGCATGGGCCTGGCGGGCCGCCGCGGCGATGCGCGCATGTACTTGTTCGCTCAGCGGGCCATTGTCCGCGCACTTTTGCTGATAGTCGTGGAGTTCCCGCAAGGTCTGGAGCTGGCTCGCCACCTGGGCGGGGCAGGCGCACATATAAATCATCGCTTCGCCAAGGATGCGGCGCAGTTGTTCATCACTGAAACGTGCCGGCAATGCTTCGATCATGACGCTCCTTCGGTGGCCGGCTGACGCGCATGCCAGTCGGTGACGTGCTGGTATTGATGGGCGACGTTGAGCATTTTCGCCTCGGAAAAATAATTGCCGACGAGCTGCAGGCCGATCGGCAGGCCTCGGGCATCGAAGCCGCATGGCAGCGACATGCCGGGCAGCCCGGCGAGGTTGGCAGGAATGGTGTAGAGATCGTTGAGGTACATCTCCACCGGATCATCGGATTTTTCGCCCAGCTTGAATGCGGTGCCCGGCGCGGTGGGGCCGAGGATGACGTCGCAAACCTTGAACGCTTCGCTGAAATCGTCGGCGATCAGGCGGCGGATTTTCTGCGCCTGCAGATAATAGGCGTCGTAATAGCCGTGCGAGAGCACATAGGCGCCGATCAGGATGCGCCGCTTCACTTCCGCGCCGAAGCCCTGGGCGCGGGTCTTGCTATACATGTCGTCGAGGTTGCCGTATTCCGGCGCGCGATAGCCGTAGCGCACGCCGTCGAAGCGCGACAGGTTGCTGGAGGCTTCGGCCGGCGCGAGCACGTAGTAGACGGGAATTGCGAGCCTGGAGTTGGCGAGCGAGATGTCGACGGTGGTGGCGCCGAGCTTTTTCAGCTCGGCAACGGCGATTTCCACTGCTGCCGCGACTTCGCTGTTGAGACCTTCGGCGAAGAATTCGCGCGGCAGGCCCACGCGCAGGCCGGCCAGCGGCTTGTCGAGATCGCGCGTGTAATCCTCTTTCTCGCGGTCGAGGCTGGTCGAGTCGTTGGGATCAAAGCCGGTCATCACGTTCAGGAGCAGCGCGCAGTCCTCGGCCGAGGGCGCCATTGGCCCGGCCTGGTCGAGGCTGGAGGCGAAGGCGATCATGCCGAAGCGCGACACCAGGCCGTAGGTGGGCTTGAGTCCCGTGATGCCGCACAGCGCGGCGGGCTGGCGGATCGACCCGCCAGTGTCGGTGCCGGTGGCGGCCGGCGCCATGCGCGCAGCCACACACGCCGCAGCGCCGCCCGACGAGCCGCCGGGCACGTAGGCGGGGTTCCACGGGTTTTTCACCGCGCCGAAATAACTGGTCTCGTTGGACGATCCCATGGCGAACTCGTCCATGTTGGTCTTGCCCAGGCTCGGCATGCCGGCGGCCTTGAAGCGCTGGATCACATGGGCGTCATAGGGCGCGACGAAGTTGTGCAGCATCTTCGAGCCGCAGGTGGTGAGCCAGCCGTCGGTGCAGAAGATGTCCTTGTGGGCGATCGGCACGCCGGTGAGCGGGCCGGCCTGGCCGGCGGCAATCAGCGCATCGGCGGCGGCGGCCTCGAACAGGGTCTTTTCCGCATCCACCGTGATGAAGGCGTTGATCGCCGGGTTCAGCGCGGCGATGCGGTCGAGATACGCTTGGGCGAGTTCGCGGCTGGAAATCTGTTTGCTGGCCAGCTGTGCTGCGAGCGTGGAAAGAGACGGTTCGGACATGGTGTTATTGATTCGGCACGGCGGGGTTGGAAGCGATATGAAATTCAGGCGCTTGGCGAATCGAAGGTGATTCGCTGTGTGCTGAATCAATGGCCATCAAGAACAGCGGGCAATTGAGGCGGCTCCAGGTTTTTTGAAACATGTGCATGCCGCCTCAATTATTCGATGACTTTGGGCACGAGGTAGAGGCCGTTCGCGACCGCCGGGGCGACGGCCTGGAAGGCGGCGTGGCGATCGGTTTCGGTCACCCTGTCGTCGCGCAAACGCTGATAGACCTCCTGCGCGTGGGCCATCGGGCTGACGTCGCGGGTGTCGACCGCCTGCATGGTGGCGATCAGGTCGAAAATGCTGTTGAGCTGGCCCTGCGTGGCCTGCGCCTCGGCGTCGCTGGTCTCGATGCGCGCAAGGCGGGCGATGCGCTTGACGTCGTCCGGAGTGAGGGACATGGAAACACCTGATGACTTACGGGAACGAAGCGCGTTAGGGTATCATAGCCCCCTTGTTTTTTCTGCCCTTTCGCCCGCCTGACGCGGGCGTTGCCGCCACCATGTTCAAGTTCCTGACCAGCTACTTTTCAACCGATCTCGCGATCGATCTCGGCACCGCCAACACGCTGATTTATGTGCGCGGTCGCGGCATCGTGCTGGACGAGCCCTCGGTGGTATCGATTCGCACCGATGCGGTGGGCGGCAAGCGCACGGTGCAGGCGGTGGGGGTGGAAGCCAAGCAGATGCTGGGGCGCACCCCGGGCAACCTGCAGGCGATCCGGCCGATGAAGGACGGTGTGATTGCCGATTTCACCGTTACCGAGCAGATGCTGAAGTATTTCATCAAGAAAGTGCACGACACCCGGATGCTGCGCCCCAGCCCGCGCATCATCATCTGCGTGCCGTGCGGCTCGACCCAGGTGGAGCGTCGGGCGATCCGCGAATCGGCGATCGGCGCCGGCGCGCGCCAGGTCTACCTGATCGAGGAGCCGATGGCGGCGGCAATCGGCGCTGGCTTGCCGGTGGCCGAGGCCACCGGTTCGATGGTGGTCGACATCGGCGGCGGCACCACCGAAGTCGGCGTGATCTCGCTCGGCGGCGTGGTCTATGCCAACTCGGTGCGCGTTGGCGGCGACCGCATGGACGAGGCCATCATCAACTATATCCGCCGCAACTACGGCATGCTGATCGGCGAGGCGACCGCCGAGCAGATCAAGAAGAAAATGGGTTCGGCCTTCCCCGGTGCTGAAGTGCTGGAAATGGAAGTCAAGGGCCGTAGCCTGGCCGAAGGCGTGCCGCGCAGCTTCAATGTGTCGTCCAACGAAATCCTTGAAGCGCTGACCGAGCCGCTCAACGCCATCGTCAGCGCGGTGAGGATGGCGCTGGAACAGACCCCGCCCGAGCTTGGTGCCGACATTGCCGAGCGTGGCATGGTGCTGACCGGCGGCGGCGCGCTGATGCGCGACCTTGATCGTCTGCTGATGGAGGAAACCGGCCTGCCGGTGGTTGTCGCCGATGATCCGCTGACCTGCGTGGTGCGCGGTTGCGGGCGCGCCCTGGAAGACATGGACAAACTGGCGTCGGTATTCACCAACGAGTGAACGTGGCTGTCGGATATGCGGGCAGGAGTAGCTGATGGCGATGCCGGGCCAGCTCATGTTCGTCCGCCGGCTGGGGCCGACGGCACGCCTGTTGATCTGGCTTTTGGTCGGCGTGTCCTGCGTGGTGGCGGATGTCCGTTATCACGCGCTCGAAGGCTTGCGCAGCGGTTTTTCGCTTTTTGTGCAACCGGTGCGCGAGGTCATGCGTGCGCCCATCGATATCGCCGCTGAACTCGGCGGTTTCTTTGTCCGCCACCGTCTCCTGCAAAAAGAACGTGATGCGCTGCTGGCCGAACGTGCGCAGCTGATGATCAGCATGAACGCCGCACAAGAGCTGGCCCGTGAAAACACCGAATTGCGGGCATTGTTGCAGTTGCAATCCCGCCCCGGCCAACGGGTGGTGCACGCGGCTTTGCTGTACCAGGGACATGACTGGTTTTCCCAGCGCATCACCCTCAGTCAGGGTGGCAAAGCGGGGCTGCGCAGCGGTCTGCCGGTGGTCGATGCCACCGGCCTGGTGGGGCAGGTAAGCCGGGTGTATCCGGGCGCGAGTGAAGTCACGCTGGTGAGCAGCCCGGACCAGTTGACACCGGTGATGGTCGAACGCACCGGCCAGCGCGGGTTGGCCGCCGGCAGCGGACGAAATCGGATGGAGTTGCGTTACATACCGGCACAAACCGATATCCGGGCGGGCGACCGCCTGCTGACATCGGGCATCGACCGGGTGTATCCGGCAGGCATTCCGGTGGCTCGCGTCAGCCGGGTTTCCCGTTCGAAATCAAGTCCTTATCTTAGAGTGGAAGGCCGGCCGCTGGCGGGCCTCGACCGTTCCCGCGCGGTGTTGGTGCTGATTGCCGAGCCGCAGGTGACTACGCCATGAACGTGACGACCGAAACAGGCAATTGGCGCCGCATTCTCGGCACGCTGGTTTTGGCGGTGCTGCTGGAGCAGCTGCCGTGGTCGGGCTGGGCATTGGCCCTGCGGCCGGATTTCGTGCTGGTCGCAGTGCTGTTCTGGACCTTGCATCAGCCCGCGCGCATCAGTTTCGGCGCGGCGTTTGTTTTTGGCCTGCTGGCCGATTTCCAGGACGGTGCGGTGTTCGGGCAGCATGCCATCGCTTATGTGATAGGCGTGTATCTGGTGTTGTTCCTGCGCCTGCGGTTGCTGCAGTTCGATCCGCTCCGTCAGTCTGCGCAGCTGTTCCCCATTTTCCTGGCGGTGCAGCTGGCAGTGCTGCTGGTGGGCTGGCTGGCGGTCAACCCGCCGACCGGTCTGCTCATCCTGCTGCCGGTATTGAGCAGCACGTTGCTGTGGTATCTGATTGCCCTGTTTGTGCGCCTGTTGCATGGCAAGGGCATGCAGAATCGGGCGTAAATCAGGATGAGCTTGGCCACGCAATTGAAGAATCTGGATCGCGAGCTTGCCCGCTTTCATGGCCGGTTGAAAGTGGGTGCAGCCTTCGTTGCGCTGCTGGCGACCGCGCTGCTGGCGCGCGGGTTTTATCTGCAGGTCGTGCAGCACGACCATTACATCCAGCGCGCCGAAAGCAACCGTACTTCACGGGTGCCCGCCGCGCCCAGCCGCGGGCTGATCCTCGACCGCAACAACCGCATCCTGGCGGAAAACTATTCGGCCTATACGCTCGAGCTCACGCAAGCGAAGACCGATGACCTCGAGGCCACGCTGGCCATGGTGGGTACGCTGATCGAGATATCGCCGGGGCAGTTGCGCCGTTTCCGCCGGTTGTTGAGCGAGTCGCACGAGTTCGAGACCGTGCCCTTGAAAAGCAAGCTGACCGACGAGGAGGTGGCGATCATCGCCGCCAACCGTTATCGCCTGCCAGGGGTGGAGGTGAAGGCGCGACTGTTCCGCAACTATCAGGCCGGCCCGGGCATGGCGCATGTGCTGGGTTTTGTTGGCCGCATCAACGACCGCGACCTGAAAAAGCTGCGTGAAGACGGCCGCGAGCAGAACTACAAGGGCAGCGCCCACATCGGCAAGACCGGGCTGGAACAGAGTTACGAATCACTTCTGCACGGCCGCACCGGGTTCGACCAGATGGAGACTGACGCCAGCGGCCGGGCAGTGCGCATGCTGTCGAGGATTGCGCCGGTGCCGGGCAAGGACTTGCGCCTGCATCTCGACGCCGGGCTGCAGGCGGTGGCCGAACAGGCGTTCGGCGATTACCTGGGCGGACTGGTGGCGCTCGATCCCAACACCGGTGGGGTGCTGGCGCTGGTCTCCCGGCCCGGATTCGATCCCAACCTGTTTGTTGATGGCATCGATCCGGAAACCTGGAAGGCGCTCAACGAATCGCCCGACCGGCCGATGGTGAACCGCGCGCTGCGCGGCGTCTATCCGCCCGGATCGACAATCAAGCCGTTGTTGGCGCTGGCCGGCCTCGAACTGGGGTTGCGCAAACCGTCGGACAGCATCAAGGACCCCGGGTTCTTCAGCCTGCCCAGCAGCAGCCATCAGTTCCGTGACTGGAAGCGCGGCGGGCACGGCGTGGTCGACCTGCGCCGCTCCATCTCCCAGTCGTGCGATGTCTACTATTACCAACTGGCAGTGGACATGGGTATCGACCGCATGCACGACTACCTGGCGAAGTACGGTCTGGGCGAGAAAACCGGCATCGACCTGGACGGGGAATCATCCGGACTGCTTCCCTCGCGCGACTGGAAGCAGCGCCGCTGGAACAAATCATGGTATCCCGGTGAGACGGTGATTGCCGGTATCGGTCAGGGTTATCACCTGACCACACCGCTGCAACTGGCGGTGGCGACGGCCATGCTTGCCAATGGCGGCATCCGGATCGAGCCGCGTCTGGTGCAGGCGGTGCGCGACCCGCATGCGCAAATATGGCAGCCGCAGGCGGGCGGCGCACGTGTCCAGGTGGCGATCACCCCGGAACACCTGGATGTCGTACGCGAGGGCATGATGGACGTGATGCGTCCGGGCGGCACCGCGGCCAGAGCGGCGGCCGGCGCGCCCTACACCATTGCCGGCAAGACAGGGACCGCGCAGGTGGTCGGCATCAAGCAGGGCGCGCGCTACGAAGCCAGCCAGCTGGCGCGGGAACATCTTGATCATGCGCTGTTCATAGCCTATGCGCCGACCGAAAACCCCACCATCGTCGTGGCAGTGGTGGTGGAGAATGGTGGTTCGGGCAGTGGCACCGCAGCGCCGATCGCGCGCAAGGTCTTCGATTATTACCTGACCGGGAAGCTGCCCGACGACATGAAGCCGGAGGCGGGGCTCGTCAATGAATAATCCGGGCAAGCGATGGGAATCGATTTTGATGCAGACCAATGCGCAAGACGCGCGCTTGTGCCATTCACAACCAGCGGCTTGCAACACCGATATGCGCCACAAGCGGGCTCAACCCGGAGCGTTGTGGTGTATTCAGGCGTCTTTGGCGCCGCGGGGCTTGCCAATGGAACAACGCTTCACAGCCACCCGCGTCATGCTTGCGCCCGGAATACCCAACAACGCTTGCCGGGATTGTTTGCCAGGAAGGACTCACGATGCCGCGCACTAGCCACTGGATTGTGCGCAGGCTGAGTCACTTGGACGGCATGCTGCTGGTCCTGGTGCTGCTGCTACTGGGCGTCAGCCTGGCGGTGGTGGTGAGCGCGTCGGGTCAGAACCCGGCGCGGATCAGCGGCCACTTGATCAACATGGGCTTGGCGCTGGGGGTGATGGTGGTGATGGCCAATGTGCCGCCGCATCTGCTGTCCCGGGTGGGGCCGCCCCTGTTTTTTGCGGGCGTGGTGCTGCTGATCGGGGTGGCGCTGTTCGGCGAAGTCCGCAACGGCTCGCGCCGCTGGCTGAATCTGGGCTTCATGTCCTTCCAGCCGTCTGAGCTGCTGAAGCTGGCGCTGCCCCTGACCCTGGCCTGGTATTTCCAGCGCAACGAGGCGGTGCTGCGTGCGAAGCATTTCCTGGTCGGCGGCGTGCTCCTGCTGGTGCCGTTTCTCCTGATCCTGCGGCAGCCCGATCTGGGCACCGCGCTGATGCTCGGCGCCTCGGGCTTCTATCTGCTTTTCTTTGCCGGACTGCCATGGAAAGTCATCTTCGGCGGCGGCGTGCTGGGAGCAGCCAGCCTGCCGGTGGTGTGGAGCTTGATGCACGACTACCAGCAGCGCCGCGTGCTGACCCTGCTCGATCCCACGTCGGACCCGCTGGGTGCCGGCTACCACATCATCCAGTCGACCATCGCGATCGGTTCGGGTGGGCTGTTCGGCAAGGGCTGGATGCAGGGCACGCAAAGCCAACTCGACTTCATCCCGGAGCGGACAACCGATTTTGTATTTGCCGTGTTCGGCGAGGAATTCGGCTACGTCGGCGTAATTCTGTTAATCGGGTTGTATCTGGCCATTGTCGCGCGCGGGCTGGTCATCGCGGCGCGGGCACCGACGCTGTTCGGTCGACTGATGGCGGCCACGCTGAGCCTCAATCTGTTCACCTACGCGTTCGTCAATATAGGCATGGTGTCGGGCATTCTACCGGTGGTCGGCGTGCCGCTGCCGCTGATGAGCTACGGCGGCACCGCGCTGATCACGCTGCTACTGGGCATGGGCATCCTGATGAGCGTGGCGACGCATCGCCAGCTCAATAAATCGTGACGCGATAAAATGGGGTCATGAATAAAATATCGATACCGATCCTGAGCCGGCTTGCCGTCGTTCTGGCGCTTGCCGGTTGTGGCAGCAGTCCCTCCACGCCCACCCAGCCTGCAACGACAGCCAAAAGCGGCGGTTATTACCTTGACGATGGCCCTGAGGCCCGCCCACCGCCCAACCTGGATGCCGTTCCCGACGCGGTGCCGCGCGACGAGCCGCTGCATCGCTTCGCCAACCGTACCTATGCCGTGCTGGGCAATACCTACACGCCGCAGACCGAACGCCGCGCGCATCGCGAGGAAGGCATGGCTTCGTGGTACGGCAAACGTTTCCACGGCAAGAAAACCGCATCGGGCGAGGTGTACGACATGTATGCCATGACCGCCGCACACCCCACCCTGCCGCTGCCCAGCTATGTTCGGGTCACAGCGCTCGACAGCGGAAAATCCGTAGTGGTGCGGATCAATGATCGCGGTCCGTTCCACAGCAAGCGCGTCATCGACCTGTCGTATACCGCGGCCCACAAGCTGGGTTATTTGAAGCGCGGCAGCACGCGGGTGCGAGTGGAAAGCATCGACCTCGCTCCCGATGACAGGCAAGGCAATGCATTGCGTGATGATGTCTATCTGCAGGTGGGCGCGTTTTCGCGCGCCGACAATGCGCAGCAACTGCTCGACCGTTTGACGAACGCACTCGAACTTGATCCTGGCCGCAGCCGTGTGGTGCTCAACGGCGAACTGCATCGTGTGCAGCTCGGGCCTTATCCCGGCGACGCTGCCGCGCATACGGATCGTGCGCGGGTGCGGGAACGTCTCGACCTGAATGCAGTCTTGGTCAGACACGATTGATTAAAGGGCAACGGATGAAGATTTTCTGGTTGGGGCTGGCGCTCCTGTTTTCCGCATCGGCATGGGCGGCGCCTGCCGGCATCATGGCACGCGCCTGGGTGGTGATTGACCAGGTCAGCGGGCACGAATTGGCTTCCTACCAGCCTGATCTGCCGCTGGCGCCGGCCTCGTTGACGCAGTTGATGACGGCCTATGTGCTGCTGGGTGACATCCGCAAGGGCAAGCTGAGCCTGGGCGAGGCGCTTACCGTGCCGGAAGCCGCGACCGAGATCGACGGTGCGCGCGTGTTTCTCAAGGCGGGTGATCAGGTAAGTGTCGATACCCTGATGCAGGCGATGCTGGTGCAATCGGCAGGCGACGCCACGTTAACGCTGGTGTTGGCGGCCGACGGCAGCGAGGCGGCGTTTGTCGAACGCATGAATCGCGAAGCCAAGCGGCTGGGCATGACCCAAACCCGCTTCATGAACGCCACCGGATTGACTGAGCCGGGACACGAGTCGAGCGCCCGCGACCTTGCCCTGCTTTCACGCGCACTCTTGCGCGATTTTCCCGAGCGGAAAGGTTTTTTTGCGCAGAAGGAATTGACCTTCAAGGGCATCACCCATTACAACGGCAACCGCCTGCTGTGGCGCGACAGCACGGTAAACGGCCTCAAGGTCGGGCGTACCATTCAGGCCGGCTTCTGCATGGCGGCGTCCGCCCAGCGGGGCGATCAACGGCGCATTGCCGTGGTGCTGGGCGGACGTTCCGATGCGCAGCGCACGCAGGATGCCCTGCGCTTGCTGAATTTCGGTTTCGAAAATTTCGACAGCATGCGGCTATATCCCGCCCGGCAGCCGGTCAAGGTGGTGCCTCTCTACCGGGGGATGCGCTCGACGGTGAGTATCGGGTTTGAGCAGGATTTCCATTTGCTGGTTCCGGCGGGGGATGCCGCTCGCGTCAAGGCCGAAGTGATCACCCGGCGGCCGATCGTGGCGCCGGTGCGCAAAGGGCAGCGCTTGGGCGCGCTGCGGCTGATGCTTGATGGCAAGCCGATCGGCGATTACCCCCTGGTCGCACTGCACGATGTCGCCGTGGCTGGCGTCTTTGGCCGTGGTTGGGACTCAATCCGGCTTTTCTTCTCGAAATGAGCGTTTACCTCAACGGTCAGTTTTTGCCGCTTGCCGAGGCAAAAATTCCGGTACTCGACCGCGGCTTCGTCTTTGGCGACGGCGTCTATGAACTGGTGCCGGTCTACTCCGGGAAGCCGTTCCGGCTCGACGAGCATCTGCGTCGCCTGCAAGGCAGCCTCGATGGCATCCGCCTGACCAATCCGTACGGGATGGCCGAATGGCGCGAATTGATCCTGCGGCTGGTCGAACTGCAGGATTTCGCCGATCAATCGGTCTACATCCAGGTGACCCGGGGGGTCGCGCCGCGCGATCACGCGTTTCCGAAAGGGGTGCCGCCGACGGTCTTCATGTTCGCGCAGCCGCTGCTGACGTCTACCCCTGCGCAAAAGGCCGCCGGCGTCTGCGCCGTCTGCGCCGTCGACAACCGCTGGCTGCGCTGCAACATCAAGGCTATCTCGCTTCTGGCCAATATTCTGCTGCGCCAGCAGGCGGTAGACGTCGATTGCGCCGAGACCGTGATGTTGCGCGACGGCTTTTTGACCGAGGGCGCGGCGAGCAATATCTTTTTGGTGAAGGATGGTGTGCTGCGGGCGCCGCCGCCGTCGAACCTGATGCTGACCGGCGTCACCTACGACGTGGTGCTGGAACTCGCTGCGGCGAATGGCATTCCCCACGAGGTGCGGGAAATTACCGAAGCCGAGGTGCGCGGCGCCGACGAGCTGTGGATGACCTCGTCGACAAAGGAAGTCATGGCCATCGTCAAACTCGATGGTGCGCCGGTCGGCACCGGTGTGCCGGGGCCGCTGGCACAGCGGATGGATGGCTTGTATCAAACCTTCAAGCAGCAGGTGATGCGCGCATGAGGTGCTTATGAGCGAAGAAGAGACACTGCTGGTATTTCCGACCGACTTCCCGATCAAGATCATGGGCGAGCGGCGCGACGACTTTGCGCAGACCATGGTCGAACTGGTGCAGCGCCACGCCCCCGACTTTATGGCGGATACCGTTGAAATTCGAGCGTCCAGCGGCGGCAACTACCTGTCGGTGACCTGCGTGGTGCGCGCCACCTCGAAGGCGCAGCTCGATGCGCTGTACCGCGAGATCACTGCGCATCCGTGGGTGAAGATGGCGTTGTGATTGGCGCGGTGCAAGATTCAAGTTGCAAGATGCAAGGGGCGGGGCGTGAGCGTCCTGAGCCTTGCGTGCGGCATCTGGGGCGGGTCGAGTATGAGCCGACCTGGCGGGCGATGCAGGCATTCACCGCGCAGCGCACAGCCGTCACGCCGGATGAACTCTGGCTGCTGGAACACCCGCCGGTCTACACCCAGGGGCAGGCCGGCAAGCCCGAGCACCTGATTGCCGCCACCGATATTCCTGTGGTGCCGATCGACCGTGGCGGCCAGATCACCTATCACGGCCCGGGACAGGTGGTGGCCTATGTACTGGTCGACGTGCGGCGGCGCGGCTACGGCATCCGCGATCTGGTCAGCCGCATGGAGCAGGCGGTAATCGATCTGCTGGCGGCGCATGGCGTGGCCGCGTCGCGGCGGTCCGGCGCCCCCGGCATCTATGTCGACGGCGCCAAGATCGCCGCGCTCGGGCTGCGCGTAAAGCACGGCTGCACCTATCACGGGCTGGCATTCAATATTGACATGGACCTGGCGCCGTTCGCCGCCATCAACCCCTGCGGCTACGCGGGGATGGCGGTGACGCAATGCCGCAACCTTGGCGTGTCGCTGTCTCCGTCGCAGGCCGGGCATTTGCTCGCCAGCTACCTGCTGGATGCGATTTATAGTTGACTGATTTACTCGGTTATTAGTATTCTTGCGCCTTCTAATGGAGTTATCTATGAGCACCGACATCCTGCCGTCCGACCCCAAACTCCTGATGCGATCGATCATCCAGCGCATCGCCACCGGCCCCGACCTGTCCAAGGACATCAGCCGCACCGAGGCGCATCTAGGCACCAAGGCCATCATCGACAACGTCATCGACCCGGTACAGGTGGGCATATATTTCATCGCGCTGCGCATGAAGCGCGAGACGATGGACGAAAACCGCGGGGTGCTCGACGCTGTATTGGAAACCACCCGGCGTGTCACTGCGGAGGTTGATGAAGTGGTCGACATTGGTGATCCCTACGACGGCTACACGCGCTGCCTGCCGGCCGCGCCTTTCCTCGGCCCGCTTCTGGCCGAGTTCGGCGTGCACGTCGTCTGCCACGGACTCGACAAGGTCGGCCCGAAATTCGGTGTCACTGCGCGCCATGTGCTGGAAGCTGCCGGCGTGCCGGTCGACCTGTCGCCGGTCGACGCCGCGGCGCGTCTGGCCGACCCGGCGATCGGCTGGACCTACGTCGACCAGGCCGAATCCAACCCCGGCATGCATAACCTGATCCCGCTGCGCACGCAGATGATCAAGCGCCAGGTGCTGACCACGGTGGAAGTGCTGTCCAAGCCCATCGCCGGCAAAAAACTGACCCATTTCGTCACCGGCTACGTGCACAAGCCCTATCCGCCGGTATATGCAGATCTCGCACGCGAAGCTGGCTTCGATACCGCCTGCATCGTGCGCGGCGTCGAGGGCGGGGTGATCCCGTCCTTGCGCCAGGTTGGCAAGTATTTTCAATACCATGACCGTGGCGCCGAAATCGAAGCGAGTGTCGATCCGGTGGCGCTCGGCATCAGCCAGCCAGTGCGTGCGGTGCCGCTGCCGGGCGCGGTCGCCGCCGAAGCGGGCGAGGACGAGATTGTTGCCGCCATCGACATCAAGGCCACCGCGCATGCTGCCGCCGAGGCCGGCATCCTGGCGCTGAAGGGCGACCATGGCGCGACCTACGATTCGCTGGTGCTGACCGGTTCCATTATCCTGCACCATGTCGGCCGTGCCGCCAGCGTCGCCGACGCTGCCGCGCAGATCCGCGCAGTGCTGGATTCCGGCAAAGCCGCTGCCAGGGTTCAGTGATGAGTGAATTTGTTGCTATCGCCGCCGCCGACGAACTCAAGCCGGCGCAGATGAAACGTATCGTCGTCGATGGTAAGCGGCTGCTGTTGTGCAATGCCGCCGGCACCCATTACGTCGTCGACGAAATGTGCAGCCATGAGGATTATTCGCTTTATCTGGGCTGCATCAAGGACGGCAAGATCAAGTGCTCGCTGCACGGAAGCTATTTCGACCTCACCACCGGCCAGCCCACCTGCGACCCCGCCGACGAGCCGATCATGACCTATCCGGTGAAGATCGAAGATGGCCGGGTTTGGGTGCAAGTCTAGGATCGGCCGGATTCAGGATTAAGGGGCCGAGCGGCCGAAGGCCGCCAAAGCCCCTTACCTCTGTTTATTGATCAACGCGCGGATTGCCTGCGCGATCGCCGGGTGATCGAACTCGCGCCCGCCAATGGCCTTGGCGACGATGCGCCCCTGTTTGTCGACCAGGAAGGTGGTCGGCAACCCTGCCACTTTCCACGCCTGCATGGTGCGGCTGCGGGTGTCGAGCAGGATGGGGAAGGTCAGCATCGTGTCCAGCTGGCTGCTGAACGCCTCGATGGTATCGGGATCCTCGCCCACATTCACCGCCAGCACGACGAAAGGCTCGCCCTTGAATGCCTGCGACAGGCGCTCCATCGACGGCATTTCGCGGCGGCAGGGCGGACACCAAGTGGCCCAGAAGTTGATCAGCACGACCTTTCCCTTGAGCTGCGCCAGGTCGAGCGTCTTGCCATCGAGCTCCTTCAGTTTCAAGGCAGGTGCGGGCTTCGGCGCCTGCATCGTCAGGCTGTGCGACAGCGGTGGCAGGTCGGCGGCAAAGGCCTCCGCTCTCAGGCCGAATGCACAGCATATGGCCAGTGCCGCGCTCACAACGTGTTTACGAAGTTTCATCTGCACACCTCACTTGTTCGAGTTTTCCGGAATGGGTCCTGCCGTCCGTGTGCCACACAAAATGTAGGTCGAAGCGGCCGCCGTGCGGCACGCTGTAGGCCGTCATGCCCTGGTTCCAGTCGCCCGGGGCAAAGGTCTGGGTGGCGGGGAACTGTGCCCAGGTAAAGGCGATGCGCGCCGATTCGGACACCCCCCGCCGCTTCCACAGCTGTTCCCACGCCACCTTGCTGCGAATGGCGTTCGGCGGCAGGCCAGCCGGAACATAGCGCCAGTTGGCCAGGTTGTGCTGGATCGGCCGCTCGCCGATATTGCGCACCACCGTCATGAAGACGCATTCGCGGGCGTAGCGTTCCGCCGCCTCGGGTGAGAATCCGCGCGCCTGATAAAAGGCGCGCGTCTGGTCCGGGCTGATCTGGGTCAGGCGCACCTGGATGCCGCTGGTTTCGGTCTGCCAGGTGACGAGCCCTGTTTCCGGGTCAACGTCCTGTACGGCGGAAAAGCCGACAAGCGGCCATGCTGCAAGCAGGGTAAGGGTCAGGCATCGCATCAGTTAAAATCCGGAAGATTGAATTACCGAAGTTGTTCCGAGCACATTATGGCAGACCCCATCCAGCACAAAGGCGCCGCCAAGACCGCGCGCATTCCGATCAAGATCGTGCCGCAGCCGCGCATGCGCCTGCCGTCGTGGATTCGCGCCAAGTCGCCCAACGTGCCCAACGTCGCGCGGCTGAAAGGCATCCTGCGCGAGGCGAAGCTGCATACCGTGTGCGAGGAGGCCTCGTGCCCGAACCTGGGCGAATGCTTCGGCCATGGCACCGCCACCTTCATGATCCTGGGTGACCTGTGCACGCGGCGCTGCCCGTTCTGCGACGTCGGCCACGGCACCCCGTTGCCGCCGGACGTCGACGAGCCGCGCCATCTGGCCGAAACCATCGCCCTGATGGCGCTGAAATACGTGGTCATCACCAGCGTCGACCGCGACGACCTGCGCGACGGCGGAGGCGAACATTTCGCCCTGTGCATTGCGGCCGTGCGCGAAGCCTCGCCCGCAACGCGGATCGAGATACTCACCCCGGATTTTCGCGGCCGCCTCGACAAGGCGCTCGACATGCTCGATCGCGCGCCGCCCGACGTGATGAACCACAACCTGGAAACCGTGCCGCGCCTGTACAAGGCGGCACGCCCCGGCGCCGACTATGCGCATTCGCTGAAGCTTCTGCAGGATTTCAAGATACGCCATCCCGACATTCCGACCAAGTCCGGCCTGATGCTGGGGTTGGGCGAGGAAGACGACGAAATCCTGCAGGTGATGCGTGACCTGCGTGCGCACGATGTCGATATGCTCACGCTTGGCCAGTATCTCCAACCCTCGCAGCACCACCTGCCGGTGCTGCGCTTCGTCACCCCCGAACGTTTCTCCCAGTTCGAGCAGGAGGCGCTGGCGATGGGCTTCAGGCATGCCGCCTGCGGGCCGATGGTGCGGTCGAGCTACCACGCCGACCAGCAGGCTGCCGGGGTTTGATTTCCCCGCGTCACCCGTAGGAGCGGCGTCCTCGCCGCGATATTCCATCGCGCCTTGGAAGGCGCTCCTACTTCAATAGCCGTTTCCGCGTCAGCGCCAGCGCGATGACGTAACCGACGCTCCCGTAAATCAGCAACGCAACGACGTGCAGCACGATGTCGTCGGGCACGTTGCCGACCACCAGCGGGCGCGCCAGATCGATGGCGTGGGTGAGCGGCAGCCAGGCCGAGACAGCCTGCACCGGCAGCGGCAGTTGCGACACCGGAAAGAACACGCCGCACAACAGCACCATCGGCGTGATCACCAGGGAGAAGTAGTAGAGAAAAAAATCGTAGCTCGGCGACACCGCGTTCATCACCAGCCCCAGCCCACCAAAGCAGAAGCCGACCAGCGCCACCACCGGGATGATCCACAGCGTCATCCAGAAATGGCCATACAGGCCCAGTCCCCAGATTACCGCCAGAATCGCGACCCCGGACAGCAGGCTTTTCGCCACCGCCCACGTGAGTTCGCCCAGCATCACGTCGTCGAGCGTGAGCGGCGCGTTCATGATGGCGTCCCAGGTGCGCTGCACGTGCATGCGCGAAAAGCTCGAATACAGCACCTCGAAAGTGGCCGCGTTCATCGTGCTGTAGGCCACCGTGCCGGCGGCAAGGAAGGTGATGTAAGGCATGCCGGCGACATCCGGCATCAGGCTGCCCAAGCCGTAGCCCAGGCCAAGCATGTACAGCATCGGATCGGCCAGGTTGCCGAGAAGGGATGGGATGGCGAGCTTTTTCCACACCAGGTAGTTGCGCTGCCATACCGGTATGAAGCGCCAGGACAGTTGGGGCAGGCGCAGATGTTTAATCACGCAGATCCCTCCCGGTGAGCTTGAGGAACACATCCTCCAGATTGGACGGCCGGTGCAGGTAGCGCAGCGCGGGCGCCTGCTTCAGCGTATCGATCACGCGTTCGGCATTGCCGGTATAGCAAAACAGGGTCTCGCCGACAGTCTCGGATCGCTGGCAGACCTGGCTGGCATGATCACGCATCCAGACTTCCAGCCCCTCGCCGTAGACTTCCACCACCGCCGGCTCGATGTGCGATTCGATCAGCGCACGCGGCGCACCTTCGGCCACCAGGCGGCCGTGGTCGAGGATAGCCAGTCGGTCGGTAAGGCGCTCGGCCTCTTCCATGAAATGCGTAGTCAGCACGATGGTCTTGCCGTCCGCGATCAGCCGCCTGAGTCCTTGCCAGATCAAGTGGCGCGCCTGCGGGTCGAGGCCGGTGGTGGGCTCGTCGAGAAACAGGATATCGGGGTCGTGCACCAGCGCGCGCGCTAGTGTCAGTCGCCGTTTCATTCCGCCCGACAGCTGTGCAATCTGCGCATCGGCCTTGCTGGCGAGCCCGGCAAACTCCAGCAGTTCAGGTACGCGCGCAGCGATGGCGGCGCGCTCCATATTGAAATAGCGGCCGTAGGCGAACAGGTTTTCGCGCACCGAAAAATCCGGGTCGAGGTTGTCCATTTGCGGGACTACGCCGACTTTCATGCGCGCCTCGCGTGCGTGCTGCGGCACCGCGATGCCGGCCAGTTCGATGCTGCCGGCATCGGGCTCGATCAGGCCCAGCAAGAGGCGCAGTGTGGTGGTCTTGCCGGCACCGTTGGGGCCCAGCAGGCCGAAGCATTCGCCGCGCCGCACGGTGAGGTCGAGGCCGCGCACTACCTCGGTGGCGCCGTATTTTTTCGTCAGGCCGCGCACGGTCAGCACGGACAGGCCTCCAGGAACGCCTGTTTCAGTTCCTTGAGCTTGCCGTGAAAAAAATGCCCGGCATCGGGGATGTTTTTCACGGCCAGTCCCTGCTGCTCCGCCCATAACCGGATTGCTGCGGGCGGGATGAGTTCGTCGGCGTCGCCGTAGATCACCACCGTATCCGCGGGCACCGGGTCGAACTCGTACATGGTGACCGCCGGCGCGACCAGAATCAGACGCTGCGCGTGCAGCGCCTGATGAAGGCGATGCTGCACAAAGGCGCCAAAGGAAAAACCGGCCAGCGCCCATGGCAGGCCCGGGTAGCTCGCCTCGACGAAGCGGGCGACCGCCAGCAGGTCGTCGGTCTCGCCCACCCCTGCGTCGAATGTGCCGTCGCTCATGCCGACGCCGCGAAAGTTCGGCCGCACACTGACCCAGCCGGCCTCGTTGGCTGCCTTGGCAAGCGTCGTCACCACCTTGTTGTCCAGACTGCCACCATGCAGCGGATGCGGGTGGGCTACCAGCAGCAGGCCGCGGCGGTCGATCTCGGGGTCGTCTATCACGGTTTCCAGCTTGCCCGCCGGCACCGGAATGCGCAGCTTGTAGCGTTTTGTCTTGGGCGCCTCGCTTGCCTGCTTCACTTCAACTGCAGGCGTTCGACGATACGCCCCTGCTTGAGGTGGGCCTCGAAAATTTCATCGATGTCGGACTCGTCCACATAGGTGTACCAGACACCTTCCGGGTATACGACCAGCAACGGGCCTTCGTCGCAGCGGTCAAGACAGCCGGCGCTGTTGATGCGGCATTTGCCCTCGCCATTGAGATTGGCCTGCTTGACCTTCTTCTTGAGGTAGTCGCGCATATGCTGGCCGCCGGACGCGCCGCAGCATTTGGCGCCATCCTCGCGCTGATTGGTGCAGAAAAAAACGTGATGCTTAAAATAGAGGTCAGTCATTCTTGAAATCCGAATATTTGGTGGCATTGCCGTGCGCTTGTTCGACGGGGTATTTTCGCGCATTGAGCGCCAGCTTGTCAGCGGCGGCCTCCAGCAGATCGATGTTCAGCAGATCGGCCAGCCGGGTCAGGTAGATCAGCACATCGGCGATTTCCTGGCGTACAGACTCATGCTGGTCGGCACTCAGGTGCCGGCTCTGTTCCGCAGTCAGCCACTGGAAGGGTTCCAGCAATTCTGCCGCTTCCACGGATAGGGCCATGACCAGGTTCTTGGGCGTATGGTAATTTTCCCATGCGCGGGCCTGGGCGAATTCGCGGATATGCAGGCGCAGGGTGTCGAGGGTGTCGATTTCGTGAGGACTCATGGACTGCATGATACCGCGGCAAGGAGATGGGCTTGCGACACCAGTGTTGGGTTGTCGACGTCCTTGCCGGCATAGGGCGGTCCCAGCCTTGGCTTAACAAGGTCGTCGGGGTGTCTATAGTTTGGCCTGAGGTTTGCTTATAGTCTCGGGCGATGTAACCGGATGTAACTCGCTCAGGCATAATGCCAGCGGATTAACTGCATATAAGGGAGGGTGGACATGTTTTCGATCAACAAGCATATCGCACGCGCTGGCGTGGTGCTGGCTGTACTTGCCATGACGGGCTGCGCGGGTACGCCGACCTATCCGCCTGCGCCTGAGCGTACCGGACAGTTCGACTGGAATTACCTGGTCGGTCCGGGCGACTCGGTCAATGTGTTTGTCTGGCGCAATCCCGAGGTATCCGGCAGCTTCCCGGTGCGTCCCGATGGGAAGATGACCATGAACCTGATCGAAGATCTCCAGGCCTCGGGCAAGACCCCAACCCAGCTGGCGCGCGACATTGAAAAGGCGCTGGCCAAATACATTCAGGAACCCATCGTCACCGTCATCGTCGGCGGCGGCGTCGGTCCGTTCGACCAGCAACTTCGTGTGGTCGGCGAAGCGGCCAAGCCGCAGGCGCTGAACTACCGTGAAAAAATGAGCCTGATCGATTTGATGATCGCGGTTGGCGGCCTCACCGATTTTGCCGCGGGTAACAAGGCTTACATTCTGCGTACCGAGAATGGCAAGCAGGAACGCCTCGGCGTGCGTCTGGAGGACCTGCTGCGGGGTGGCGATATTTCAGCCAACGTCGACATGCGCCCGGGCGATGTGCTGGTGGTGCCTGAAAGTCTGTTCTAAGGTTGTCTGCGCCGCATTTTGCGGCGCTTATTGATGGAATGCCGTTATGGATCAAATACTTCAACAAATACTGGGTTATGCCAAGGCTGCCTGGCGTCGCCGCTGGTGGGGCGTGGCGGTTGCCTGGCTGGTATGCATTATCGGCTGGACCTGGGTGATGACGATCCCTGACCGCTACCAGGCGTCAGCACGCGTTTATGTGGATACCCAGAGCCTGCTCCAGCCGTTGCTCGCCGGGTTGGCGGTTCAGCCCAGCGTCAACCAGCAGATCACGATGATGACCCGCCAGCTGGTCAGCCGGCCGACCCTGGAGAAGGTCGCGCGCATGACCGATCTCGATGTGAGGGCCAAAACGCCCGAGCAGACCGAAGCATTGTTGAATGGCATGGCCGGCAGAATCAGCATCGCCGATGCCGGGCGCGAAAACCTTTACACCATCAGCTATCAGGATCCCAATGGCGAGCTGGCCAAGAAGGTCGTGCAGTCGCTGTTGACCATTTTTGTGGAAACCAGCCTCGGCAAGACCCGCCTGGATATTTCCAGCTCGCAGCGTTTCATCGAGGACCAGCTGCAGCAATATCAACAGAAGCTCACCGATGCTGAAACCGCACTCACGGAATTCAAGCGGACGCACATCGGCATGATGCCGGGGCAGGGTGGTGACTACTACGCCAAGCTGGCCGAAGCAACGGCGCAGCTGCGTCAGGCGCAACTGGACCAGCAGGAAGCGGTCAACCGCCGCAATCAGCTTAAACGCCAACTGGAAGACGAAGAGCCCGAGCTCGCCGCGGCAGCGATGGCATCGGGCAATAGCGAGATCGACGGTCGCATTCAGGTGCTGGAACAGCAGATGGACCAGCTGCGCATGCAATACACTGACCTGCATCCCGATATCCAGTCGACCAAGCGTCTGATTGCGAAACTGGAAGAGCAGAAGAAAATCGATCTGGCCGGGCGCAAGGCCGACCCGGCAGGTGCTCGAATCCAGAATCCGGTCTATCAGCAGCTGACCATCGCCATCGCCGAGGCGGATGCCACGGTGTCTTCGCTGAGTGCCCGGGTGGGCGAATACCAGCGCCGCTTTAGCGAACTGCGCAATGCGTCCAATATGATTCCGAAGGTGGAGCAGGATTACACCCAGTTGATGCGCGACTATGACGTCTATCGGCAGAACTACGATGCCCTGCTGAAACGCCGCGAATCGGTCACCATGTCAGGCGAAGTGGAAAGCAAGACCGATACCGTCGATTTCCGCGTGATTGATCCGCCCTTTGTGCCGAGCCAACCGGCATGGCCGAACCGCCCGATGTTGTTGTCGCTGGTGACGTTGGGAGGAATCGGCGCCGGCATCGTCGTGGCTTTCCTGCTGAGTCAGATGCGACGCACAGTGACCGATCGCCGCGCCCTGCGGGAGCTGACTGGCCTGCCGTTGCTGGGCGCAGTGGGGCGGGTGGAAACCAATGAAACCCGCAGCCGCAAGCGCAAGGGCTTGCTGGCCTATCTGGCCGCGTTGGGCGGCCTGATAGGCGCGTATGGCGCCGTGATGATCCTGCAGCTGGTTGTGTCGCGCGCAGGCTAGGAGAAACCATGAGCATTATTGAAAAAGCAGCCGGCAAGATTGGCGCCGGCGCACCCCGCCCCGCGCCCCAGGACGGCAACAGCGATTCCGGCCATGAGGCCAGCCTGATCGAAGGTGCGCTCAACAAGCAGCGTAGCGGTCACGCTGCGCCCTTTGTCGCCACCCCGGTCGAGCCGATGTTCAATGCGGCGGATTCCGACGTTGTGCTGGAAGGCAACAGCCAGGTGCAGTCGATCAACCTGGCACGCTTGCACCGCATGGGCGTGGTATCGCCGGATGCCGAGAAAAGCCAGATCGCAGAAGAGTTCCGCATCATCAAGCGTCCGCTCATCGCCAATGCCTTCGGTCAGGGCGCCACGCGGGTCAAGAACGGCAACCTCATCATGGTCACCAGTTCGCTGCCGGGTGAAGGCAAGAGCTTCTGCGCCATCAATCTGGCCATTTCGATGGCGATGGAAATGGATCGCACTGTGCTGCTGATCGATGCCGACGTCGCCAAGCCCCGCATCCCCGAGTATCTCGGTATCCACGCCGACAGGGGGCTGCTTGACGTGCTGCAGGACAAGGATCTGAAGCTGTCCGACGTGCTGATCCGCACCGATATCGCCAAGCTGACCGTGCTGCCCGCCGGGCGTACCTACAAGCGCGCGACCGAGCTGCTGGCCAGCGCGGCCATGACGCGCCTGATCGAAGATATCGGGAACCGCTACCCGGACCGCATCATCCTGTTTGATTCGCCGCCATTGCTGGCCACCAGCGAGTCGAGCGTGCTGGCCACCCATATGGGGCAGATCGTCATGGTGGTGGAGGCCGAGCGGACCTCGCAGGAGGCGGTGCGTGAAGCCCTGAGCCACATCCAGTCATGTGAAGTCGTGGGCATGTTGCTGAACAAAGCCACACCGACCCCAGGGGCAGATTACTACTATGGTTACTATGGCAGTTACGGCAAGTAAGTCCCGCCCACACAGCCCGGCTTTCCTGGTTGGCGCGTGTTCTGCATTCGTCGCGACGCTATTTGCAATGCCCGTGCACGCGATCGACTGGCGTCTTGAGCGCAGCGTCGGCGCATCGACCAGCTTTACCGACAATGCCAATCAAAGCGCAACGGACCCGGAAAACGCGCTGATCCTTAGCGTGACCCCGCGTTTCATGCTGCGCTCGGAAGGATCGCGCCGGGTGCAGGCCACGCTGCAATATGGCCTGACAGGGGTGACTCGCTTCGGCGAGGACGATAGCAACGACTTCTATCACAACCTCAGCGCCGTCGGAAAAGCGGAACTGGTCGAGGATTTCCTGTTCATCGACGGAAGCGCGCGCATCTCGCAGGAACTGATTTCGCTGCTGGGCTCGCCTGCCGATGCCGAAATCAACGACAGCAACCGCGCCACTGTCGGCACCTATTCGTTCAGTCCCTACATCCAGCAGCGCCTCGGCACCTTTGCCCAAGTCCAGGCGCGCTACACCCATTCCGGCGCCATTTTCGAGAATGATGTCGCGTCCAACGCGGTCAGCAATGCGTTCAGTGCCTCGCTCAACAGCGGCACCCGCTTCACCGACCTGAGCTGGGGGCTGAACTACTCGATCCGTGAGGTCAACAACCGCGACGAACTTGTCGGCGATTCGACCTTCGAGCGCGTGACCGCCTCGGCGGGCTATGCCCTGAACCGGAAGTTTCGTGTATTCGGCACCGTCGGGCAGGAATGGAACGATTTCCTGAGCGCCAGCGAAACCGACGGCTCTTCCTGGAGCGTGGGCGCCGGCTGGGCGCCGACGCGCCGCACCAGCCTCGAAGCCTCGGTCGGCGAGCGCTTCTTCGACACCACCTACAGCGCGACGGCACGTCACCGCACCCGCACCTCGAACTGGAATCTGAGTTATGCCGAAGATATCAGCGACATCAGCCAGTTCCTGGGAACGGCCGGCATGAGGACCGACTACACGTGTAATGTGGATGGAGCATTAGTAGAATATTTGAATGGTGCGTGGATATACAGTTTCCCTCCTCTGGGGAACTGCGTTGAAGTCGGGCAAACGCCTGGTCTGGTGTACGATCTGCGCAACGGCGTCTTCGTTTCCAAAACCCTGCGTGCAGGAGTGAGCTGGGGGAAAGGCAAGCTCAACTATTCGCTCAATGTCTTCGACACCCGCCGTGACTACCAGCACCCGTTGCTCGACAGCGAGGATCGCAGCCGCGGCGTCATCGGCGCGGTTAATTACCGCTACGCCCCCAAAACCAATGTCATCGGCAGCGTCGGCCTGACCCGCAACGAGGTGCCTGCCGCCCTCTCCGGCACCACCGATCGGGCGGACGACCTGCTCACCCTTTCGCTTGGCATCAACCATCAATTCGCCACCGATTTGAGCGGCGCATTGACCTTCCGCCACATTCAGCGGGATTCGAACGTGGCGGATGCCGACTACGAAGAAAACCGCCTCACGGCCTCGGTCAACATGCGCTTCTGACCAGTCTTCCGGCATGGCACAGCCGTTGCCTCGCATCCTGCGCGCACACGGGCTGTGCCCCACTCAGACAACGGACCGTTCATGTACGAAGATTATTACCGCTTCAGCGCCAAACCCTTTCAGCTCAACCCCGACCCGCGTTTTTTCTATGGTTCCAAGGGGCACAAGCGGGCGATGGCGTATCTCGATTACGGCCTGTCGCTCGGCGAGGGCTTCATCGTCATCACCGGCGAAGTCGGTGCCGGCAAGACCACGCTGGTGCGCAATCTGTTCCGCCAGCTCGAGGCCCACAACCTGATCGCCGCGCAGCTGGTGTCGACCCAGCTGGATGCCGAAGATACGCTGCGCAGCGTCGCCGCCTCATTCGGGCTGGAGCACGAGGGCCTGACCAAGTCGGCGCTGCTGAAGAACCTGGAAGAGTTTCTGATCGCGGCCACCCGCCAGGGAAAACGCGCCCTGCTGGTGGTCGATGAGGCGCAGAACCTGGCCCCGCGCGCGGTCGAGGAGCTGCGCATGCTGTCCAACTACCAGAACAACGATCGCTCGCTGATCCAGACCTTTTTGCTGGGCCAGCCCGAGTTCCGCGGCATCCTGCAAAGCCCCGACATGCAGCAACTGCGCCAGCGCGTGGTGGCCTCGTATCACCTGGGGCCGATCGATGCGGACGAGACCCGCGGCTACATCGAACACCGCCTGCGCACTGTCGGCTGGGAGGGCACCCCCACCTTCGATGCAGAAGCTTTTGCCGCGTTGCACAACTTTACCGGTGGCATCCCGCGCCGCATCAACACCACCTGCGACCGCCTGCTGCTGTTTGGTTTTCTCGAAGAGAAGACCCACTTCGGCGAAGCCGAGGTCAACGAAGTCATCGCCGACCTGAAGAACGAAATCGCGCATCAGGATTTTCACGGCGCCGCCGGTATCAACGGGGTGGCGTCCAGCGGTGGCATGCTGCACAACGAGGATGCTGCGCTTTTGACCCAGCGGGTCGAGCAGATGGAACGCTCGGTCAACCGCATCCTGCCCATCGTGCGCAAGATTCTGTATACGGTGAGCGAACGCAATGCGGCGGCGGACGAAGCTGCGTCGCCAGACAACCAAGACAGCACACCTCAATCATGACCCAGGTTTTATGCGTCGCCGGCGCGCGTCCGAATTTCATGAAAATCGCCCCGGTGATGGCCGCGCTGGCCGAGACCGGGATCGCCGCCCAGCTGCTGCACACCGGCCAGCATTACGACGCGGCGATGAGCGACAGTTTCTTTGCCGATCTCGGCATCCCGCGTCCCGATCATCACCTGGAAGTCGGTTCCGGCAGCCATGCGGTGCAGACCGCCGAGGTGATGAAGCGCTTCGAGCCGGTGCTCGAGGCCGTGCAGCCGCAGGCGGTGCTGGTAGTGGGCGATGTGAATTCCACTATTGCGTGCGCGCTGGTGGCGGCCAAGCACGGCGTGCGGGTGATTCACGTCGAGGCCGGCCTCAGAAGCTACGACCGCGGCATGCCGGAAGAAATCAACCGCGTGCTGACCGACCAGATTTCCGATTTGCTGTTCATCACCGAAAAGAGTGCACTCGCCAACCTCGTGCGTGAAGGCATCGATCCCGCCCGCGTCGAGTTCGTCGGCAACGTAATGATCGATACCCTGCACCGCAACCTCGAACGTGCGGTGCCGGCCAGCCACACCCTCGGCACGACGCTGCCGCAGTATGCGGTGCTGACGCTGCACCGGCCGTCCAACGTCGACGACCCCGCCACGCTTGCCGGGCTGCTCGATGTGATCGGCGAAATCAACCGCAGCCTGCCGGTGGTGCTGCCGCTGCACCCGCGCACCCGCGGCAATATCGAGAAATTCGGGTTCACCGCCCGGCTCGACGGCCTGCACATCCTGCCGCCGCTCGGCTATCTGGAAATGCTCGGCCTGATGCGCGATGCCAGACTGGTGCTCACCGACTCCGGCGGCATCCAGGAAGAGACCACCGCGCTGGGCGTGCCCTGCCTCACCCTGCGCGAGAACACCGAACGGCCGATCACCCTCACCGAAGGCACCAACACCCTGGTCGGCCCCGATCCCGCTGCGATCCGGGCGGCATTCAAGGAGGTGATGGCGGGCGGCGGCAAGGCCGGGCGCATTCCCGAATACTGGGATGGCCGCGCGGCGATGCGCATTGCGCATACCCTGCAGGGCTGGCTGCCGCAGCGGAAAGGGACACGGGCCTAGTGTCGTGAATCAGAAATATCGAAACATGAAACGGCGTCTTTTTCCGCATGGCGGCGTTGCTCGTCGTTGCCATAGAGCCAGCTATGTCGCCTCCTCGCGCCTTGCCACGCGAAAAAATCCATCCGTTTCATTTTGTTCCCCTATTTTTGATTCAAGACACGAGTGATGGCAGGACCAATCAAGAACGCCATGTCGGTCGACGTCGAGGACTATTTCCAGGTCTCGGCGTTTGCCCCGCACATCCGCCGCGAAGACTGGGACAGCCTGCCGTGCCGGGTCGAGCGCAACGTCGACGCGATCCTCGGCCTGCTCGACGAGGCCGACACCCGCGCGACCTTTTTCACGCTCGGCTGGATCGCCGAGCGCTACCCGCAGGTGGTGCGGCGCATCGTCGACGGCGGCCACGAACTTGCCAGCCACGGCTATGGCCACCAGCGCGTGTCCGACCTCACGCCGGCCGCATTCCGCGACGACATCACCCGTGCCAAGCGCCTTCTTGAAGACCTCGGCGGCGTCGCCGTCCGCGGCTATCGCGCGCCGAGCTTTTCCATCAACCAAAAAAACTGGTGGGCCGTCGCAGAACTGGAAAACGCTGGCTATGTGTACAGCTCCAGCATTTACCCGGTCAAACACGACCACTACGGCATGCCCGACGCGCCGCGCTTTCCGCACCGGCCCAATGGCGAAACCGGCATCCTCGAACTGCCGCCGACCACGCTGCCGTTGATGGGCCGCAACCTGCCCGCTGCCGGCGGCGGCTGGTTCCGCCTGCTGCCGTACGAGGTGTCGCGCTGGATGCTGCGCCGCGTCAATGCGCAGGACCAGGCGTCGTGCATGTTCTATTTTCATCCCTGGGAGCTCGACGCCGGTCAGCCGCGCCAGCATGGCATTTCCGCCAAGACGCGCTTCCGCCATTACGTCAATCTGCAACGCATGCCGGGCAGACTGCGCCAATTGTTGAACGACTTTGAATGGGACCGCGTCGACCGCGTGTTCCTGACTGAAAAATGAACCTGGCCGAACAATCTTGTAGGAGCGGCGTCCTCGCCGCGAATGCGGGTGGCAACCGCGGCGAGGACGCCGCTCCTACGGACGCAAACGTCACGGTGCGATCGCTGGAAACCAGCGACCTCGCGCGCTGGGACGCCTATGTGAACACGCATCCGGACGCGACCTTCTTCCACCGCGCCGGCTGGCGCCGCGTGATCGAGGAGGCGTTCGGCCACCGCACGCATTTCCTGCTGGCCGAGCGCGGCGGGGAGGTGGTGGGGGTATTGCCACTGACCGAAATCAACAGCTGGCTGTTCGGCCACAGCCTCGGCTCGCTGCCATTCTGCGCCTATGGCGGCATCCTGGCCGACCACGATGCCGCCTTTCGCGCACTCGACGAGGCTGCGCAGGCGCTCGCCGGCATGCTCAAGGTGGGCGCGCTCGAATACCGCAACCAGATTGCGCAGCATGCCCACTGGCCGACCAAGGACCTGTACGTTACGTTCAAGAAAACCATTGAACCCGAAATCGAGGCCAACATGAACGCCATCCCGCGCAAGCAGCGGGCGATGGTGAGGAAGGGCATCAAGGCCGGTCTGGTCGGCGAGATCGATGCCGACACCACGCGTTTCTTCCAGGCCTATTCGGCCAGTGTGCATCGACTGGGCACGCCTGTTTTTTCGCGCACCTTCTTTCGGCTGCTGAAGGACGAATTCGGCGACGATTGCGAAGTGCTGACCATCACGCTGGATGGCAAAGTGATCTCCAGCGTGATGTCGTTCTATTTCCGCGACGAAGTGCTGCCGTATTACGGCGGTGGCGTCGATGCCGCGCGCGCGGTGGCCGGCAACGACTTCATGTACTGGGACCTGATGCGGCGCGCCTGCGAGCGCGGCGTGCGCGTGTTCGACTTCGGTCGCAGCAAGCGCGGCACCGGCTCGTTCGACTTCAAGAAGAACTGGGGCTTCGAGCCGACGCCGCTGCATTACGAGTATTTTCTGGTGACCGACTCGGACGTCCCCGAAATCAACCCGCTCAACCCCAAGTACCGCCTGTTCATCCTGGCCTGGAAGAAAATGCCGCTGGCGCTCGCCAACATGATCGGGCCGCATATCGTCAAGAATCTGGGCTGACCCATGGAAGGCCTGCTGTTTCTTGCGCATCGCATCCCGTTCCCGCCCAACAAGGGCGACAAGATCCGCTCGTTCAATCTGCTGCGGCATCTCTCCACGCGCTATGCGATCCATCTCGGCGCCTTCGTCGACGATCCCGACGACTGGCAGTACCGGGACGCGCTGAAACCGTATTGCGCATCGATCAAACTGCTGCCGCTGCATCCGCGCCGCGCCAAACTGGCCAGCCTGGTCGGCCTGCTGAGTGGCGAAGCACTGACCCTGCCGTATTACCGCAACCGCGAGCTTGCCCGCTGGGCGCATGAACTCGCCGCCTCCGGCGCGGTGACGCGCGGGCTGGCGTTCTCTTCGGCGATGGCGCAGTTCATGCCGGCCGGCCTCGCGCGCCGCGTGCTCGACATGGTCGATGTCGATTCCGACAAGTGGACCCAATACGCGCCGACCCAGCGCTGGCCGCTGTCGTGGCTGTATGCGCGCGAAGGCCGCAAGCTTGCGGCATGGGAGGCGCGGGTGGCGCAGGACTTCGATGCCACCCTGCTGGTGTCGCACGCCGAGGCGGCACTGCTGCAGCAGCGTGCGCCGGCCGCGCAGCACAAGATCGGCGCGTTCGAAAACGGCGTCGATGCCGACTATTTTTCCCCGGCGCGCGACTATCCCAATCCGTATCCATCCGGCGTGCAGGGCGTGGTGTTCACCGGCGCGATGGATTACTGGCCCAACGTCGACGCTGTCAGCTGGTTTGCCGAACGGATTTTTCCGGCCGTCCGCGCGGCGGTGCCGTGCGCGCAGTTCACCATTGTCGGCAGCCACCCCAGTGACGCCGTCCTGGAGCTGGCGCGCCAGCCCGGCGTCGTCGTCACCGGCAGCGTGCCCGACGTGCGGCCCTGGCTGGCCCATGCCGCCTGCGCGGTCGCCCCGCTGCGCATCGCACGCGGCGTGCAGAACAAGGTGCTCGAAGCGATGGCGATGGCG
>JAGXGM010000044.1 GCA_024636675.1 Hydrogenophilales bacterium | reverse complement strand
GTGACCTTCCCCAAACGCAACGGCACCCAGCTGCGCAACGCCGAGCTGGCGCAGATCCACATCGCGCGCGCCCAGCTCGGCATCGACGATGACACCTACCGCGCCGTGCTGTGGACGGTGGCCCGGGTGCGGTCGAGCAAGGACCTGGACTGGACCGGCCGCAAGAAGCTGCTGGAGCACTTCAAGGCGAAGGGATGGAAGCCAGCCCCGCCGAAGCGCGCGAAGGCCGCCACGCCGGTTTCCGCCGGCCAGGAGGGCATGGTTCGCGCGCTGTGGAGCGACCTGAACACGGCGGGCAAGGTGCGCGACCCGAGCGACGCGGCGCTGGGCAGCTGGCTGAAGCGCAACAAGTGGCCACAGCGCGTGGAATGGCTGAACCACAATCAGATTACGCAGGCGATCGAGGCGCTTAAAAAATGGCTGGAGCGTTGAACAACCGGGACCTTTTCGAGGGCGAGCCGCTGGTGCTCGATGCCGAGCTGGCGATGCTGCCGGCCGAGCTCGAACACATCTGGCCGAAGCTGCTGGTGGACATGCTGGACGTGTCCCGCGCGGCGCTGATGGATGCGGGGGCGACCGATGCGCGTGCACGCGAGATCGCGATCATCGTGCTGCGCTCGCTGGCGCGCTACCACGGGGGGCGCAGCGCGTATCTGCCGACCGGCGACGCGCTGGACGAGGCGCTGAAGCATTACCGTATCTGGCAGGAATCGGGCAAGCTGAGCGTGCGCGAGCTGTCGGAAAAACACGAGGTGAGCGAGGTGCACATTTATCGCATCATCGCGCGGCAGCGCCAGCTGGCGCGGGCTCGGGTGCAGCCTGACCTGTTCCCTTCCGACAGTTCCAAAACACCGAAAACTAACGGGCGTTAATCCCGACCCCCGCGCGCGCGTGGCCACACTGGCCTCATGCGTGCTTCCCAAGATCTACACGACTACCTTCACCGCCGCGAGGAATTCCGCGCGGTGCCATACCGTGACGCGGCCGGGATCTGGACGATCGGCTATGGCCACGTCATCCGCCCCCACGAAAAGAAGACCCTCACCAAGCTGACCGAGCCGCAGGCGGCCGCGCTGGCCAGGCGCGACCTGGAGCCGGTGGAGCTGTATCTGCGGGCGATCCACCCCCGCTTCGAATCCCCCATCAATCAACACCAGTTCGACGGCGTGCTGAGCTTTGCCTTCAATGTGGGCTTGCGCGCGCTGGAGGAATCGACGCTGCTGCGCCTGCTGCGCGTGGGCGACTTTGCCGGCGCGGCGGAGCAGTTCGACCGCTGGGTGTTCATCACGGTGGTCGACGGCCGGGGCAACAGGATCAAGAAGGTAAACCGCGGCCTGGTGAACCGCCGCCGCATGGACCGCGCGATCTTCGAGTGGGGGGTGTATGCCGACTGATCTCGACGACGGCCCGCCGCCCTACACCGTGGCGATGCACATCAATGTGCGATTCGTGCACGTGGTGACGCTGGCCGAGAACATGGATGCGGCCACCCAGATGGTGCGCAGCCAGATCGAGCTGTTCGTCAACAAGGCGCGCGCCGAGGCCGAGGCCGCCGGCATCCAGATGAAGTGCGAATACATGGTGACCTACTGATGAGCCTGGCTGACAATCTCGCCCAGGCGCAGCAGCCCCGCGTGGTGCTGGTGCATGGCATCCACGCTCGCGAGGGCACCAGCCACATCCGCCAGCTGAAGCCCTATTTCGAGGCGCAGGGATTCCGGGTGCTGGTGTTCGAATACGGCTTTCTGTCGGTGCTGCGCGCGCGCTGGGCGAATCCCCGCATCGCCCGCACGCTGGCCGCGGTGGTGCATCGAGACGACCACCTGGTGTGCCACAGCAACGGCTGCACCATTGCCTGGCTGGCGATGCGCGACCACGCGATGAAATGCGTGAAGCTGAGCCTGATCGCGCCGGCGCTGGACGATGACGAGACCACGCCCGGCGCCACCTGGACCAGCGTGTACCACAACGCCTGCGATCATGTGGTTTGGTTTTCCCGCCTGCTGTGGCGCCACGCCTGGGGCAGCATGGGTCGCGACGGCTGCACCAACGTGGACGGGATGCGCCTGGGCATGCACAACATCGACGTGGCCAACCACGCCGGCCTGCCGCAGATTTGCGGTCACCTGGAATATTTTGAGCCGCATATCCTGCCGCGCTTTGCGCCGTGGCTGGTGCGGCGGCATCTGGAGAGAGTATGAAAACCTGGAAAAAATGGGCGGCAGCCACGCTGCTTTGGTACATCGGCGGGCTGCTGCTGGTTGTCGCGGTGCTGGCAGCGCTACCGGCGCATGCCTCGGAGCCGTTCGGCGGCCAGGTGGTGGGCGTGGCCGACGGCGACACGCTGACGGTGCTGACTGACACCACGCCGGTGAAGGTTCGCCTGGCCGAGATCGACGCGCCGGAGAAAAAGCAGGCCTTCGGCGAGCGCGCCAAGCAATCCCTGGCGGCCCTGTGTTTCGGCCAGCAAGCCGTGGTGTTAAGGGGCAAGACAGACTTCTACGGCCGCACGGTGGCGCGGGTGCGCTGCCAGGGCGTCGACGCCAGCCTGCACCAGGTGCAGCAGGGGCTGGCCTGGGCCTATACCGCCTACCTCACTGATCCTGACGTGGCCACCTCCGAGCGCCTGGCGCGCGAATCCGGCCAGGGCTTGTGGGTGGACGCGGAGCCGACGGCGCCGTGGCTGTTTCGAAAGGCGAAAAAGAAATGAAGCGCGCCCTGATTCCCCTGATTTTGCTGGCGCTGGGCGGCTGCACCTCGCTGCAGCAAGCCGGTACCGCCAGCTACACCATCCGCCCGATGCTGATCGACGGCCGCACGGTGTGCTGCGAGGTGGCGGTGGTCAACGGCAAGCAGTACGCCAGCCTGGACGCCACGCTGGTCAAGGCCGGCGACGACTACACGGTGATGCTGTCGGAGCGCGGGGTGGAGGCGTTTCGCGGGCAGGAAATCGCCGCCGGCGCAGCGAAGTCGGCGGCCAGCATGGCCGGCAAGGCGGTGGCGGTCGGCGGCGCGGTGCTGGTCGCCCCGCTGGTGGGTGCGGCGCTGCTGTCCGGCACGGCAGGCGCGGCGGCGGCGGGCATGGGCGCCGGCGTGCTGCTGAACAAGGCCGCCCCATGATGGAATTCGAGCGCGAATCCGACCCGCTCGACATCGCCACGACGATGGAAACGCGCGAACGCGACGCCTGCGTGAAGGCGGCAATGAACCAGCCGGCAATGCAGGCGACGGGACGGTGCCGCGAGCCGGGCTGCCAGGCGAAGCTGCCGAAGGGGCAGTTGTTTTGCGGCGAGGAGTGCCGCGATTATTTCGAAAAAGTACAACGCATGAAGCGGATTCAGGGGAAATAAATGGACTACACGGCGGCCGACTTCTGGTGGAAGGTGGGCATCACCATCCTGAACCTGGCCATTGGCTGGTACCTCTGGTACGAACGCCGCAGCGATGCGTCCAGCGAACGCATCAACAAGATCGAGGACAGCATGGCCCATGCGATTAAATTAATGTCGGACCGGCTCACCAGCGTGGAACGCGACACCAGCCACGCGCCGACTCATGCCGACCTGTCGAAGCTGTACGAGCGCATGGCCGGTACCGAGCACCGGCTGTCGGAGCGGATCGATGGGGTCGGCGGCGCAGTCAAGCGGATCGAGGGCGAAAACGCCGCGCAGACCCGCATCCTGAACCTCGTCTACCAAAGCCTGGTGAAATGACATGAGCAAACTCGCACAACTGGTCTCCGAGGATCGCCGTCTGGCGATTTTGCGCATCCTGGAAGGCTCGGCTGAATACCGCGCCAATCTGTTTCTGATCCAGCGCATGCTGGCCAGCATCGGCCATTCGGCGAGCATGGACACGATCAACACCGATCTCGCCTGGCTGGCCGAACAAGGCCTGCTGGCGCTGGAAACGGTGGGCGGCGTGGGCATTCCGCAGCTGCTCTCGCGCGGGCTGGATGTGGCCTGCGGCCGGGCCAATTCGCCGGGCGTGGCACGCCCGATGCCGGACTGATCGCCATGTCGCGCAAATCATCCATCAAGCAGCTCGACCCGCGCATCAAGGCCGAGGTCGACGCGGCGATCCGCGAGGACCGCGCCACGATCGACGATATCGTGGCGATCGTCCACGCGCTGGGCGGCGACGCCTCGCGCAGCGCGGTGGGCCGCTACAAGCAGCGCGCCGAGGAGCAGATGAAGCGCTACCGCGAGGCGCAGGAAGTGGCCAAGGTATGGATCGGCAAGCTGCAGACCGACCCGGAGGGCGACGTGGGCCGGCTGCTGGCGGAAATGCTGCGCACCACGGCATTCCAGACCATCGGCGACCTCGATGCGGGCACGCCGCAGGACATCATGTTCCTGGGCAAGGCCTTGAAGGATCTGGCCAGCGCCGACACGCTGACGGCGAACCGCATCATGGTGGTGCGGCGCGAGGCGGCGAAGGAAGCGGCGGTGGTGGCGGTCAAGGAAGCCAAGGGCGCCGGGCTGTCCGACGAAGCGGCCGAGATGATCCGCAAGAAGATTCTGGGCGTGGCGTGATGGAACACACGCTGGCGAAGCTGCCTGCAGCCCTGCATCAGGCCGGTTTGATCGAGCCCAGGGCTGAGCGGACACCGGCAGCCCTGCTGCATTATCAAATCGACTGGATAGACGACCAGGCGCAGGTCAAGGTGATCGAGAAATCGCGCCGTATCGGCTTGAGCTGGGCCGAAGCGGCCGACTGCACGCTGCTCGCCTCCAAAACCAGCGGCATGGACGTCTGGTACATCGGCTACATGAAGGAGATGGCCGAGGAGTTCATCCGCGACTGTGCCGACTGGGCCCGCTTTTACAACGAAGCGGCGGTCGAGATCGAAACTGTCGAGGAAGTCTTCATCGACGGCGACGAGCGGCAGTCGATCCTCACCTATGTGATCCGTTTCGCCAGCGGCTTCCGCATCACCGCGCTCAGCTCCAGTCCGCGCAACCTGCGCGGCAAGCAGGGCCGGGTGGTGATCGACGAAGCGGCGTTCCACGACCACCTGGGCGAACTACTCAAGGCTGCGCTGGCGCTGTTGATCTGGGGCGGCCAGGTGCACGTCATCAGCACCCACGACGGCGCCGAGAACCCGTTTAACGACCTGTGCAACGATATCCGCGCCGGCAAGGCGCCGTATAGCCTGCACCGCGTCACCTTCCGTGAGGCCGTTGCACAGGGCCTGTACGACCGCGTCTGCCTGCGCACCGGCAAGACCGCGACCCTGGCCGAACAGGAAGCCTGGGTTGCCGGCATCTACAAGCAATACCGCGACAATGCCGACGAAGAGCTGGACTGCATTCCGCGCAACTCGGGCGGCGCGTGGATTTCGCGCGCGCTGATCGAGGCGCGCATGATCGATGTGCCGGTATTGCGCTACAAGCCGCCGGCGGGGTTTGCCCAGTGGCCCGCCCACCTGCGCGAAGCCGAGGTGGCCGACTGGCTCGACAAGACCGTGCTGCCGGTGCTGGCCCGGCTCGACCCCGCGCTGCGCTCCGGCTTCGGCATGGACTTTGGCCGCCTGGGCGACTTGTCGGTGATCGATCCGTTCCAGGTGCTGGCGAACTTAACGCGGCGGTTTCCGTTCAGTGTCGAGCTGTCCGACGTGCCGTTCGAGCAGCAGCGTCAGATCCTGTTCTACATCGCCGACCGCCTGCCGCATTTTTACGCCGGCAATCTCGACGCGCGCGGCAACGGCCACTACCTGGCCGAGGTGGCCATGCAACGCTACGGCGCCACCCGCATCGAGCAGGTGATGCTGTCGCAGACCTGGTACCGCGAGCACACCGCGCCGTTCAAGGCCGCGTTCGAAGACGGCACCATCGAGATCCCGCGCGACAGCGACCAGCTCGACGACCTGCGCGCGATGGAAGTGGTGCGGGGCATCCCGATGCTGCCCGCCACCCGCCGCACCGGCGACAGCGGCACCAGCCGCCACGGCGACTCGGCGATATCCAAGCTGCTGGCCTATGACGCCAGCCTGCGCGAACCGACAGAAATCGAATACACCTCAGGCCCCGCCAAAACCAGCCGCTGGGATGCCGATTTCGACACCGATGCTGACGCCGATAACGAATTCAACCAGATTGAGGGGGCTTTGTGATGCCTACATTACTCGACGCACGCGGCCAGCCGATCCAGCGTGAGGCGCTCGACACGC
>JAGXGM010000043.1 GCA_024636675.1 Hydrogenophilales bacterium | reverse complement strand
GCCATCCACACCTTCCACACCGAAGGCGCGGGCGGCGGCCATGCGCCGGACATCATCCGGGCGGCGGGCATGCCCAACGTGCTGCCGAGTTCCACCAACCCGACCATGCCCTACACGGTGAACACCATCGACGAGCATCTGGACATGCTGATGGTCTGCCACCATCTCGATGCCTCCATCGCCGAGGACATCGCCTTCGCCGAGAGCCGCATCCGCCGCGAGACCATCGCCGCCGAGGACATCCTGCACGACCTCGGCGCCTTTTCCATGATGTCGTCCGACTCGCAGGCGATGGGCCGGGTGGGCGAGGTGATCATCCGCACCTGGCAGGCGGCGCACAAGATGAAACTGCAGCGCGGCGCACTCAAGGAAGACAGCGCGCGCAACGACAACTTCCGCGTCAAGCGCTACATCGCCAAGTACACCATCAACCCGGCCATCACCCACGGCATCGGCCACGTGGTGGGCTCGATCGAAGCCGGCAAGCTGGCCGATCTGGTGTTGTGGAAGCCCGCCTTCTTCGGCGTCAAGCCCAGTCTGATCGTCAAGGGCGGCATGATTGCGGCGGCGGCGATGGGTGACCCCAATGCCTCCATCCCGACGCCGCAGCCGGTGCACTACCGGCCCATGTTCGGCAGCTTCGCCGGCGCGCTGAAAACCGCCGTCACCTTCGTTTCGCAGGCCGCGCTGGAGAACCCCGAGGTGGCTGCGCTGAACCTCGCCAAGCCGCTGGTGGCGGTGAAGCACACCCGCACGGTGCGCAAGCAGGACATGCTGCACAACAGCGCCACGCCGGTCATCGACGTCGACCCCGAAACCTATGCCGTGCGCGCCGACGGCGAGCTGCTGGTGTGCGAGCCGGCCGCCGTGCTGCCGATGGCGCAACGCTACTTTCTGTTCTAACCCGCCTCCGATCATGATCGTCATCGAACAACACGCTCCCGCAGATACGCCGGCAACCGAACGCCTGGTGCTGCCCTTCGACCTGCGCTGCAAGAGCCGGCTGCGCACCCAGCTCGCGGGCGGCGAGGAAGCCGGCCTGTTCCTGGAACGCGGCGCGGTGCTGCGTGCCGGCGAGCGCCTGCTCGCCAACGACGGCCGCGTCGTCGAGGTGGTGGCCGCGCCCGAGGCGGTGATGGAGGTGCGCAGCGACGACGCCCTGCTGCTGGCGCGCGCCGCCTATCACCTGGGCAACCGGCACGTGGCGGTGGAACTGAAGCCGGGGCTGGTGCGCTTTGCGCGCGACCATGTGCTGGGCGAGATGGTGCGCGGGCTGGGGCTGACGGTCACCGAAAGCGAAGCGCCCTTCGACCCCGAGAGCGGCGCCTATGGCGGCCACGGCGGCCATGCCCATCCCCACGGCCACAGCACCGACGGCGAAGGGCGCGGCCCCCGCATCCACGACATGCTGCTGCGCGGCGGCCGATGAATCCCGCCCTGATTCGGTTGCTGCACCTGACCAGCCCGACCCTGCCGGTCGGCGCCTACGCCTATTCCCAGGGGCTGGAATGGGTAGTGGAAACCGGCGCGGTGAGGAACGAGGCGACAGCGCTGGACTGGATCGGCGACTGTCTCGAATCCGGCATTGCGCGTTTCGAAGCGGTGTACCTGGCGCACATGCTGGCCGCCTGGGCGCAGGACGACGCGGCGCGGCTCGCGCAGCTGGATGACGAATTCGTCGCCAGCCGCGAAAGCGCCGAACTGCGCGCCGAGACCCTGCAAATGGGGCATTCGCTGGCCCGCCTGCTGACCGATCTGGGCGGCTTTCCGGCCGCGCGGCTCGCGGCATTCGGCCAGCCGAGCTTTCCGCTGGCCTGGAGCTGCGCGGCAGCGGCCTGGGGCATTGCCGCGCAGGATGCCGTCGCCGGCTATCTGTGGGCGTGGGCGGAAAACCAGGTAATGGCTGCGGTGAAGGCCGTCCCGCTCGGACAGACCGCCGGCCAGCGCATGCTGCTGGCGCTGGGCCAGCGCATCCCCGCTTTGGCGGAAGATGCCGCCACGGCCGACCTCGAAACCGCCTGCAACTACCTGCCGGCCTTCGCCATTGCCTGCAGCTGTCACGAAACCCAATACACGAGACTGTTCAGATCATGACCCACCGCTCGCAACCCCTGCGCGTCGGCATCGGCGGCCCCGTCGGCTCCGGCAAGACCGCGCTGACCCTGGCCCTGTGCAAGGCGCTGCGCGAGCGCTACAAGCTCGCCGTCGTCACCAACGACATCTACACGGAAGAGGACGCGCAGTTCCTGGTGAACAACGAGGCGCTGGCCCCGGAGCGCATCATCGGCGTGGAAACCGGCGGCTGCCCGCACACTGCCATCCGCGAGGACGCCAGCATCAACCTGGAAGCGGTGGACCGGCTCAACAAGCGTTTCCCCGGCCTCGACGTGATCTTCGTCGAAAGCGGCGGCGACAACCTGGCCGCCACCTTCAGCCCCGAGCTGTCCGACCTCACGCTCTACGTCATCGATGTGGCCGCCGGCGAGAAGATTCCGCGCAAGGGCGGCCCCGGCATCACCAAGTCCGATCTCTTGGTCATCAACAAGATCGACCTGGCGCCGATGGTCGGCGCCTCGCTGGAGGTGATGGACCGCGACACCAGAAAGATGCGCGGCGAGCGGCCGTTTGCCTTCTCCAACCTGAAGACCGGGCAGGGCCTGGCGGACATCATCGCCTTTGTCGAGCGGGAAGGCATGCTGGGCTAAGGGTTCCGTGCCGGGAGCGCGGTGACGCATGGCGGCATGATGGAAGGCGGTTTTCAGCCCACCAGGACAGCCAACCCCGCTGCCCGACCCAGGCTCCGCTCAGGCCAGCTCCACCCACACCGGCTGGTGATCCGACGCCTCGGTCGCGGCATCGATGCCGTGCGCCTGAAGACGGCTCGCCAGCCCTTCGGTGACGAAGACGAAATCGAAGCATTCGGGTTGATCAACGAAACCCACCGGGTGGATGCCGACCGTGGGGGCGTGCGGCATATTGGGATGCAGCACGGACCAGGCATCGCGGAAACCCGGCGCCCCGCCGACAAAGGGGGCGAGGAGCTGCGACCGCTCGGGCGCCGATGCGCGGAAGTTCATGTCGCCGCACAGCAGCGCCTCGGCGGGCCGGGGAAACACCTCGAAGGCGCTGTCCTGTTCTTCTGCCAGCGGCGAGCGTGCGGACATGGCGCAGGCCTCGACGTGCAGGCGGCGGATGGCGTCGATCTGGATCTGGCGCTGGCGCTGCGAGAAGTACTCGAGGTGGGTGGTCAGCACGCGCAGCGGGCCGAAGCCGGCCGTCACCACGGCTTCCACCAGCACCCGCTGCATGCTGGGCGCGTCGGGCTCGGCCGGCCACGGCAGCGGGTGCCGCCACACCTGGCCGACCGGCAGGCGGGAAAAGAGGGCGTTGCCGAACTGGCTGCGGCCGCCGCGGCTGTCGGGCACATCGGTCGCCGCGCCGTAGATGCCCGTATAGCCGGGCAGGCCGGCGGACAGTTCGGCAAACTGGTCTTCGCCGCAACTGCCGGGCAGGTCGGGAAAGTTGACCGCGACTTCCTGCAGGCAGATGACGTCGAAATCGCCCAGCCCATGGAGGGTCCCGAGGATGCGCGCGAGGTCGACCCGCCCGTCCAGGCCGCGGCCCCATTGGATGTTCCAGCTCAATAGCTTCATGGACCGTTTCCTTCGGTGTGCGCCTAAAAACTGCCGCACATTCAATCGTCGCGCGGCCCGTCGGGCGCCCGGAAAGGCCGCCCGATCAATCCGCCCGATTGCCAGCGCGGGTTGATGCCATCCGGGTACGCGCAATGGCGGCGTTCGTCGGTTTGCCTTATCAGGATAGGAAAACCGGGTATTTATTTGAGTCGCCCGGAATTTCAGCAGGCAATCCCACTCCCACTCTTCAGTCCCTCCCCGCGCGGAAACCCTAGCGCAGGCAAGGCCTTAGCGCAGGCAACCATTGCCGCATGGGTCTTGAGGGATTAAAATGCCGCACTTTTCGCTTAAATTTTTTGCGGCTTGCCCAATGGGCAAGCCGCTGTTGCCTGAGCATACCGAACCATGGAAAGACAACGCTGGCTGGACGGGACGCTGTATTCGCCCGATTTCGAACAGGATAGCTGCGGCTTCGGCCTGATTGCGCAGATCGACAATCAGCCCAGCCATACGCTGGTGCAGAACGCGATCGGCTCGCTGGCCTGCATGACGCACCGCGGCGCAATCGCCGCCGACGGCCTGTCGGGCGACGGTTGCGGCCTGCTGTTCAAGAAGCCGGATGCCTTCCTGCGCGCGGTGGCGGCCGAGGCCGGCTTCACGCTGGGCGGGCTGTATGCCGCCGGCCTGCTGTTCCTGTCGCGCGAGACGGCGCCGCAGGCGCATGCGCGTTCGACGCTGAAAACCCAGCTCGAAGCGCAGGGCCTGACGGTCGCCGGGTTCCGCCATGTGCCGACCGATGCGTCCGTCTGCGGCGAATCGGCGCTGGCCTCCTTGCCGCATATCGAACAGGCGTTCGTCAACGCCCCGGCCGGCCTCTCCGAGGACGACTTCGAGCGCAAGCTCTACATCGCACGCCGCCTCGCCGAAAAGGCGCTGGAGCCGACCGACCCGGTGTTCTACCTGCCGACGCTGTCGTGCCGCGTGATCAGCTACAAGGGTCTGGTGATGCCGGACAACCTGCCGGTGTTCTACCCCGACCTGAACGACGCGCGCTTTGCGTCGAGCCTGGTGGTGTTCCACCAGCGTTTCTCGACCAACACCTGGCCGCAATGGCGCCTGGCGCAGCCGTTCCGCTACCTCGCGCACAACGGCGAGATCAACACGGTGCAGGGCAACCGCAACTGGAGCCGCGCCCGCGAGCAGAAGTTCGCGACCCCGCTGATCCCGAACATGGACGACGTGCGTCCCATCGTCGGCACCAAAGGCTCGGACTCGATGAGCCTCGACAACATGGTCGAAGGCCTGGTGATGGGCGGCGCCGGCCTGTTCCGCGCGCTGCGCCTGGTGATTCCGCCGGCATGGCAGAACGTCGAGTCGATGGACCCCGATATCCGCGCGTTCTACGAATACAACTCGATGCACATGGAGCCGTGGGACGGCCCCGCCGGCGTGGTGCTGACCGACGGCCGCTATGCCGTCTGCACGCTCGACCGCAACGGCCTGCGCCCCGCGCGCTGGGTGCTGACCAAGGACCGCATCCTCACCATCGCGTCCGAAGTGGGCGTGTGGGAGATCGACCCCGCCAACGTGGAGCGCAAGGGCCGCGTCAGGCCCGGCCAGATGGTCGCCGCCGACCTTGAAACCGGCCGCCTGCTGATGCCGGAAGACATCGACAACGAACTCAAGGGCGCACAGCCCTACCGCGAATGGCTGAAGGCCAGCGCGGTCAAGCTGGAACTGTCGATCAACCAGGACGCCGACCTGCCGGTGATGGACGCGGCGAGCCTGCTGACCCACCAGAAGCTGCACAACGTCAGCTTCGAGGAGCGCGACCAGATCATCCGCGTGCTGGCCGAGGATGGCGCCGAGGCGATCGGCTCGATGGGCGACGACACGCCGATGGCGGTGCTGTCGCAAAAAGTGCGCTCGCCGTTCGACTACCTGCGCCAGCAGTTTGCGCAGGTCACCAACCCGCCGATCGACCCGATCCGCGAGGCGATCGTGATGTCGCTCAACACCAGCTTCGGCCCCGAGCGCAACCTGTTCGACGAAACGCCCGCGCACGCGCAGCGGGTTGAAGTCCACACCCCGCTGCTGTCGAAGGAAGCCTTCGACAAGCTGCTGAACCTGAAGGATCCGGCGTTCGCTTCGGCCACGCTCGACCTGCACTACGACCCGGCAACGGCCACGCTGGGCGCGGCAATCGAGGCGCTGACCGCGCACGCCGTCGATGCGGTGCGCGCAGGCAAGGTGATCCTGGTGCTGTCGGATCGCAACATTGCCCGCGATCGCCTGCCGATCCACGCGCTGTTCGCTACCGGCGCGGTGCACCATGCGCTGATCGCCGCCGGCCTGCGCTGCAACGCCAACCTGGTGGTGGAAACCGGCAGCGTGCGCGACCCGCACCACTACGCCTGCCTGATCGGCTACGGTGCGACCGCAGTGTATCCCTACCTGGCCTACCAGGTGATCGGCGAATTCGTCAAAACCGGCGAGATCAAGCCCGGCCTCGACAAGGCGCTGTCCAATTTCCGCAAGGGCATGGACAAGGGCCTGTTCAAGATCCTCTCCAAGATGGGCATTTCGCTGGTGGCAAGCTACCGCGGCGCCCAGCTGTTCGAGGGCGTGGGCCTGCACGAGGAAGTGGTCGAGCGCTGCCTGAAGGGCACGGTGTCGCGCATTTCCGGCGCCAACTTCGACGACTTCGAATCCGACCAGAAGCTGCTGCACAAGGTGGCGTTCAACCCGCTGCGTCCGCTGTCGGCCGGCGGCCTGCTGAAATTCGTGTTCGGCGAGGAGTTCCACGCCTACAACCCGGACGTGGTGCAACAGCTGCAGAAGGCGGTGAAGACCGGCGACTACGCCGAATTCAAGAAATATTCCGCGACCGTCAACAGTCGCCCGGTGGCGATGCTGCGCGATCTGATGAATCTGAAGACCGACGCCGCGCCGATTCCGCTGGAAGAAGTCGAGCCGCTGGAAACCATCCTCAAGCGCTTCGACTCCGCCGGCATGTCGCTCGGCGCCCTGTCGCCGGAGGCGCACGAGGCGCTGGCCGAAGCGATGAACCGCATCGGCGGCCGTTCCAATTCGGGCGAAGGCGGCGAGGATCCGAAGCGCTACGGCACCATGAAGACCTCCAAGATCAAGCAGATCGCCTCCGGCCGCTTCGGCGTCACGGCGACCTACCTGATCAATGCCGAGGTGCTGCAGATCAAGATTGCGCAGGGCGCCAAGCCCGGCGAGGGCGGCCAGCTGCCGGGCGACAAGGTGTCGGTCATGATCGCCGGCCTGCGCCACTGCAAGCCCGGCACCACGCTGATCTCGCCGCCGCCGCACCACGATATCTATTCGATCGAGGACCTGGCGCAGCTGATTTTCGACCTGAAGCAGGTCAACCCCGACGCGCTGGTGTCGGTGAAGCTGGTCGCCGAACCCGGCGTCGGCACCATCGCTGCCGGCGTGGCCAAGGCCTATGCCGACCTCATCACCATTTCCGGCTATGACGGCGGCACCGGCGCCAGCCCGCTGGCCTCGGTCAAGTACGCGGGCTCGCCGTGGGAACTCGGCCTGTCCGAAGCGCAGCAGGTGCTGCGCGCCAACGGCCTGCGCGGACGCGTACGCGTGCAGACCGACGGCGGCCTGAAAACCGGCCTCGACGTCATCAAGGCGGCCATCCTCGGTGCGGAATCCTTCGGCTTCGGCACCGGCCCGATGGTCGCGCTGGGCTGCAAATACCTGCGCATCTGCCACCTCAACAACTGCGCCACCGGCGTCGCCACGCAGAACGAAACGCTGCGCCGCGACCACTTCATCGGCCTGCCCGACATGGTGGTGAACTACTTCAAGTTCGTCGCCGAAGAAACGCGCGAACTGATGGCCTCGCTCGGCATCAGGCAGCTCACCGACCTGATCGGCCGCACCGACCTGCTCGATCTGTCGGCCGGCGACACGCCGCGCCAGGGCCGCCTGAAGCTCGACGTGCTGCTCTCGCAGGGCGACATCCCCGCCGATGCGCCGCGCTTTTCGCAACAGGAGCGCAACCCGTCGTTCGACAAGGGCGAGCTGGCCGAACAGATGGTGGCCGACGCGCTTGCCGCGATCAAGATGGGCACGCCGATCGCGCTCGCCTATCCGGTGCGCAACGTCAACCGCTCGATCGGCGCGCGGCTCTCGGGCGAAATCGCCAAGGCGCACGGCAGTAAGGGATTGCCCGACGACACCCTGCGCATCCAGCTCACCGGTTCCGCGGGCCAGAGCCTTGGCGTGTGGAACCACAGGGGCCTGACGATCACGCTCGAAGGCGACGCCAACGACTATGTCGGCAAGGGCATGGGGGGCGGCCGCCTGGTGATTTATCCGCCGCGCACTGCCACCTTCGAGGCACATCGCAACACGCTGATCGGCAACACCTGTCTGTACGGCGCCACCAATGGCGAGCTCTATGCCGCGGGGATGGCGGGCGAGCGCTTCGGCGTGCGCAACTCCGGCGCGCTGGCGGTGGTGGAGGGCATTGGCGACCACGGCTGCGAATACATGACGGGCGGCACCATCATCGTGCTGAGCGACACCGGCCTCAACTTCGGCGCCGGCATGAGCGGCGGCATGGCCTTCGTGGTCGATAACGCCGGCGACTTCGTGTCGAAGACCAACAAGGAAATGGTCGAGCTGACCCGCATCGTCAGCGACGAGACCGAACCGTTCCGCATCTTCCTCAAGGCGCAGATCGAGCGCCATCTCGCGCTCACCGGCAGCGCGCGCGCCCGCGCGTTGCTGGCCGATTTCGACGCCACTTTGGCGAAGGTCTGGCTGATCAAGCCGAAGCCGATTTCGATTGAAGATCTGGTCGAGGACCTTCCCGGCCAGCCACGTGAAGTAGTGAGTGCATAAATAAAAATGGCTGACGTATTCCAGTTCATGAAGCAGCCGCGTCGCGACGGCGAGAAAACCCCTGCCGAGACTCGCAAGCACGCGTTCCACGAAATCTATGCGCCGATGGATGCGGCGCATGCGCAGGAGCAATCCGGGCGCTGCCTGGAATGCGGCAATCCGTATTGCGAGTGGAAGTGCCCGGTGCACAACTACATCCCCAACTGGCTGAAGCTGGTGGAAGAAGGCCGTCTGTTCGAGGCGGCGGAACTGTCGCACCAGACCAACTCGCTGCCCGAAGTGTGCGGTCGCGTCTGCCCGCAGGACAGATTGTGCGAAGGCGCGTGCACCCTCAACACCGACGGCTTCGGTGAAGCGGTCGATGGCGGTCCCAACGTGGGCGGGTTCGGCGCGGTGACCATCGGCCAGATCGAAAAATACATTTCAGAAGAAGCCTTCAAGGCTGGCTGGCGCCCCGACATGTCGAACGTGGTGGCAACCGGCAAGAAGGTCGCGATCATCGGCGCCGGGCCTGCCGGCCTCGGCTGCGCCGACGTGCTGGCGCGCAGCGGCGTCAAGCCGGTGGTGTTCGACCGCTACGACGAGATCGGCGGCCTGCTCACCTTCGGCATCCCTGAATTCAAGATGGAAAAGACGGTGATGACGCGCCGTCGCGACGTATTCGAGGGCATGGGCATCGAATTTCGCCTCAACACCGACATCGGCAAGGACGTGTCGATGCAGGATCTGCTCGACGAATACGACGCCGTGTTCATGGGCATGGGCACCTACACCTACATGAAGGGCGGCTTCCCCGGCGAAGATCTGCCCGGCGTGCTGGAAGCACTGCCTTTCCTGATTTCCAACGTGCGCAAGTGCCTTGATCTGACCAAGGAAGACGAGGTTTATCAGGACATGAAAGGCCTGCGTGTCGTAGTCCTCGGCGGCGGTGACACCGCGATGGACTGCAACCGCACCAGCATCCGCCAGGATGCGGCCTCGGTTACCTGCGCCTACCGTCGCGACGAGAAGAACATGCCCGGCTCCAAGCGCGAAGTCGGCAACGCCAAGGAAGAAGGCGTGCAATTCCTGTGGAACCGTCAGCCGGTGGAAATCGTCGGCGGCACCAAGGTCGAAGGCGTGAAGCTGGTGACCACCGAGCTCGGCCCGCCCGACGCGCGCGGCCGCCGCACGCCGGTGGTGGTGCCAGGCTCGGAGGAAATCATTCCGGCCGACCGCGTCATCGTCGCCTTCGGTTTCCGCCCCAATCCGCAACCCTGGTTTGCCGACCACAGCATCGCCACCGATCCGGGCGGCCGCGTGATCGCCCAAGGCCAGCAGCACGCGTTTCAGACCGCCAACCCCAAGGTCTTCGCCGGCGGCGACATGGTGCGCGGCTCCGACCTGGTGGTGACCGCGGTATGGGAAGGCCGCGAGGCTGCCAAGGGCATTCTCGGCTATCTCGATCTGCTGTAAGCCCTTGGCGGGCGTGACGGCGATCGACGCCGTCACGCCCGCCCACCCGGACTACGCCAGGACATCGCCACCTCCCATGCTTTCCGGCCCGTACTACCCCCGCTCCTTCACCATTCTGGTCATCGTCGCCATGGGCGTGCTGATCGTGCCGCTGGCCAGCGGCCTGATCAACGCGGTGCACGTGCTGCAGGGTGTGGTTGACGCCCAGCGTCAGTTCACCCGCAACAGCCTTGCCGTCACGCGCGACGTGCGGCAGATCGCCGAATCGGCGATCCAGTTGCAGCGCGCTGCCGGGCAGTATCACCTGCTGCAGGACGCCGAATTCGCGCCCGCCCTGCGGACCCGCTACGACGAGCTGCAAACCCTGCTGGCGCGACTCGACGGCGAACTCGTTGACGCGCCGGCGCGCGCCACGCTGGCCGCGCTCGATGCACGCAGCCGCACCCTGTATCACCAGTTGCAACCCGGCGTATTTCTCGATAGCGAACGCTTCAATGCGCTCGAGCCTGCATTTGACGCACTGCATGTCGATACCCGTACCCTGCTCGCCGAGGCCGACGCCGCGGTGCAAAACGATTTGCAGGCGCTGGAAGCGACGGTGCAGGCCACCCGCCAGAGGCTGATCGTGCTGGCGCTGGCACTGATTCCGCTGACGCTGCTCTTGGCCGCGGTGTTTTCCTGGATGATCAACCGTCCGATCAAGCAGCTCAAGGCCTCGATCCAGCAGCTCGGCCAGGCCGACCTGCGACCGCTGCAGGTGATCAGCGGACCGCATGACATCGTCGAACTGGGACGCGAAATCGACTGGCTGCGCCAGCGCCTGCAGGCGCTGGAGGACCAGAAGCTGCGCTTTTTGCGCCACGTGTCGCACGAACTGAAAACGCCGCTGGCGTCCCTGCGCGAAGGCGTCGCGCTGCTGGACGACGAACTGGCGGGTAGCCTCAACGCGCGCCAGCACAGCATCGTCGCCATCATGGACAGCGCCAGCCGCGATCTGCAGAAGCGCATCGAAGACCTGATCCGCTACAGTGGCATGATGCGCGACGCCACCTTGCCGCCCGCCACACCGCATGCGCTGGCCGAGGTGCTCGCCGGCGCGCTGGAACGGCAGCGGCTGGCGCTCGACGCGCGCGACATCCGGGCCGAGATGCAGCTGTCCGCCGCCACGGTGCATGCCGACCGCAGTCAGCTGGAAACCGTGTTCGACAACCTGCTGTCCAACGCGATCAAATTCAGCCCCGAGGGCGGACATATCCTGATGAAGAGCGCGCCGCTCGACGGCGCGGTCGCGGTGTGGGTGTGCGACCAGGGTGAAGGCATCCCGGAAACCGAGCGCAGCCGCATCTTCGAGCCATTTTTCCAGGGCGCGCGCCAGCCCGCCAGCACGGTCAAGGGCAGCGGGCTGGGCCTGTCGATCGTGCGCGAATCGCTGCTGGCTGCGGGCGGCAACATCGAGGTGGTCGATTGCGTGCCGTGGTCGACCTGTTTTAAATTAACCTGGCCCGGTTAACCTGGCCGATGCCGCAATGACGTTCAAATCCGTATTTCCTGCCGCGTTGTTGCTGATGCTGTGCGCCTGTGCCGCTCCGCCCGAATCCCCGCCTTTCGTCCCCCCGCAAACCGGGCTGGGCGCGTCGGCGCTGTTGGACGAGCTGGCTCGGGTGGCTGCGCTGTCGCCCGAGCAGCGGCGCCGCAAGCTGGCCGGGCTGGAAGGCGAACGCCGCCTTGACGACGCCCGGCGCTTTCAGCTGGCCGCCCTGCTGGAGCGCGAGGACAGCGTGGAGGCGCTCGAGCGCGGCCTCAAAAGCCTGGGCACAATCACCGACGTGGATGCCCGTGCGCAAGCGCTGCTCGAACTGATGAAAAAGTCGCTCAAGGCGCGCATCGAGCTCAGGCAGCAGACTGCACGCGCACAGGAGTTGCAGGACAAGCTCGACCAGATCAAGGCACTGGAAAAAACACTGCAACAACGCAACACACCGGACAAGACGCCATGAAAAAGCCCTCCATTCTGGTGGTCGACGACGACGCGGCGCTGCGCGAACTGATCACGCTGCGGCTGGAGGCCAATGGCTTCGGGGTCGAAGCAGTCGACAGCGGCGAAACGGCGCTGGCGCAACTGGCCCAGGCGCGACCCGACGCCGTGCTGACCGACATGCAGATGGCCGGCATGGACGGCATGGCGCTGTTTCGCGCCATTCACGCGCGCGACCCGGCGCTGCCGGTGATCGTGCTGACGGCGCACGGCACCATTCCGGACGCGGTGGCCGCCACCCAGCAAGGGCTGTTCGGCTACCTGACCAAGCCCTATGACGCGCGCACGCTGATCGATCTGCTGAAACGCGCCACCCGTCTCACGGGAAGCAGCCCCGATGCCGGCGGCGACAGCTGGCGCAGCGGAATCGTCACCGCCTGTCCGGCGATGGGCGCACTGCTGGCCGAAGCCCGGCTGGCCGCGCAAAGCGATGCATCGGTTCTGATCCAGGGTGAGTCGGGCACCGGCAAGGAACTGCTGGCGCGCGCGATCCACCGCGCCAGCCCGCGCCACGACAAGCCCTTTGTGGCGATCAACTGCGGCGCGATTCCAGCCGAATTGCTCGAATCGGAGCTGTTCGGCCACGTCAAGGGCGCCTTCACCGGAGCGGGGCGCGACCACCCCGGCCTGTTCCAGAGCGCCGAGGGCGGCACCTTGTTCCTCGACGAGATCGGCGACATGCCCGCGCAGCTGCAGGTCAAACTGCTGCGCGTGCTGCAGGAAGGCGAAGTGCGGCCGGTCGGCGCCACTGAAACGCGCCCGGTCGATGTCCGCATCCTGTCGGCCACCCACTGCAATCTGGAGGAGGCTATCGTCAGCGGCGAATTCCGCGAAGACCTGTATTACCGCCTCAACGTGGTCACCCTGACACTGCCGCCGCTGCGCGAGCGGCGCGAGGACATTCCCCTGCTGGCGCGGCATTTCCTGGCCGCGCTGACCGAGAAATACCGCCGCCGCATCCACGGCTTTGCTCCCGACGCGCTGGATATGCTGACGGCGGCCGACTGGCCGGGCAACATCCGCCAGCTGCACAACGTGCTGGAGCAATGCGTCGCCCTGTGCACCACCTCCACCATCCCGGCCAGCCTGGTGGCGCGCGCGCTGCGCGACAAGCCGGCCGAGATCCAGCCGCTGGCCGAGGCACGCTCGACCTTCGAACGCGACTACCTGATCTCGCTGCTGAAGCTCACCCGCGGCCAGGTGAGCGAAGTCGCGCGGCTGGCCGGACGCAACCGCACCGAGGTATACCGGTTGCTGCAACGCCACGGCCTCACGCCCGCGCTGTTCAAGGACCGCGACGAAGGCTGAGTGTCGGGCGGCGGCGACGCCTTTCTCGCCGGGCGGGCGTCCCGCCCCGCGCAGACGCTCCATCCGCATGATTCAAAAGAGTTTTCTTTGCTGGCACGACCGCTGCTTCAGTGGAAGGACCGCCTTCTTGGCGCGTTGATCAACTGAGAGGAGAACACCATGTTTGGATGGGCCGTTACGTTTCTGATTGTCGCGATCATCGCCGGAATTTTCGGCTTCGCCGGGATGGCCGGTACCGCCGCCTGGATCGCCAAGGTCCTGTTCGTCGTCGGTCTGGGGGTGTTTCTGGTGCTGCTGGTTACGGGTCGCCGCCCGCCAGCCCTTTAAACGCGCGTTGCGCAGGAGGGGCTCGCCCCCTCTTTTTCATCGCCTGCTTTCCCGGCTTGTCGCCGATGGCCGACAAAATAATCCAGCAAGAACAACTGCTTGACGAACCCCATCCGGATCCGTCGCCGACAGGCGACATACCGCCCGCTCAGCTGGCTGAAATTCGGCGTCCCGCACCGCACAAATTATCCATCTGACTGTTTTTATTGAATAAAAAAGCGCTGGCACGGTCGTCGCTACATGCCAGCCTGAGTGCATCCGCATTCGTTACGAACTCAATTATCAAGGAGCCAAACATGAAATCCTTGCACGCCCACTTACTGACCCTCGCGCTTGCCGGCGTGCTGAGCGCCGCCTCGGCGTCCGCCCTGGCCGTTCCGGCAACGCCGGGTTTCAAGACCTACGACAGCAATGGCGACGGCAAGATCAGCCTGGAAGAGTTTCAGGCTCAGGGTGGCCCCGTCAAGGCTTTCCACGATGCGGACATCAACCGTGACTTGCTGTTGGACACGGACGAGCTTGCCAATGCAAGTGTCCGTAACGAGCGCGTTTTGCCCAGCGAATACATCGAAGATGCCTGGATCACGACGAAAGTGAAAGCCGTTCTGCTGAAAAACGACGTCATGAAAGGCCTTGGCGTGAATGTTGAAACGAGCCAGGGCACGGTCCAGCTATCGGGCTGGGTCGACACGCCAGACCAGATCGCCCGGGCCGAAAAAATCGCGCACGGCGTCGAAGGCGTAAAAGCGGTCCGCAACGACCTGCAGATCAAACCTTGATTCGCGAAAGCCAAAGGAGAATTCCCTATGCACAAGACCATGCAACACCTTAACGACGAACCCATGCAGTTGCACGAATGGACAGGGCCGGCCAAGTCGAGGCGCGCCCACCCCTGGCAGGCTTCCTATGCCGTGCTGGCCGTGCTGACCAGCCTGCTGGTCCTGCAAGGCTGCAGCAACCAGGACGCTCCCGAACAGGCGAGCGAGCAGGTCGGTCAGCAAATGAACGACCGGCCGCTGTATGACGACACCGCCCGCCCGCCAGTGTTGCCCGAGGCGGGCGGGCCGGCTGCGGAAGTGGACCCCACGCAGCCTGGCGAGATGAGCGAGCCACCCGGCGAAACCTTGCCAAGGCCGTGACCGGCCACGTCAATAAAAAAGGCCGGGCGCATGATGCGCCCGGCCTTTCAGGTTGATGCAACAGCCGATCAGAACTTGTAGCTGTACATCAGTTGCCAGTTCACCTGGCTGTGCTCGATGGTCATGCCGCCGTTACCGCCAGGTGTGGGGCCGGTTCCCGTCACCGACACTTCCGGCGCATAGCTCAGGCCGAAATTGAGCTCGGACTGCTTATTGAGGGCATAGCCAAAGCCTACCGTGTAATGGTCTTCAATGATTGCCGGCCACAGGTAGTTGACGTTCTGGTCCGGGATCGGATTCTTGCCGTGGTTGTAGCCAATGCGACCGGTGAAGGCATCGCTGAATTGATAGGCCAGACCCAGCGACAGCACGATCTGGTCGTCCCAGTTCTGCGTGAACGGCGCGACGACCACGCCATTCTGGTAAATGGTCACCGTATTCATGGTGCGGCCCCACATCACGTCCTTGACGTCGGCCGCGACCATCAGGCGCTCGTTCGCCTGCCAGGCCAGGCCGAGGCCGAGCATGGCAGGCATGTCGAAGCCTTCCACCTTGTAGCCGCCACCCTTGAGGTCGGGCAGGTTGCCGGCCGTCTGGTAGACGCCGCCGACGGTCAGCGCATCGTTGAGTTTATAGGTGAAGCCGAGCTTGGCCGCCAGACTGTAACCCTTGGCCTCGCCGGTGAAGTCGCTGTCGTCCTTGAAGTTGATCTCTTTACCCGGATTGAAGGGATTGAGATCAGCCACCAGATCCATTCCACCCCACACGACGTCGACGCTGCCGCCCACGTTGAGACGGTCATTGACGCTGTAGGCGAGCGGGAAGATCAGCCGACCCACGCCCACCTGCGCCATGTCGCCGCTGGCGTATTCGGTGCCCATTCCGCCCTGGCCGTAGATACCCACGCCATAGACCAGCTTGCCCTGCTTTTTCACATAGCCGATGGCGGGCATATAGAAGGCGTCGGCATCGGATTTGCCCAAGCCCATGGAAGCCTCCACATTCGGGCCGACGAAACCCAGCATCACGTCCAGCCGGCTGCCGTTCGCCATCAGACCCAGCGTGGCCGGGTTGTTCGCCAGCGCGGCGGTACCGTTGTCATAGGCCATGGCAGCGCCGCCCATCCCTGTGGCAATCGGGCCGTAAGCCTCCATCACCATACCGTTGGTGGCCAAGGCCAGACTGGGCACAGCCAGTCCCAATGCGGCAAGCGTGGCCGCGAGTTTATTCAGTTGCATCAGGGTCTCCTACGACGCGGGTTGTTTGAGAAAAGCATTAAATTTTGACTTGCTTACGTACGGGGTCGACGTTTGCTCTGTTTTCCAACTGAGGGCACAAGATGGATTAGCGCTTGTCCGTCCTGATATATCGGCAGGTCTGCGCAAAACATGAGCCGCGTTACGCTTACCTGGCGTTACATCTTGTTACCCACACCAAACATGCCGCTTACACAGCGCTCCTACAGTGCAGTTGTCCGCTGACGAAATGAAGCCAGCGACACCCACAACTGAAAAGGAGCGACACATGAAAAGCATTCTGTTGACTAAAACCTTCGGTGTTCTGGCACTGGGGATCCTGGGCTTGGGGGCAACCGGCGCGCAGGCGGCCTGGGGCCATGACAGCCGGCACCACCAGCAGGTCTACCAGCAAAGCTGGGCGTATGGCCAGCAAGTCAACGCACGCCAGGATCGCCAGGCGCAGCGCATCCGGGCCGGAAAACGCGCGGGCCAGCTGACCCGCTTCGAATTCCGCGAATTGATGCAGCAGCAACGCAACATTCGCGCCATGGAACAGCATTTCCGCGCCGATGGCCGGATTGATGCACGCGAATTCAAGCGTCTCGATCGCGCGCTAGACGTGGCGCACCGCAGGATCCGGACAGAAAAGCATGACCGCGCGGCACGCCAGGCTTACGGGCAAATGCAGCGATTCAACTAACCCTGCACAGCGCGCGGACTACGCGCCTGCCGCTGGGCTGTGTCAAGTCGCTAAAACGCAATCGCGATGATCCGAACGAGGCGCACGCAATGACGCTTCCCACCCGCATCAAGCGCGGCTTGGCCGGCCGCGAGGCATGGCGTTTCCGCCGCAGATGATCCGGCGGCGCCTCAGGGGCCGAGGGCATCAAGCCTGCTAAAATGCTGGTTTTGCGTCCCGGCCTGCCCCATGTCTGCCCTCAAGAACGATACTTTCCTGCGTGCGCTGCAGCGCCAACCCACTGAATACACGCCGATGTGGCTGATGCGCCAGGCCGGCCGCTATTTGCCGGAATACAACGCCACCCGCGCCCGCGCCGGCGACTTCCTGACCCTGTGCAAGACGCCTGATCTGGCGACCGAGGTGACGCTGCAGCCGCTGGCGCGCTATCCGCTCGACGCCGCCATCCTATTTTCCGATATTCTCACCGTGCCCGACGCGATGGGCCTGGGCTTGTATTTTTCGCAGGGCGAAGGCCCGCGCTTCGAGCGCCCGCTGCGCGACGAATGGGAAATCCGCGACCTTTCCCCGCCCGACCCCACCGACAAGCTCGGCTACGTGATGGACGCAGTGCGCTCGATCCGCCGCGCGCTCGATGGGTCGGTACCGTTGATCGGCTTTTCCGGCAGCCCCTACACGCTGGCCTGCTACATGGTCGAAGGCGGCGGCTCGGACGACTACCGCCACATCAAGACCATGCTCTACAGCCGCCCCGACCTGTTGCACCGCATTCTGGAGGTGAACACCCGCGCGGTGATCGACTATTTGAATGCGCAGATCGAGGCCGGCGCGCAGGCGGTGATGATTTTCGATTCCTGGGGCGGCAGCCTCACTCCGCACGCCTATCGCGAATTCTCGCTCGACTACATGGAACGCATCATCGCCGGCCTGATCAAAGAACGCGAAGGCCGGCGCGTGCCCAGCATCATCTTCACCAAGGGCGGCGGTAACTGGCTGGAAGCCATGGCTGGCATCGGCGCCGACGCGGTGGGGCTGGACTGGACGCTCGATATCGGCGAGGCGCGCCGCCGGGTAGGCAACCAGGTGGCACTGCAGGGCAACCTCGACCCCACCGCCCTGCACGGCACGCCGGAGAGCATCCGCGCCGAAGCCAGCCGTATCATCGACAGCTATGGCAACCACCCCGGCCATGTATTCAACCTCGGGCACGGTATTTCGCAGTTCACCAACCCCGACAACGTCAGCGTACTGGTCGAGGCGGTGCACGACCACAGCCGCGCAGTGCGCGCGGCCTGATTTTCCAGTCCATCCGAACCACCCCGTCTGACTTTATATTATTGGAAACACCATGAAATCCATTCTGATCAGCCTGTTTGCCGTCTTCATCGGCTTTTCCTTCATCGTGCCCGACGCCGAAGCGCGCCGCATGGGCGGCAGCAAATCCTTCGGCATGCAGCGCGCCGCGCCGGCCAAGCAGAACGTCGCGCCGACGCCGCAGCGCCAGCAGACCGGCACCGCGCCGACTACCGCGCCGCAGAAGCGCTCGTGGATGGGCCCCATCGCCGGTCTGGCCGCCGGTTTGGGGCTGGCTGCGCTGTTTTCCCATCTCGGGCTGGGTGAGGAAATGGCGAGCTTCCTGATGCTGGCGCTGCTGGCGATGGCCGCCTTCATGCTGTTCCGCTTCTTTATGCGGCGCAATGCGCCGGCCGCACCGGCGATGCAGTACGCCGGCGCCGGCATGCCGCAGCAAGGACCCGCCGCATTTGACCAAAGTACCGCCGCCTTGGGCGGCGGCGCCATGGTCGGCGCCTTTCCGCCCGGCTTCGACGCCGACGCCTTCGCGCGCGAGGCCAAGCTCAACTTCATCCGCCTGCAGGCGGCGTTCGACGCCGCCAACCTGGATGACCTGCGCGCCTTCACCTCGCCCGAGGTGTTCGCTGAAATCAGCATGCAGCTGGCCGAACGCGGCGATGCCGCCCAGACCACCGACGTCATGGTGCTCGACGCCGAGGTGCTGGAAGCCACCGACGAAGGCAACCGCCACGTCGTCAGCGTGCGCTTCACCGGCCAGGTGCGCGAAGCAGCCGATCAGGACGCCGTACTGCTCGACGAAATCTGGCACCTCACCAAACCGGCCAGCGGCCAGGGCGGTTGGATCATTGCCGGCATCCAACAGCAACAAAGCTAGAATAAACAAGGGCCTGCGCACTGAAATGGTGCGCAGGCCCTTGTAAAACCATGCAAAGAAGCATTGACTTATGCACATTTCTGACGCAGGGGAACTTTTTTTGTTTCAATCCCTTGACAGCACGGGCATGTTTATAAGTCATTGAAAGTTATCAAATTCCTGGCGTGCCTGCTTTTTAGCCTGTGGCGCCTCCCTCCCTGAATACGGGCGTTTGAGGCCAGTCAACACAAATCGCCCACACAATTATCCACAGCTTGCGTGGACAACACAAAATAAGGCTTGGCAAACAGCCACTTAGTGAACTTTCCCTTACATTCGATCAAGATTCGCCGCTAACATGCCGTCCATCCTCCAGGTCGCGCTCGATACGCCGCTCCACCGGTTGTTCGACTATCGCCTGCCGGACGGCGCAGGCGCGGTGCAGCTCGGGAGTCTGGTCGAAGTGCCGTTCGGCCGCACCTGCCAGGTCGGCATCGCACTGGGCCCGGTGGCCGACAGCGCGGTTGGCGCGGACAAGCTGCGCGATGTGATCCGCGTGCTGGACGACCGCCCTGCGCTGGCGCCAGACATCCTCCGACTGGCGCAGTTTTGCGCTGACTATTACCACTATCCGCTGGGCGCGATCCTGCTCGCCACCCTGCCGCCGCGCCTGAAAAACCCCACACCCTTCGTCGCCGATACGCCCTGGCTGGTGCTGACCGCAGCCGGGCAGGCCGCCGAACCCGGCGCCCGTGCCCGCGCGCAGCGCGCCCTGCTCGATGCCTTGCGCGCGGCGCCGCAGGCGCGCGACGCCTTGCGCGCGCAGAAGCAAGGCCGCCACGCCGCCGCGCTGGTGGCGGCCGGCTGGGCTGCGTGGACCAGCGCCCCCCCCGCAACAGCCGACGCGCCACTAACGGCCGAGTCGCCCCCGGCCACCGCCGGGCAGCAGGCCGCGCTCGAGTCGCTGCTGCCCGCGCTGGGGAAATTCGGCGTCCACCTGGTCCACGGCGTCACCGGCAGCGGCAAGAGCGAGCTGTATCTGCGCCTGATCGACGCGGTGCTGGCGCGCGGCCGGCAGGCGCTGGTCCTGATCCCCGAAATCGCACTGACCCCGCAACTGGAGCAGCATTTCCGCCGCCGCTTTCCCGGGCGACGCTTCGCCACCCTGCACAGCGGCCTGGCCGAGAAGGCGCGCGCCGAGAACTGGCTTGCCGCGCCCGACTGCGACATCCTGCTCGGCACCCGGCTGTCGGTGTTCGCGCCGCTACCGCGGCTGGGACTGATCGTGGTGGACGAGGAGCACGACGCATCGTTCAAGCAGCAGGACAGCCTGCGCTATTCGGCACGCGACGTCGCCATCGCACGCGGCAAGCAGTGCGGCGTGCTGGTGGTGCTCGGTTCCGCCACCCCCTCGCTGGAAAGCTACGCGCAGGCGCTATCCGGGCGTTACCGGCTGATCGAGCTTACGCAGCGCGCGATCAGCCAGGCGCGGCTGCCGGACATCGAACTGGTCGACCTCAAGCACATTCCACTCGACAACGGCCTCACCCGGCCCGCCCTGCAGACGCTCACCGAGACCCTGGCGCGCGGCGAGCAGAGTCTGGTCTTTCTCAACCGCCGCGGCTACGCGCCGGCGCTGTACTGCCCAAGCTGCGGCTGGGTGTCGCCCTGCCCGCGCTGCTCGGCGCGGCTGGTGCTGCACCGCACTTCACATCGCCTGAAATGCCACCATTGCGGGCTCGAGACGCGCATCCCGTCCGCATGCCCGGGCTGCGGCAATCCGGACTTGAAGCCGCTCGGGCAGGGCACCCAGCGCCTGGAGGAGACGCTCACCGCGCTGCTGCCCGCTGCGCGCATCCGCCGCATCGACCGCGACACCATGCGCCCGCGCGCCTGGGCCGAACTCGGGGCGGCGGTGCACGGCGGCGAGATCGACATCCTGGTCGGCACCCAGATGCTGGCGAAGGGCCACGATTTCCCCAACATGACGCTGGCGCTGATCCTCGACACCGACGGTGCGCTCTACAGCCCCGACTTCCGCGCCACTGAGCGCCTGTTCGCCCAGCTGATGCAGGTGGCCGGACGCGCCGGGCGCGCCGACAAACCCGGCCGCGTGTTGATCCAGACCGCCTTCCCCGATCATCCGCTGTTCCGCTACCTGCAGCGTCACGACTACCCCGGCTACGCGCGGGCGCTGCTGGCCGAACGCCGCCAACTCGACCTGCCGCCGTTCACGCGCCAGGTCCTGCTGCGCGCCGAGGCGCCAACGATGGACGCGGCGCTGGCCTTCCTGCAGCGCGCCGCCGCGCTGGCGCCCGACAGCGCGGCGGTCAGCGTGTTCGCCGCCACCCCGGCGCCGATGGCGCGCGTGGCCAATCTGGAGCGCGCGCAGCTGCTGATCCAGTCGGCGCAGCGCCAGGCCCTGCAGGCGTTCGTGCGAGACTGGCGGCCGCAGTTCGATACCATCCGGCCGCGCGTGGCACGCTGGTCGCTCGACGTCGACCCGCTGGTGTTTTGAACTGGCAGTGCGCTGATCGAACGTTTGCGCTGCGTGACAGTGTTAATGGAAATGGCGAAATCTTGCGCAGGCAAGGCGCAAACCGCAGCCAGGTTGAACACTTGGCGAAGATTTGTAACGCAGCATGCGGAAGATTCTCGTCTTTTCCATTCGGCGCATTTCCAGTTTAGAACACCCACGTTTTGATGCCCCGCGCGCGGCGCTTATAATCGCGGGCTACTCATTTCGAACACTGAAGACGTGCGGGTTGGCGTCCTCTTTGTAAGCCCATGTCCGACACCCATCCGCTCAAAGACCAGATCGCCCTGCTGATCGGCGCAGCCCTCGAAACGGTGGCGCCCGACGCTCCGGTCAGCCTCGAGATCGAACGCCCGAAAAACCCCGCCCACGGCGACTTTTCCAGCAACGCCGCGATGCAGCTGGCGCGGCCGCTGAAGCGCAACCCGCGCGAACTGGCGCAGCTGATCCTGACCGAACTGTCCGCGTCCCCGCTGATCGCAAGAGCCGAAATCGCCGGTGCCGGCTTCATCAACTTCCACCTCACGCCCGCGGCCTGGCACGGTATCGTGCGGCGCGTCCGCACCGAAGGCGCGGAATTCGGCCGCGGCGACGCCGGCCGCGGCCACAAGGTGCTGGTCGAATTCGTCTCGGCCAACCCGACCGGTCCGCTGCACGTCGGCCACGGCCGCCAGGCGGCGCTCGGCGACGCGATCTGCAATCTGTATGCGGCGCAGGGCTGGGAAGTGTGCCGCGAGTTCTACTACAACGACGCCGGGGTGCAGATCGCCACCCTGGCCAACAGCGTGCAGGCGCGCGCGAAAGGCGCAAAGCCGGGCGACGCCGCGTGGCCGGAAACCGCCTATAACGGCGACTACATCGCCGACATCGCGGCGGATTTTCTGGCGAAAAAGACCGTGAAGTCGGACGACCGCGAATACACCGGCACCGGCGACGTCGACGACCTCGATTCGATCCGCCAGTTCGGCGTCGCCTATCTGCGCCACGAGCAGGACCTCGACCTCAAGGCCTTCGCGGTGCGCTTCGACCACTACTATCTGGAGTCGAGCCTGTACACCAGCGGCCGCGTCGCGGCGACGGTGCAAAAGCTGGTCGACGCCGGCAAGACCTACGCGCAGGACGGCGCGCTGTGGCTTCGGACCACCGATTACGGCGACGACAAGGACCGCGTGATGAAGAAGTCCGACGGCACCTACACCTATTTCGTGCCCGACGTCGCCTATCACATCGCCAAGTGGGAGCGCGGTTACGAGCGCGCGATCAACATCCAGGGCACCGACCACCACGGCACCATCGCCCGCGTGCGCGCCGGCCTGCAAGCGGCCGGCGTCGGCATCCCCGAGGGCTATCCTGACTACCTGCTGCACACCATGATCCGGGTGATGCGGGGCGGCGAGGAGGTGAAGATCTCCAAGCGCGCCGGCAGCTACGTCACCCTGCGCGACCTCATCGACTGGACCAGCAAGGACGCGGTGCGCTTCTTCCTGCTCTCGCGCAAGGCCGATACCGAATACATCTTCGACGTCGATCTGGCAGTCGCCAAAAACACCGACAACCCGGTGTTCTACGTGCAATACGCCCACGCGCGCATCTGCCGCGTGTTTGAAGAATGGGGCGATACGCCCGCCGCACTCGACGCCGTCGATCTCGCGCCGCTGGCCGCGCCGCACGAACTCGCGCTGATGCAGCGCCTGGCCGAATACCCCGAGGTCGTCGCCGGCGCCGCGCGCGACCTGGCGCCGCATCTGCTGGTGCACTACCTGCAGATGCTGGCGGGCGACTTCCACGCGTGGTACAACGCCGAAAAATTCCTGGTCGATGATGCGGCGACGAAGCTCGCCCGGCTGGCGCTGGCCGACGCCACCCGCATCACGATCGTCAACGGCCTCGCCTTGCTCGGCGTGTCCGCTCCGGAGAAAATGTAACCATGGCACAACCTAAATCCCGAAGAACCGACCGCGCCGGCAGCGCTTATCCCCGCAAGGGCGGTACTGTTTTCAGCGGCGTTCTCATCGGCCTCATCATCGGCGCGATTCTCGCCGTGGGCGTGGCACTCTGGGTCACCGGCAACAATCCGTTCTCGTCCGCCTCCCCGGCGGCGGTTCCCAGCCAGCCCGCGCCCGCCACGCCCGAGACTGCGCCCAGCTTCGACTTTTACAAGGTCCTGCCGAGCGATACGCCAAGCGTGCTGCCGCCGTCCACCGCGCCCGCCGAAGTCGCGCCGCGCTATTACCTGCAGGCAGGCGCGTTCCAAAATGCCGATGATGCAGACAACCTGAAAGCACAACTGGCGATGCTCGGCCTCGAAGCCGTTATCCAGACCGGCGAGGTCGCCGACAAGGGCGTGTTCCATCGTGTGCGCGTTGGTCCCTTCAGCGCCATGGATGAGGTGAATCGCACCCGCAGCCTGCTGACACAGAACGATATCCCGGCTGCGCTGGTCAAAGAAGTTCCCAACCCACAGGAGACGCCTTGATGTTCACCCGCACTTTGGCTTTTTTGGCCGCCACCGTCCTTTCCCTGTCTGCCCTGGCTGCCGCGCCGGAAGCCTTCGAGGGACACGACTACACCCGTCTGAAGAATGCGCAGCCGGTCGCCACCGGCAACAAGGTCGAAGTGCTGGAATTTTTCTGGTATCGCTGCCCGCACTGCTTTCAGCTCGAACCCGGCCTCAATGCCTGGCTGAAGACACTGCCCAAGGACGCCCAGGTGCGGCGCGTGCCGGCGGTGTTCCGTGACGACTGGATGCCCGGCGCCAAGCTCTATTACACCCTGGAGCAGATGAACCTGCTCGGCCGCCTGCACCACAAGGTGTTCGATGCCTACCACGTGGAAAACATCAACCTCAACGACCCGGCCGTGCTGGGCGGCTGGATCGCCAGGCACGGCGTCGACCGCAAGAAATTCGAGGGCATCTACAATTCCTTCTCCACCCAGTCGAAAGCCACCCAGGGTGCACGGCTGGCCACCACCTACGCCATCAGCGGCGTGCCTGCCTTCATCATCGACGGCAAGTACGCGACCTCGGTGTCGATGGCCGGCAGCGAGGCGCGCCTGTTCGAAGTGCTCGACCAGCTAATCGCCAAGGCACGCGCCGAACGCAGCGGCAGCAAGAAATCCGCGAAATAGATCCATTGCCGGCCGCCCCGCCCAAGGTTTTTATCACCGGCGCGAGTTCCGGTCTCGGCGCGGCCCTGGCGCGGCACTACGGCGCGCTGGGGGCGCAACTGGGGCTGGCCGGCCGCCGCCTCGATGGTCTGAAAAACGCAGGTGACGGGCTGGACGCGCGGCTGTATCCGGCCGACGTGCGCGACGCCGCCGCCATGCAATGCGCGGCCGAAGCCTATTTGAATGAAATCGGCCCGCCCGATATCGTCATCGCGGCGGCGGGCATCAGCGTCGGCACCCTGACCGAGGAGCCAGCCGACGCCGCGGTTTTTCGCGCGGTGATGGACGCCAACGTCCTCGGTCTGGTGCACACGTTTCAGCCATTCATCGCCTCCATGCAAGCACGCGGCGGCGTGCTGTGCGGCATTTCCAGCGTGGCAGGAGTGCGCGGCCTGCCCGGCGGCAGCGCCTATTCGGCTTCGAAAGCCGCCGCCACCGTCTATCTCGAAGCCTTGCGGCTGGAACTGAAAGCGCGCCGCATTGCCGTGGTCACGGTGGCGCCCGGCTACATCGACACGCCGATGACGCAGGTCAACCCCTACGTCATGCCATTCAGGATGAGTGCCCAGGTGGCCGCGGCGAAAGTGGCGGACTGCATCTCGCGGCGCCGGGCCTATACCGTGATTCCCTGGCAAATGGCCTGGGGCGCGCGGCTGCTGAAATGGCTGCCCATTCCGGTTTATGATGCAGCATTCGAAAAGGCACCCCGCAAGCCGCGCGGTCTGCCTACCTGATCAGCTTGACCCAATAAGTGGAGAAGCAATGCCAACCCCTTTAAACATTATCCTCATCGACGATCACCCCCTGTTGCGCATGGGTGTTGCGGGCTATATCGAGCAGGAGCCTGATCTGACGCTTACCGCTCAGCTGGCCAACGCGGCCGAGTTGCGCGCCTGGATGGCCGCGGGCAACACGGCCGACGCGGCGCTGCTTGACCGCTCGCTGCCCGATGCCGACGGGCTCGACCTCGTCTCCGACCTGCGCGACCTCGGCATCAAGGTCATCATGCTCACCATTGCCGACTCCGATGAGGAAATTTCCGAGGCGATCTCGTCCGGCGTCGACGGCTATGTGATCAAGTCCAGCGAGCCTGATCAGGTGCTGGCGGCCATCCGCAGCGTGTGCGACGGCCAGAGCAGCTTTCCGCTCAACATCATGCAGAAGATGGCGCGCGGCGAACTCAACAACAGCGCGCTGTCGGCCCTGACTGCGCGTGAAATGGAAATCGTCGATCATGTGAAGGAAGGCCTGTCCAACAAGGCCATCGCCTACAAGATGACCCTGTCGGAAAACACCGTGCGCAACCATCTGCGCAACATCATGGAAAAGCTCGGCTTGCGCAACCGCGTCCAGGTCGCCACCCTGGCGCTGAAAGAAGATCACAAGCGGCACTGAGTACGCAGTCTGCCAGCAAAAAGCGCGGCTCAATGCCGCGCTTTTTTGTGCCGCCGGTTTACTCCACGGTGACGGATTTCGCCAGGTTGCGTGGCTTGTCCACGTCGGTGCCTTTTTGCAGGGCGGCGTGATACGACAGCATCTGCAACGTCACCGTATGCAGGATCGGCGACAGCAGGCCGTTGCTGCCGCCGGGCAGGCGGATGACGTGAACGAACGCCGATTCCTCGATGTGCACGTCGCCGTCTGCGAACACATACAGCTCGCCGCCGCGCGCGCGCACTTCCTGCATGTTCGACTTCAGCTTTTCGATCAGCTGGTCGTTGGGCGCGATGGTAATCACCGGCATGTCCTCGTCCACCAGCGCTAACGGGCCGTGCTTGAGTTCGCCCGCAGGGTAGGCCTCGGCGTGAATGTAGGAAATCTCCTTCAGCTTCAGCGCGCCTTCGAGCGCGATCGGGTAATGCACGCCGCGCCCAAGAAACAGGGCGTGGTGCTTGTTGGCGAAACGCTGCGACCAGGCTTCGACCTGCGGCTCCAGCGCCAGCACCTGTTGCACCTTGTTCGGCATACTGCGCAGCTCGGCCAGGTATGCCGCTTCCTGTTCTACGCTGAGCCGCCCACGCAGTTTCGCCAGTACCAGTGTCAGCAAACACAGGGCGGCGAGCTGGGTGGTGAAGGCCTTGGTCGAGGCGACGCCGATTTCAGGGCCGGCGCGGGTGAGAAATTTGAGCCGCGACGCGCGGGTGAGCGCCGATTCCGGCACGTTGCAGATAGTCAGCGTTTTGTCCTGGCCCAGCGCCTTGGCGTGGTTCAACGCCGCCAGCGTGTCAGCGGTTTCGCCCGACTGCGAAATGGTGACGATGAGCGCGTCGGGGTTGGGCACCGAGGTGCGGTAGCGGTATTCGCTGGCAATTTCGGCGCGCGCCGGAATGCCCGCGATCGCTTCCAGCCAGTAAGTGGCCACTTTCGCCGCATGGTAGCTGGTGCCGCAGGCGAGGAAAGTCACCGCGTTCACCTTGCCCAGCACCTCCGCGGCGTCGAAGCCGAACCATTCCGGTTGAATATGTTCCTGCGCCACGGCGGTCAGCAAGGTGTCGGTCAGCGCGCGCGGCTGCTCGTGGATTTCCTTCTGCATGAAGTGGCGGTAATTGCCGAGCTCGGCCATGTCGGCCGACAGTTCGGAAATGTGCACGCTGCGGTCGACCGGGTTGCCCGCCGCATCGACCACCGACACCGCCAACAGGCCGATGTCGGCGACGTCGCCCTCTTCCAGGTACATCACGCGCTGGGTCACCGGCAGCAGGGCCGAGACGTCGGAGGCGATGAAGTTTTCCTCAATGCCGAGACCGACCAGCAGCGGGCTGCCCTTGCGCGCGCAGATCAGCCGGTTCGGCGAGTCCTCGCACACTATGCCGATGGCGTAGGCGCCCTCGAGTTCGGCCACTGCAGCACGCGTCGCGGCGAGCAGGTCTTGCGTCTGACGGTAATACAGCTCGACCAGATGGGCAATCACTTCGGTGTCGGTCTCCGAGGTGAAGGTGAAGCCGGCCGCCTTGAGCCGGATGCGCAGTGCCTCGTGATTTTCGATGATGCCGTTATGCACCACCGCCAGACTGCCGCTCACGTGCGGATGCGCGTTGGCTTCCGACGGCACGCCATGGGTGGCCCAGCGCGTATGCGCGATACCGAGGTTGCCGTGCACCTGATGCGCCGTACAGGCCGCCTCCAGCCCGGCAACACGGCCGACGCTGCGCACCCGCTTCAGACCGCCGTTGATGATGACCAGCCCGGCCGAGTCGTAGCCGCGGTATTCCAGCCGCCGCAGGCCTTCGAGCAGGATGGGAACGACGTTACGTTGCGCAACCGCGCCGACAATGCCGCACATGATTCAGCGCTCCGCGTTGAGTGAGGGGTGAGGGGTGAGGGGTAAGGGGTCCAACCTCGAGCCACCGTCGCTTTGCTTGCTTAGCATTGTCATGATCTCCAAACCTCCCGTTAAATTACGCCTCACGCCTCACCCCTCACCTTTTTTACCGGCCGCTGCCAGCCGCTGAGGGTGAGCTGTTTCGCCCGCGACAGGGTGAGCTCGCCGGCGGGCGCGTCTTTCGTCAGCGTGGTACCGGCGCCCAGGGTGGCGCCGCGGCCGACGGTGACCGGTGCCACCAGCTGGGTGTCGGATCCGACGAACACGTCGTCCTCGATCACCGTGCGGTGCTTATGGGCGCCGTCGTAGTTGCAGGTGATGGTGCCGGCGCCGATGTTGACCTGCTTGCCCATGGTGGTGTCGCCGACGTAGGACAGGTGGTTGATCTTGGAGCCGTCGTCGATCTGGCTGTTCTTGATCTCGACAAAGTTTCCGACGTGCACGTCGCGTGCCAGCGTGGTCCCGGGGCGAATGCGCGAGAACGGTCCGAGCCGGTTGGCCTCGCCGATTTGTGCATCGTCGATCAGGGTGAACGCGTCGATGCGCGTCTCCGCTGCCACCGTCACGTTGCGGAGCACGCAGTTAGCGCCCACTTGCACGCCGTCTCCCAGTTTCACGTGCCCCTCGAACACGCAGTTGACGTCGATGACGACATCGCGCCCGCATATCAGCGCGCCGCGCACATCGAGCCGCGCCGGGTCCATCAGCGTCACGCCGGCGTCGAGCAGCGCCTGGGCGATCTCGTTTTGGTGGATGCGCTCGAGCTGAGCCAGCTGAGCCTTGCTGTTGATCCCCAGCACTTCCCACTCGAATGCCGGCTGATAAGTGTCCACCTCGACCCCGTCGCGTACCGCCAGTGCGATGACGTCGGTCAGGTAATACTCGCCCTGCGCGTTGTCGTTTTTGAGTTCGTCGGTCCACCGTTTGAGTTGACGGGTCGCCACCGCGAGAATGCCAGTGTTGACCTCATGAATTGCGCGCTCCGCGGGCGACGCGTCCTTGTGCTCGACGATGCGGGTGACCTTGCCGTTTTCCCGAACGATGCGGCCGTAGCCGTCGGGCTGGGCCAGGTTCACTGTCAGCAGCCCCAGCTTGCCCGCCTGAGCGGCCGCCACCAGCGGTCGCAGGGTCGAGACGTGGGTCAGCGGCACATCGCCGTACAACACCAGCGTGACGCTGTCGTTTGCCAGCTGCGGCAGCGCCTGCTTGACCGCATGACCGGTGCCGTGCTGTTCGGCCTGTAGCACAAACGTCAGCTTGTCGTCAGCCATCGACTGCGGCACGGCTTCGCCGCCGAAACCGTACACCACGCAGACTTGCGCGGCGCCGAGTTCGTGGGCCGTATCCACCACATGCCCGAGCAGGGGTTTGCCCGCCAGCCTGTGCAGCACCTTGGGCAGGTCGGAGCGCATGCGGGTGCCTTTGCCCGCCGCGAGAATCAGGATTTCAAGCATGGAATACATTCGTGTCTGTCTGAATTCAGAATAGTGAGCCGTATCAGCAATTAGGTTGAGCAAAATGCGGGCCAAGTATAAAGCCTGTGTGCGTCTATATGCCCCGCCATGCCAGCGCGGCTTCGGCACCAGCACAAATAATGACGGGGACCGAAGTCCCCGTCATTGGCTTGCGCGAATGGACGACCGATTATTTCAGCGGTGTCAGTTCAACGCGACGGTTCTTGAACCGACCCTCTTCCGTAGCATTATCCGCAACCGGCTGCGATTCGCCGTAGCCCTTGGCAGTCAGGCGATCTGCAGCGACACCACGGCTGATCAGGAAGTTACGGACCGCTTCTGCGCGCTGCTGTGACAACTCCATATTGTATGCATCGCTGCCCTTGCTATCAGTATGGCCTGCCACTTCGATATTCACATCGCCCCATGCCTTCAAAGCCTCAACGTTCTTGTCGAGCTCGGAGACGTCTTCCTGACGCAGGGTGGCTTTGTCGAAATCAAAGTTCACGCCTTCGAGCACCAGTTTTTGCGGCGCTGCGGGTTCGGGTGCGACATAAGCCGGTGCGGGTGCGGGTGCGGGTTCGGGCGCGACATAAGCCGGTGCGGGGGCAGCAGCCATCGGTTCAGGCGCAGGCTCGGGCGCCGGCGCCGGCACCTTGCACGGTGCGTCGAGAAGCTGTTTGCCGGGACAACCGATCGTTTTGAAAAGCTCATGGCCGACTGTTTTCCCGGTCGCGCTGGCGGCATTGGACGGGTTGTAATAAGCACTTTCAGCCGCATGTGCGCTTATAGCGCCGGCAGAAATCAGGGTTGCACCAAGGATGCTGAAAAGAAAAGGGGTTGTACGCATGTTAAAGCTCCTATTTATAGACTCAGGCAAAATTCGATCGGCGTCCTGAAATTGATTATGCTTCCAGGGTGCTTCATTAGAACGACTGATTCATATTACTGCAAGGCGTCCACCGCTTCTGTGCGGTAGCGAACTTAATTTCGCATTTCTTGATATCGCTCAACGTCGCTCCGATTTCTGACGATTTTTTGCATCAGCGTCCGTGATTAATATAACTGCTTTGGTAGCCCGCTGTCTGGCTAGGGCATCAGGTCTCCCAGCGGCTTCCAGGATCGCCTTGCGTTGTATTTGCCATCGCCACGCTGCAGGCTGTCAAAAAATTCTTCGCCCGCTCATTTCACCCTACCCATAAAAAACACGGGAACCAAAGTTCCCGTATTTGAGCAGAATCGCGTCGTCGTTATCGTTGCCGCACCAATTCAACCCGACGGTTCTGGGCGCGGCCCTCGGGCGTAGCGTTGCTGGCGGTGGGACGGGTCTCCCCGTAGCCCCTGACGGTCAGACGGTCTGCCGATATTCCCTGGCTGACCAGATAGTTACGAACTGCCTCGGCGCGGCGTAGCGACAAGTCCAGATTGTATGCCTCTGTGCCAATGCTGCACGTATGGCCCCCCACCTCCACATCCACGTCGCCCCATTCCTTCAGGACGGCGACGTCCTGGTCAAGCTTGACGTAGCCTTCCGGCCGGATGACTGCCTTGTCGAAATCGAAGTTCACACCCTCCAAAACCAATACCATGGCCGGGGCGGGCTCAGAGGGCGCGGGCGCGGCGGCAGGCGCTAGTGGAGGAATTGCAGCCTCGGGTTGTGGGGGTGCAGGAAGCGGTGCTTCGGGGGTGAGCGGCGCAATTGCGGGTTCTGGTTCAGACACTGCTGCAACCGGGGCAGGCGAGGGCGGCACCGGACAAGGGGTGCCTAGAAGCTCCCGCCCTGGGCAGCCGATCGTCCTGAAGAGCTCATGGCCGATCGTAAACCCGGTCGGGCTGGCGGCATTGGCCGGATTGTAGAAAGCGGGCTCTGCCGCATGTGCGGTTACAGCCCCTGCAGAAATCAGGATCGTTCCCATGATGCCGAGGACAAAAGGCCATGTACGCATGTTTATGCTCCTAATTTTAATGAACAAGCAAAATTCAATGCTTCGTATGCAAAGCATGCTGTTACCAACCAGCCGTATCCCATAACGCTTATCTAGCGTCCACTGATTGAAAACTAGCCCAAGGATTGGTTTAGTCAACCATTTGCCATCGTGCGGTCACGTTTTGACAATGGACACCGGTGCTTCCCCTTGTCCTGAAGGGCTCCGCGACGTCGCGCATGTCGGCCCCCCGGATTCTCTTCTCCAAAAAAAAGGCAACCCAAAGGTTGCCTTTTTGATGGCAGCTGCCTTCTATCAGGTCAGCTTGCGTAGCTTTTTGATCGCTGCCAATTGAGCAACAGCTTGTGCGAGTTCGGCCTGCGCTTGCGCGTAGTCGATACTGGCAGCCTTGTCTTTCATCACTTCTTCGGCGGCGCGTTTGGCTTCGAGGGCCTTGGCTTCGTCGAGGTCGGCGCCGCGAATGGCGGAGTCGGACAGGATGGTGACAACGTTCGGCTGCACTTCGAGAATGCCACCGGAGACATAGACCAACTCCTCTTCAGCCTGGTTTGGTATCTTAATACGTACCGACCCGGCCTTGAGCGTGGTCAACAGCGGCGTGTGACGCGGGTAGATACCAAGTTCGCCACGCATGCCGGGAACAATCACTACTTCGGCAGTGCCGGAGTAAAGTAATTTTTCTGCGCTAACGATGTCGACGTGTAGGGTCATTGCCATAGTGTATTCCAGTTGAGAGCGGAGAGCCGAGAGGGGAGCAGACGGCAGTACCTCTCGGTCCTCCGCTCACGGCCGCCTTATTACTGAATGGTCTTCGCCTTTTCGACCGCTTCTTCGATCGGGCCAACCATGTAGAAGGCCTGCTCCGGAAGGTGGTCGTATTCGCCGTCGACAATCGCCTTGAAGCCGGCAACGGTCTCTTTCAGCGTGCAATATTTACCCGGCGCGCCAGTGAACACTTCCGCAACGAAGAACGGCTGCGACAGGAAGCGCTGGATCTTCCGCGCACGCGCCACCGACAGCTTGTCCTCGGGCGACAATTCGTCCATGCCCAGAATCGCGATGATGTCGCGCAGCTCCTTGTAGCGCTGGAGCGTGCCCTGCACCGCACGGGCGACGTTGTAGTGCTCTTCGCCAACAACCTGCGGATCAAGGATGCGCGAGGTCGAATCGAGAGGATCCACCGCGGGGTAGATCCCCAGTTCGGCGATCTGGCGCGAGAGCACCAGGGTCGCGTCGAGGTGGGCAAAGGTGGTGGCCGGCGACGGGTCGGTCAAGTCGTCCGCCGGCACGTACACAGCCTGGAACGAGGTGATCGAACCCGTGCGGGTGGAGGTGATGCGCTCCTGCAGGCGGCCCATTTCGTCGGCCAGCGTCGGCTGGTAGCCCACCGCGGACGGCATCCGGCCCAGCAGCGCGGACACTTCGGTGCCGGCCAGGGTGTAACGGTAGATGTTATCGACGAACAGCAGTACGTCACGGCCTTCGTCGCGGAAGTATTCGGCCATGGTCAGACCGGTCAGCGCGACGCGCAGACGGTTACCCGGGGGCTCGTTCATCTGGCCATAGACCAGTGCGACCTTGTCCAGCACGCCGCCTTCTTTCATCTCGTGATAGAAGTCGTTGCCCTCACGGGTGCGCTCACCGACGCCGGCAAACACCGAGAAGCCCGAGTGCGCGACCGCGATGTTGCGGATCAGCTCCATCAGCGTCACGGTCTTGCCCACACCGGCGCCGCCGAACAGGCCGACCTTGCCGCCCTTGGCGATCGGCATGATCAAGTCGATCACCTTGATGCCGGTTTCGAGAATTTCCACCGAAGCGGCTTGATCGGCATATGCCGGTGCCTTGCGGTGGATCGGCATATGCGTTTCGGTCGTAACCGGGCCGGCTTCGTCGATTGGCTCACCGAGCACGTTCATGATGCGGCCCAGGGTAGCCTGGCCGACCGGTACCATAATCGGACTGCCGGTTGCGAGCACATCCATGCCGCGGCGCAGGCCATCGGTCGAGCCCATCGCAATGGTTCGCACCACGCCGTCGCCCAGCTGCTGCTGGACTTCGAGCGTGAGTTCGGGAGATTGCATTTTCAGCGCTTCAAAGACCCTGGGCAGGGCATCACGCGAGAATTCCACGTCCACCACGGCACCGATGATCTGAACAATTTTTCCGTTGCTCATGCTTGTTTCCTAAGAAGATTAAATTCTGTGATCGCGCAATTCAGCATAGTGGGCACATTCAAACCGCAGCCGCACCAGCGACGATCTCCGACAGTTCCTTGGTGATTGCAGCCTGGCGGGTCTTGTTGTAGACCAGCTTCAGTTCGCCGATCACGTCCTTGGCATTGTCAGAAGCGGCCTTCATCGCCACCATCCGTGCCGATTGTTCGCACGCGATGTTCTCGGCGGCGCCCTGGTACACCAGCGACTCGATATAGCGCATCAGCATTTCGTCCACCACCGGCTTGGCATCGGGTTCGTAAATATAGTCCCAGTGCTTTTTCAGGCTCGCCTCCTCTTCGTCTTCAAGACGCGCCAGCGGCAGCAATTGGGTCAGCGTCGGTTCCTGCTTCATCGTGTTGATGAAGCGGTTGTAGACGATATACAGCGCGTCGATTCTGCCTTCCAGATAGGCGTCGAGCATGACCTTGACCGGGCCGATCAGTTGCTCCATATGCGGGGCATCGCCCACACCGGTGAGCTGCGACACTACGTTGGCGCCCAGGCGCTGCATGAAACCCAGCCCTTTGTTGCCGAACGCGGTGACGTCGATGGAAATGCCGGCGGTTTCCCACTGCTTCATCTGGTTCACCGCCAGACGGAAGACGTTGGTGTTGAGGCCGCCGCACAGCCCCTTGTCGGAGGTGATGACGATGACGCCAACGCGCTTGACGGTGTCGCGTGCGATCACGAAGGGGTGCTTGTATTCCGTGTGCGCGTAAGCCAGATGGGTGGCCACGTTAGCAATTTTCTCGGCATACGGGCGCGCGGCCCGCATGCGTTCTTGAGCCTTGCGCATCTTGGACGCGGCGACCATCTCCATCGCTTTGGTGATCTTGCGCGTGTTTTCCACGCTCTTGATCTTGGTTCGTATCTCTTTTCCGGCTGCCATAATGGCTCCTAATCAGCGCGGTCTATATCAATAGACGCCGGTTTTCTTGAACTCTTCCACCGCGGCGGTGAGCGCCTTT